>NZ_MDGL01000001.1 GCF_002742265.1 Maribacter sp. 4G9
GTCCTATACTGAGGACTACTATTACTGAAAAACGTCTAAGAAAAAGAGGTTACGAAAGTATGCTAGCGTACTACCTTAGTGTAAAGTTCTGATATAACGAACCGCCGTGTACGAGACCCGTACGCACGGTGGTGTGAGAGGCGCAGTCCGTTCCTAACTAGGGGCGGACCCGTCTACTCGATTAGGCAAAGTGCTTAATTCTTTTTTAGTGATTTTCGATTGAATATATATCCAATTATTAGCAACGCAATTACAATAATTGCTAATGAAGTTGGAGGTTTTCCAGGTGAATTGAATCGAACAATCAATGTAGCATATATTGAAGTCAGACTTACAATTAAACCACCAATCAAAATAAGTAACGGTATCCGCGCTATTTTGTCAGAAGCAAATATTTTCTGAAGAAATGCGATAACTATTGCGATTGCTATAAATCCACCAGACATAGCCCTCATAAATGCTAGAATTAAAAATTGAATGTTTGAATCAACCTCATTCCACTCTAGAGAAATTGCATCACTATGATACGGCATAAAACTATTTTTGAATAAATATATAAGTCCCATTCCTAAAAGTATTAGTGCTGCTAAATAATTAGCGATATTTCCAATTTTCGTTTTCATATTGTTTGATTTTTATTTTGCCTAACGTGTTTGTGTATGATTTGGCAACTTTGGTTTGTCAAATCAGTTTCAGGATATCCTGAAGTTAAAAGTAGCAAAATTTATCTAGCGAGTGATTCCGCTTGCTGGATTATACACGTCTTAAGTTTGATTCTCTTTAAATTGATGTGTTAATCAGAAAGAACAAAAGAGAGAATTAAGGTTACTATACACGGTGAAGCTTACGACTTCGACAACATTGATAATCCTCTCTCTTTTACTACTTAAATCACGTTCAGTTCTGTGAGACTTTAGATCTCGTTTTCAAGTTGTTG
>NZ_MDGL01000002.1 GCF_002742265.1 Maribacter sp. 4G9
TGGGGCACCTGTAGCCCCCGTCCCACTTTAGCCAGGCCAGATGCGACAGGCAGCTGTCCGTGTCCGGGAATTTCTCCATAAAGTCGAAAAGGGACATGCTCTTGAATCTTTGCTCCATGTTCTTGATGTTTGTTTCCCCGAATTTACTACTTCTATCGTTATTGATTAAGTACCTAAGTCAATTCATTTTTAACTGAATAATTTCTCAATACAAAATCCAGTTGTTTAGGGGTTAGCAAAACAAACATTCCATCATTTTTTGAATTTACAGGGTAAAACTGTTCGTCCGAATTTTGTCTTCTTAATTCAGCGTTCAACATTTCTATAAAATTGACATATGCAATTCCCCAATCCAAGTCAGAAAATTGTCCGTCAAACGCTGTGTATTCAATTCCGTTCAGTTCGATTGTGTGTTTCCAACTATTTTGGTCTTGTTCGCTTTTTTCGTTTGCGTATTCTAATTCCAATCCTAGTTTTTTAAAAGTCGGTTTAACTTGAGCTAAATATTCTGTTAATCCTCCAATCTCAAAGAGTTCCTCACAATCTACCCAATGATAGCGATTGTCCATAAAACTCAGCGTTTCCCCTCGAGTTGGTCCTTGAAAAAACTTCAAGTCGGAAAACGATTTTGCAAAATCAGCTTTAACTGTGTCCAATTCAGATTCGCTGGTCAGATTGAAATAACTTAATTTCTCCAATTCCGCAACGACTTCTTTTCCGCTTAATTTTTTCTGCATTACTATTTCTGGATTTGGGTTTTTGATTTTTGAAACCGCATTATCTTTTTTGGAATTACAAGCCCAAAAAGTTGAAAGAATTATGATTATAAAAATATGTTTCATTGGTTTGGTCAAATTGCACACAACGTGTTTGTATATGGTTTGTTGCGTGGTTTAAGCACCTAATTTAGCAAATACAAACCGAATAGAAAATCCGCAAGGGTTTTCGTAAGTAGGCTAGAACTAGCAATAAATTATATACGTCTTAAGTTTGATTCTCTTTAAATTGATGTGTTAATCAGAAAGAACAAAAGAGAGAATTAAGGTTACTATACACGGTGAAGCTTACGACTTCGACAACATTGATAATCCTCTCTCTTTTACTACTTAAATCACGTTCAGTTCTGTGAGACTTTAGATCTCGTTTTCAAGTTGTTGTGATA
>NZ_MDGL01000003.1 GCF_002742265.1 Maribacter sp. 4G9
TGGGGCACCTGTAGCCCCCGTCCCACTTTAGCCAGGCCAGATGCGACAGGCAGCTGTCCGTGTCCGGGAATTTCTCCATAAAGTCGAAAAGGGACATGCTCTTGAATCTTTGCTCCATGTTCTTGATGTTTGTTTCCCCGAATTTACTACTTCTATCGTTATTGATTAAGTACCTAAGTCAATTTTTCTATTTGTCTATTCTCCCAATCCTTTAGGAATTTAGGTTTAAGTTCTTGCCAAGATTTGGATTTAAACTTAAAGACATATAATCCGTGCACGAGCAGGCCCAAACCCCATAGCACGGGAGTTCCAAATACGTTCCAACTAAACCAATCATTGAACTGAGGGCTTTGTAACCATTCATAATCATCCTTGAACCACTGGAACAGATTGAATTTTACAACCAGCAACAAAACATTGATTATAATGTACACCCTAAGGTGGCGATAGAATTTTTTCATATCGTCCACTCGTTTTCTCGCCTTTAACCTCTTTTCCGTTATATTATTTTCCATGGTTTTTATTGTCTAAATTTTTCAGCTTCCTTCCTATCCTTTTCCATATATTTTTGGATTTGCCGTGCTTCCCATTCCTTTGAAAAAATAGGGTTATAGGAAAACACCTTCATGCCGTGGAAAAATAATCCGATTCCCCAAAAGATCCATACCGCAAAGGTTCCAAAGTCCAGTACATCCAAAAAATCGGCTCCGTTATCCATTCTTCCAATAATGGTGGAAATGCTTATAAAGCTGTTAACACCAATATAGAATGCCAGATGCCAATAAAAATCTTTGAGTTCCTTTAATCTTTCCTTGGCACGTTCCAATTTATTTTGATCTCTTTCCATTATTTCCATTTTGTTTGTTCCTCATCCTCCCGCATAAGCTCATTAATTTTTCTTTCCTCCCAGTCCTTTCCTAAAATAGGAATAAAGCCAAAGGCCTTTACCGCTTGGAATATCAGACCAATTCCCCATCCAAAGGCGGCCCACAAAAACCAAGGGTACCGCCATTCGTCCAGCCAATAATTTAATCCTCCTAAAAATGCTATAAAGAGGATATAGGATAAAAAACTTGTATAGAATTTCCTTATATTTTCTACACGCTCCTTGGCCCTGTAATATTTTGATTCTTGATTATTATGTGTCATAACCCGTTGGTTTATATATTGATGGTCTGTTTTACTTAAAGATAGTTCATTCCTTAAAACTCATCCCTTTTCATTAATTCTTCCAACTTTCTTCTTTCCCAATCCTTTCCAAAAAAGGGATGGTTCCCCGTAACGTTCATCCAATGGCCCAAAAGACCTATCCCCCATCCAATAGCGGGGAAAATCACCCAAGGAAAACTAGTGGTATTGTAATTGATCCAGGCCAAAAATGGTATGATAATACAATAGGCTAACAAGTTTCCGTAGAAAGCCTTAATTTCCTCTATTTTCTCTTTAGCCCTTTTGTATCTGAACTCGTTTGAAGTTTCCATAATCTTAGTTTTTAAATAGTTTGAATTTATTATTACCGACACTTCAAATTTCTATAAAGTATAAGGGATTTAAAAAAAGGAAGTACCCAACTGTATATTTTTTAGGATGGATTGTAAAATTGGGAATCCTTTGCCAAAACACCCTTGAACGATGAAATCTAATTGGCTAAAAACAAGGCGATTCCAACCCGATATCATTTAGATTACACGCTAAAAATCGTCCTTTTCCATTAATTCACGGAGTTTCCTTTCCTCCCAACGTTTGCCCCAAATTGGATGGTATCCAAAAGCTTCCATGCCATGGGTAAGCAACCCAAAGCCCCAGCCCAATACCGGAAAAATAACCCATGGAAAACTAGTTGTCCTATAATTTAAAAAAGCAAGAAAGGGTATTACGATACAATACGCTATGAGGTTCCCATAAAAGCCCTTTACATTCTCTACACGCTCCTTGGCCTTTTGATACCGCTTATCCTCAATAAAATCCTCTTGGGTCTCCACTACGGATATTTTTTGAGTTAACATGGGAAGCTGCACGGTAAAATCGCTAGCGGTTTTAAAGATTTCCATTTTGCGGTTGCTCAATAGCTCATAGCGCTGTTGAATATTCTGCAAGCCCACCCCACTGCTTTTCTTGACCACTTGCTTTTCCTGAAGGTTATTGGTAACTTTTAAGTTTCCGTCTTCCTCGAAAATTTTTATGTAAAGGGGCTTGGCACTGTTCACTATATTATGTTTGACGGCATTTTCGAGCAATAATTGCAAAGACAGAGGTACAATTTTAGCTTCAGGATTGGTTGCATTTTCAGGTATATCCAGAATAATACTGTCCTCAAATCTCATTTTCAAAAGCTTTACATAGGTATTGGCGAATTGTAATTCCTCATCCACAGAGACCAGGTCCTTATTTTTTTGTTCCAAGACATACCGATACACTTTGGAAAGCGACGTGGTGAATTTTTGGGCTTGGTTTGGATCCTCCTCTATTAAACTTGTAAGCACATTTAAACTATTGAATAGAAAGTGGGGATCTAATTGGTTCTTCAAAGCATCGAACTTTGCCGATGCCGTCCCGGCTATGACCTTTTGCTCCTTTACCTTACTGTCCTGTAATGCCTTATAAAAGTAAAATGCATGCAATATTGCAGAAACCAAAATGGCGATCAGTAATGTGTATATGTAGGTACCGTAATTCTCGTTCTTAAAAAAATCCTGAAAACTATTCCCCAAATAACCAACCTCCACTATGATTCTGGCAAGACCGTATGAAAGTACGGTCAATAAAATAGACCCGATCGCACCAAACCAAAGTCGCTTTTGGGTTTGTGTCTCCCAACTAAATTTTTCGGAAAGGTAGTCGTTGTAATAAATGTTGCATGCGGTAATGGTCAAGGCATATACGAAGGTTATGGCTATATCCTCCAATTCATTTTGCCAAACAAACCCATTTTGAAAAGCGAAAAAAATATTTATGGAGGAAATACCTAGGGTAATGTATAAGCTTATCCTGAGAACCTTCCTAATCGTTTCAAAGGAAGATTTACTTTCTTGTCCCAAATCTTTTGTTGCATTCATAGCGCGACATTATCCATTACACCTCGCAAGGGTTTCTTTCGCCCGGTCCTCACCCCAATTGGGAAAAAAAGGACCTTCTGGTTTAAAGTTAGCAAAAAGTTCCAAGGATCGTTCCACGTCTTTGCAATAGGGTGCAGTATCCTGCCCAAAATAGGCAGCGGAACCCATGTCCCATTCCGCCTTTGAAAACACTACCCGGGGATTATCCGGTGCAATTTTAAGCGCTTCGTTATATAGTGCAACCACCTTTCCGGAGTGGGTCATCCCATACGTTGCCCCATCGTATGCTATCCACGCTGTGTATGTCATAGCCTGTTGCACCATGATTTCTGGGTTGTTGGGCGATATCCAGAAATTCCTGGGCCTTTTCCAATTGTTGTTTCAATTTATTTTCGTCCTTTTCGCCAAAAGAGTTTATAGTATTTATCTGTGCTACATAATAATAGGGCAGCCAATTGTCTTGCTCCGCATTGCTTATTCTTTCGAACAAATTAGAGGCTTCCATGGACTTGCCTTCTCCCCAAAGGGCAAAGGCCTTCTGCATTCCCTTTGTAAATTGGTCTTGGGACCAGGCACTGGTAGTGAACACTACCAAGAGCAGTGCAATAAATTTCTTCATTTTGAACAGCTTTTTAGTGAATTTGAATTGAATGTTTCAATGTTCCACCCAATAGCTGAAATTTTGCATCCCGCCATTTAGGGGGACCAAATCTTGAAGGTGCGTTGTTGGAGGCTCCAAAACGTTCGGTAGGAAGTCCAAAAAGCCTGTTGAGCTTTCCGTCGTTGTCCTTGTCATGAAACACGGAAATGGCGTATACTCCCTCTGGGATATCCCTGAAAATAACCGTGGTGACACCATTGGCTATTTTACCGAAAGCTCCCTTGAAAGGCTTCAACAACCACCCTTCCTCGGTATTGTAAAGTCCCACCAACATCTGGCCTTCGTCATTCTCCATTCCGGTAATTTCAAGTTCAATAGTTCCCATGGCAGCGGTTTGCGCCGTTCCTAAGGTTAACCAAAAAATACCTAAAATGGTTAAAAGACACTTCATTGGGTTAAACATTTAGTTTGCTGTTCAAATTTCATGGAATAGTCCCGCAATTTATAAAAAGTATTACCCAATTGTAGATTTTTCATGATGGATTGTAATTTTTTTAACCATAGGCATTTGGGAAAAGTAACGCTCTGATTTTGTCGATTTTCCCCGGATTATCCAATTAACTTAAGGAACGGACCAAAGAAGACTATTTTAAAATTGTTATTCCTAGTTCTTGTTGGCCCGATAGGTTATTCGCCTATTTGTAATAATGGAGCGCACCCCAATGGTCAAAATAGCGGCCTGGGAGATCAATGGCGGACATGAGGCCGCGGAATTGGATACCAAAACCCGATAACGATACCCATTCTTTTGAAGGTCAACGGCAGCACCTAGTATTTGCAGGTTTGCCGTTTGAACTCCTATATACCCATTGCCATTGGTGAGGTCTGTATATGAAGCCCCTCCATTGGTGCTGACTTGCCATTGGTATTGATCCGCATTGTTGGCAGTGACCATAAATCCAAGGGTAGTCCCTGCTACTGTCGCTATATTGGAAGGTTGTGCAGATATCCCAACAGTATATACTGAAATAGTTTGAAATACACTACTCGAGTTTCCGGCATTATCCGTAATACTATAAGTTCTAGTAATGGTTTCCGGGTTAGTACCGCCATCGGTACTATCTCCTAAATGGGCCACTGTCAAGGGAACAATACAATTATCGGCTTCATCGGTGACCACGTTAATGTCGGGAATTGGTATGTCGGCATTACAAAAAACGGTAACAGGCGGTGGATTACTAGCGGTAGGTGCCATAGTATCCTGGACTGTAATGGTTTTGGTAAATGGAACACTGGTATTGCCATTGCTGTCCGCAGCCTGATAGGTAATGACTCTTGTAAAATCGTTTTCGGAATTAAATGTTGTTATTTCATCATTTAGGATGGTAATATCAGTGACAGAACAATCATCCGTGGCCAAGGGAGGTACAAAAGGTAGTGACCCGCAAAAAACCGTAATGCCAGCGGAAGAGGGATCATAGCCAAAATTGACTCCCGTCCATTGAATATTGCCTCCCGGAATACCACCATAGGGTGCTATTGGTGCCGTACCAGTCAAGATCAAATTATACGTTCCATTGCTATTATCAATTTCGGAATATGTGAAAGCCGCTTGGTTGCTCAATTGGGAAACGTTTAGCTGATAGTCGGCATTGGCGATACGCACCTCCCAAGCATCGATTTGGGAGCCTGTGTTGTTTTGAAGACCGAAACCCCATGAATATTGCGCCTCGTTAAAAAATGTTACATTGAGGTCACCACAGGCCGCTAAGGAGGGTACATCACCGGCACACTGGTAGTTTTCATCCAAAGCTCCACTGGAAGTAGTCCAAGTAGGCGGATTGTTGTCCATAGTCAAGGTAGTGGAAGCACTAATGTTCAGCACTGGATCACCGGACATGCCACCGTATTCCACCACATAACCTTGCGGTCTATAGGCGCCACTTCCCCCTCCATTGGGTAAATCGTTCCATGATCCCAGGGGCGCTCCACCCCTTACCACGGATGGATCTGTGATATGAGCATAATCTTCATTGCCTGCTTGATTGGGCTCCCCACCGTTCCAATTGGCAAAATTGGTGGGCGGGAGTGTATTTCCATTCGCCCTACCGTTCCAAAATGGTGTTCCAGCTTCCGGTCCGGTAACCCAAAGCCATTGGCCTTCAGAGGCAGCATCGGTAGCACCTATCCACCCAACACCTTGTGCCTGTGAACCGGAAAAATCAGCTTCCTCTTGAGTAGTCAGGGTGGCCAGATAGCCCTGAAGTCCAAAATATGTACGATTGCTGGCGGCCACTTCGGCATCGGTCCAAGAAATTCCCACGTCCGCCACGTATTCATAAAAATGTCCTGTTGCAGGCAAAAAGTTTGCCTCGCCCACGGTAATGGAAAACTGTCGGCTACCTGTCGGATTTGATGCACTTGTGCTATATTGGACGCCTAAAATGGCATTTTCAAATGCTGTATACGTCGCTGGACCTTGTAAGGTAATCTTTCCTTCTATAGCATCCCAACTTGAAGTAATACCCGGATGAGTACCTGTGAGAGTCAGAAGATCTTCCCCAGCTACATATCCATTGGATATTTGAACATAAACCGCTGTTGTAGAAGTATCGTCTGGATCGGTAATGCTAATACTTTGGGCAATAGGTGTGCTACCACCGTTACAGTACACTTGATTTCCCGATGCTACCACTACGGGAGGGGCATTAGGGAATACAACGGTGAACAATACATTGTCTATATACATTGTCTCGGAATTGCTCCAACCGCTACTACCTGACGTAAACCGGATACCTGCATTAGCGTTCATTTGGTTGGCGTTCAAGCTATAACTAAAAGAACCTGTGCCATTTAGGTTACCTATCGAGGCATACGTGCTTCCATCAAATAGTTGAACCGTGACAATTTCGTCGCCATTGGTCCGCTGAAAGTCGAGGGTAAGCGTTGCGCTCAGGGCATTTGCAAGGTTGAGGTTTCTAGTGATATAGTTATTATCCAAATTCTGAAGTCGAAGGCGCTGGCCATCAATCTGTGTTCTTCCGGAACCTGGGTTGTCCGCTTCCCCTGTTTCGGTCCAATTGCCAGCAAAGGGCATGGAACCATCATTATTGCCATAGGAAAAGGTGGTAAACGTATCCAAATACGTCTCCTGGCCATTCATAACATGGAATCCAAACACTAATGAGAAAAATAAGCCTACAATATGCTTCAAAGTTATTCCAACTAGAGATAAGCCCTAAAAATAAACAACTAAGGGTACCTTGCCCTATTTTATGTTGTAAGGCAGGTACTTTTAGTGGCAAATAGGCCTTTTATAGCGGTCATCCGAACATATGAAAGTGCTTTTCCATCGCCATAAATCGCTTTACAAAAACCAAGTAGATGGAACGAACTGCCCTTCATCCTTAGGAAAATGTAAACTCCGGCAATTTTATGATGGCCCCACCCTGTTGTGCGGATTCATGTGCCAAAATCCCTACACAGGTAATATTGGCAGATTGCTTTGCATTGGGATAAGGGGACCTCTCCTGAATCAAGGCCTCCACAAATTCATGCACCAAGTGCGGATGTGACCCCCCGTGGCCCGCGCCCTGGGTAAAGGACAAATGTTCATTTTCCTCGGAATCATAAACCCCTTGGGTGGTAAAATGTTGGATTTCCTTGGGCAATAGTTTTGCATAATCCGGACTTTCAACCTCTTCCGGAATTTCTGGTTCCGGTTTTTTTGCGGTATGTACTACCAAGGGTTTTCCCTCTATCAAGGGCCACTCCACCGATTTTTTGGAACCGTAGACTTCGAAGCTTTCCCGATATTGTCTTGCTACATCAAATAACGACCGATACACTTGTGCGCTCAAATCTGAATCCTTGAATTTAATATGGGTGGTTTCCACGGCATAGGGCGAATTGTATTCTTTGATCAATTCTTCCCTTATCGTACCCGAGCCGAAGCAGGAAACATATTCCGCTTCACCTTTGGTCAATGCCAAAACAGGCCCCACACAATGTGTTGCATAGTGCATTGGTGGTAGTCCGGGCCAGTAATTGGGCCACCCGTCCATATCTTGTTGATGGCTTGCCTTTAAGAACTGAATCTTGCCCAATTCCCCCTTTTCATAGAGTTCCTTCATAAACAAAAACTCACGTGCATAGACTACGGTTTCCATCATCATGTACGTAAGTCCCGTTTCTTGGGTCAATTTTACGATTTCTTCGCATTCCTCAACGGTAGTGGCCATGGGTACCGTACAGGCCACATGCTTGCCCGCTTTTAATGCCTTAATCGATTGCTCCCCATGATTGGGAATCGGCGTATTGATATGCACGGCATCAATCTCCGGGTCTTTAAGTAGTTCCTCATAAGAGGTATATCTCTTGTCGATACCGAAGGCGTCCGCCAGTTCGTTCAATTTGGCCTCGTTTCGTTGGCAGAGGGCTACTAAATTCGCATTGGGATGCTTTTGATATATGGGAATAAATTCTGCACCAAAACCTAACCCGATGATGGCCACATTCACTTTCTTTGTACTCATATTTTTCAATTTTACTTAAACGTATTCTTTAAAAATTTCAATCCTTCGGATGCAAATGCATCCTGTGTGTCCGCCAGTTTTTTCCAAATATTTACGGCTGCTGCCAATTCGGGAATTTCCGGCGTAAAGCTTTCAATGACCAAGGCCCCTGAATATTCGACATCCTGCAAACCTTTTGCGAATTCGGCCCAAGGTGTCAGACCCGTACCGGGAATCCCCCGGTGATTTTCCGAAACCTGAACATGGATCAATCGTTTGCCCGCCGTATTGATTGCTAGACGAATATCTTGCTCCTCGATGGTCATATGGAAACTATCCAGAATGATTTTCATGTTCTTCTCGTTAATAGCATCGAGCAGTCGCACTACATCATCGGCAGTGTTGATTAGATCCGATTCAAAACGGTTCAAAGGTTCCAAGGCGATATCCAGACCTTGATTTTTAGCGATACCGGAGAGCGTTCTTAAATTGGCAACCGCCCTGCCCCATTCCGCTTTCTTTTCCGCTTCGGGTGCCAAACGGGCCTTGCCCACAGCGGCATAGAGCGGTCCGGCAACAAAACTTACACCAAGCTCCGAAGCTAAGGAAAAACACTTTTCCGCATGTTCAAAACAATTTTTGTGTAGCCTCTTGTCCTCAGAGGT
This sequence comes from Maribacter sp. 4G9, assembly GCF_002742265.1. Lineage (GTDB taxonomy): Bacteria > Bacteroidota > Bacteroidia > Flavobacteriales > Flavobacteriaceae > Maribacter. The sequence continues at coordinate 8,837 of NZ_MDGL01000003.1, forward strand.
CAAATCCTTATCATCGCCAAAAACAATGCAAATCGTTGGTTGTAGTCCATGGACATCCAATGCTTCTTTTAAAATTTTAACATCAATTAAATCCGGGTCCTCGACGGGAATCTCCACAACATCGAAGCCCATGGACTTAATTTTAGGAAATAACGATATCGATTCCGTAGTAAAGGGCGATTGCCAAAGCCACGTGCTTACACCAAAATTTATCTTGTTCTTCATGCTTCTCTTCCTAAATCTTGGATACTATTTTACGACCATTACCCCTTGCATGATTCTCCAATGACCGGGGAACGTACATATAAAGGGGTATTCACCGGGCTTTGTTGGCGCCGTGAATTTCAATGAATAGGTGTCGTTCGGGTTCAATAACGGAGTTGCAAATAATACATCATCAGTTTGTGGAATATAAAAGAGTTCCGCTGCATCTGGGTCCGCTGCCATTTTATCCGCCGCTGCACCTACCGCTTCCTTTTTACCAGGTTTGGTTATAATGAGGTTATGCTGCATAAAATCAGGGTTTTCCAATATCAATTCTACCTGTTCTCCAGCTTTCACTTCAAACTTGGTAACATCGAATTTCATCTCGTTCGTTATTGTTTTAATAACGATCTTTTTCGCATTGGAAAAATCTTCATCCGTCATATCCGAAGAGACATCATCTTCACTTCCATAATTCTTCATGAGCAATACGGCCAAATCCGCTTCCGTATACGTTTTTGCTACCTTGTTGGAATAATTCTTTTCCACTTTATACTTCCATGGTCCGGCCAATGAGTACCTTTCTTCACCTAGCCTGATGTTCATTGACCAACTTCTACCATAAATTCCGCCTTCACCCCCCGTATCATCAACACGTACGGAAATTACATTTTTCCCTGCTCTTAAAACCCCTTTTGGAATATCATAATTTCGCATGGATTTATAGCTGGCCGCCATACTTCCAACTTCTGTTCCGTTGATATAGGTTACATCGGAATCATCAACGGGTCCCAAGGAAATTGTGCCTACTTTATCCGAGGCCGATGATGGTAAGGAGATTTCCTTTCTAAACCAGATAACCCCGTCTATATCCAATCCTGCGTCCTCTATGTATTGTGGTAAATCCATAATCTCCCAATCCGCATCATTGTAACCCATGGCCGCCATATCATTGGTAGTTGCCTCAGGCATTTTATACGTTGGGTTTTGTTGTTTAAAGGCGTTTAAAAACCCATCACTATTTTGAGCAGATGCAGTATATATTCCTTTGAACATCCACTCATCGTTTAAAACAGCTTCGTTTCTGCCTAAATCATAGAGCAAAGAACCTACCTTTTGCGAGGATGGCCTTTCCGAAAAATAAAGCAGCGCCTCTAACTGTACATTCGGTTCTCGATCGTTCAGGGTATTCGCCTTGAACAAGGCATCGTCAGAATCATCATTTCGAGGCAATAACTGGATGGCCGCTTTACGAACGCCTGCAGCCTTATGGTATAGTGCTCCTTTCACTACCCCAAGGGCATTACTGTCCGATTCCAAAGCACCCAGGCCATCAATGGTCCAAAGTGCATGTAACGCGGCATTATTCAATTCTTCGCTGTCAACCTCTTTTTTATTCGCCAATTTATATAGATCATTCAAAACATCGGTTTCTCCTCGTTCCACCAAAAGACGTTGAGCGGTCAATCTCCAAAATTGATTGTCGTTGCTCAAAGCCTCTATTAAAGCATCTGGGTCTTCCTTGGACAATTGCATCGGTTCATAGTCATAATCGTACTTAGGAACTATCCTATAAATTCTTCCGTGGGACTTATCACGTAATGGATTCACATAGGCATTTCCATCCCCATTTTCTGCATCATAACCGCCCCTATCCTTATTTGGGGTGGGATTGTGCTGTACAATAAAATTATACCAGTCAGCGACCCAAACCACACCATCCGGACCCACTTTGGCTTCCACAGGGGAACTCCACTCGTCCGCAGATGCAAAAAGATTACCGGCATCTTCCTCTACATATCCTGCGCCGTCCTTTATGATTCTTGCTTGGTGCACCAAGCCCCCCGTAGGCTCGCATACGAATGCTATCTTGTTCCAATATTTCTCTGGATATTCTCTAGCGGTATAAAAATGATGTCCGGCAGCGGCCGTAAAGCCACCAAAAACATCGACCTGTCTATAATTGGGCGTAATGGGTTGCATATCGTAGTGACCATCTATTTTAGCGCTACCGTCCGTTCCAATACCTTTTACATGGGTGAAATTGACATTGGGAATACCTACAAAAACGCTGTGCGTATTGTTCGCTGTAGATGCAAAAATGGAATTATCCTCGGTCAATCCCAATCCCCACGTATTATTGGAAGTATTTGTCAATACTTCAAAGGTGTTTTTTTTAGGATTGAACCTATACACGTTTTGGTTAAATTTGAAATCCTTTCCAAAAATCTGACCTTCAAATCCGGAGTAGCCTACTACCCCATATAATTGATTGTCAATCCCATATTGCAAATTGGAAGGACCTGCATGAGTGTCAAAGGTGCCCCAGCCTTCAATCAGGGTTTCCCGAACATCTGCCTTGTCATCCCCATCCGTATCCTTTAAAAAGATGAATTCCGGTGCTTGGGAAACTACGATGCCGCCATCGTAAAAAGCAAAACTGGTAGGGATGTTCAGCTTATCGGCAAAGACGGTTACCTTATCGGCCTTGCCATCACCATCGGTATCCTCTAGAATTTTTACTTTATCATCACCTATACTATCATCGTTTCGTACTGTATTTGGGTAATCCACTGTTTCAATCACCCAAAGTCGGCCTTTTTCATCCCAGTTCATGGCAATATTATTAATGATATCCGGTTCCGCTGCAAATAATTTAGCCTCAAAGCCAGGGGGCACCTGAATGAATTTCTGGGATTCTTCAGGGGATAAGGGCAATTGATACTTAGGAGCGGGGTCCCTTTTCTCGTAATTTGGAATATTTTCCCTATCCTCATATTGTAACGTTGGAATATCCGTAACGAATGCTTCCCAATTCTTCTTGGCCATATCATCTACGGCCCACAAAATACCCTCCTTGACCAGATTTTGGAAACCAGGGTGGTTCCAAGTGCGCTCATCGTGTCCGTAAGCCGTGTAGAACACTTTTCCTTCGCCATAATTCTTAACCCAGGTCCAGGGCTCCCTGTGGTCGCCCTCCGCACGTTCCATTAAAACGTGAATATCATCCGCAATTTTATCGTGTACGTAGGTTTCGTCCCATGTTTCAAAAGCTTTTAAATCCTTTGTGATAGGATGTTCCCTGTCTAAAATTTCAGCCGTGAACGTACCTGTCTCGTGACTCATGAACCGAGCCCCTACCAAGTCTATATATTCCGGTGAATTTTTAAAACAAAAACTGGCCGAATGAATAGGAATAAACGCATGGCCTTCACGAATATAATCCAATAAGGCTTTTTCTTGTGCATCTGTTATTTCTTCGTGATTGGCGTAGATTATCAGTCCATCGTAAAGCGATAATTCCTCTGGATTTAAGTCGTTCACATCTTCCGTATACGTAATGTTGATGCCATCCTTGGTTAAGGCCGAAGCCAGTATGGGGAAATACGCACCAGAATTGTGATGTTCAATGGAATGCCCCAGAAATAACAATTCTATTCTTCGGGGAGCATCGTCCTTAAATGCCTTTTCCTTATTTTCCGATTTGCAGCTTGTTATCAGTATAAAAACACCAAACAATACTGCACATATCTTATAAAACGTCTTCATAAAATGCCAGATATTAAATTAAGTACCAATTTTAATCATAATTTGACACATTAAATTCCTTTCATTTATCTCATACTGACTGTATTTTGTCATGATTGAAAACAAAACAGTATTTTTACTGGCAAATAAGTGTTCTGTTTTCGAAAAAACCAAATCTCTTATTCAAAACGAAGCTTGAAATTAGCGCTAGAAAAATCACCAATTCCCGAATCCCATGCCTTGGTCGCCAAAGCGTTGAAACAACCGCTGTTCGACCCTAACTGGCATTTTCATCAGGAATATCAGTTATTTCTGGTCCAAAAGGGAAGGGGCACGCAGTTTATTGGTGATAGTATTAGGCCCTACAAGGAAGGAGAAATAACCTTTACTGGGCCCAATCTGCCCCATTTATGGAAAAGTGACTTCGACACCCAATTACCTAGCCATAAAGCCTATTCCGAAGGGATAGTCGTGTATTTCAACGGAAATTTTTTAGGGGAACACCTTTTGCACAAAGAAGAGGGACTTAAGTTGAACCAACTTTTTCAGAAAAGTCTTAGGGGGCTACTTATAAACGGAAATACATCCCAGGAAATTAAAACATTAATGCAGAATTTGCTTCAATTGGAAGGGTTGGAACGCGTTTTAGAGCTTTTAAAAATATTAAACCTATTGAGCGAAACCAAGGAAATAGAGTACTTGGCGAGTCCGGGATACATTAACTCCCTAAAGCAAGGGGATACGGAACGTATGAACACCGTGTACGCCTACGTCATGAAAAATTTTCGAAATAAAATTTCATTGGATGAATTGGCGCAATTGACGAATATGACGCCTACCTCATTCAGCAGGTATTTTAAGATACATGCCAACAAAACCTTTTCAGAGTTTGTCAGTGAAATACGCATTGGGCATACGTGCAAATTGCTTTTGGAAGAAAAGATGAACGCTTCCCAGGCCTGTTATTCTAGCGGTTTCCAAACCTTGTCCAACTTCAACAAACAGTTTAAGGCTATCACCCGAAGAACACCTTCAGCTTACAAAAAGGAATTCGCACCGCGCTAAGTATCCATTTCTTTGAAGTAATTTTGCCATTATGATCAGAAATATTCAGTTGCGGCTCAGCCTAGAGGAAGCGGAGGATGAAAATATGCTCGAGCAAAAAATTGCCCGTCATTTGGGGCTGACCGCCAGTGAATTTACCTTTAAAGTCCTTAGGAAATCCATAGACGCCCGTAAGCCCACCATTTACTTTAATTATAAATTGGCGGTTTTTACGAAGGGCGAAACCTTGGATAAAACCGAATATACATTTGAATATCAAGATGTTTCTAAGGCCAAGCCCATTCATATCATTGGATTTGGTCCCGCAGGAATGTGGGCGGCCCTACGCTGTCTGGAACTTGGGTACAAACCCATTGTTTTTGAACGCGGAAAAAATGTACAGGACCGCAGACGTGACCTTAAGGCCATTAATCAGGACCATATCGTAGGTGAGAATTCCAATTACTGTTTTGGCGAAGGTGGTGCGGGCACTTATTCGGACGGAAAGCTCTACACCCGTAGCTTAAAACGGGGCGACGTAAGACGTATCTTCGAAAGTCTTGTCCATCACGATGCGAAAGAGGATATCCTCATTGATGCCCATCCACATATCGGTACGAACAAATTGCCCAAAATCGTGCAGAATATGCGCGAAACCATCCTGAAATATGGTGGTGAAGTCCATTTTAATACTAGGGTCACCGATTTCAACATTCAGGACAACCGATTAAAATCTATCGTATTACAAAACGAAAGTGAAATAACGGTGGAACGGGTCATTCTGGCAACCGGGCATTCCGCCCGTGATATTTTTGAACTGCTTCACAAAAAGAAAGTTGCCTTGGATGCGAAGAGCTTCGCAATGGGTGTTCGGGTAGAACACCCCCAAGAAATCATCGACAGTATTCAGTACCACTGTTCCGGTCACAGGAATGAGTTGCTACCCGCTGCCTCCTACAGTTTGGTGGAACAGGTGAAAGGCCGTGGGGTGTATTCATTCTGTATGTGTCCCGGTGGCTTCATAGTACCGGCTGCAACGGCCCCAGGTGAAGTCGTGGTTAATGGCATGTCCCCCTCAAAACGGAACAATCTCTTTGCGAATTCGGGCATTGTGGTAGAGATCAATGTGGATGAGGACATTCCCAAGTACGAACACTTCGGGGCATTAAAGGGACTTGAATATCAAAAGGACTTGGAACGCTTGGCATTTACTTCAGGTGGAAGGTCGCAAACAGCTCCTGCACAGCGATTAACGGACTTCGTTGAAGGTCGGCTTTCCGCCGATTTAAACCCAACGTCATATCAACCCGGATTGAAATCGGCACCTTTACATTCCCTGCTACCCAAACTCATTGGGAGTCGGCTCCGAACTGGATTCAAGGCCTTCGGTGAAAAAATGCACGGCTATTATACCGCCGAAGCAAATATCGTTGGTGTAGAATCCAGAACCTCTTCCCCAATTACCATCCCAAGAACCAAAACTTTGGAACATGTTCAAATAAAGGGACTGTTTCCCTGTGGAGAGGGCGGTGGTTTTGCAGGGGGTATCGTTTCAGCGGCCATGGACGGGGAACGTTGTGCGGAGGCAGCCGTTGTGGGGCTGTGAATATAAGTTCAAGCGTACGTTCAAGTTCGGAATTCAAAGTTCAAGCGCAAGTTCAGCATTAAGTGTTCAGTGTTAAGTGTTAAGTGTTCAGCGTTAAAAGTTAATAGTTGAAACCCACAAACGAGCAAAGAACAATCAAAAACGAACAACCAACAACCATCAACTAAAAACCATCAACTAAAAACCATCAACGAGCAACCAACAACCAACAACCACACTAACACAAATAACCGTACCTTTGCCGCTTATAAAAAATACATGACATTTAAAGAACTTGGCCTTGCCGAACCAATTTTGGAGGCCTTACAAAAAGAAGGATACACCCATCCCACCCCCATACAAGAACAAGCCATTCCCATTTTACTTAAAAAGAAAGACTTACTAGGAGTCGCTCAAACGGGCACCGGTAAGACAGCAGCCTTTAGCATTCCAATCTTGCATCATCTTTACGAGGGTATAAGCCTACGGGATAACAGTAGAAAAGTCAAGGCCTTGATAGTGACCCCAACACGGGAATTGGCCATACAGATCGGGGAAAGCATTACGGCCTACGGCAAATACACCGGACTCAAAAACACCGTGATTTTTGGTGGGGTCAAACAGGGTAAACAAGTAAATGCCCTAAAAAATGGCGTGGACATCCTTGTTGCCACACCCGGTCGACTATTGGACTTAATGAACCAAGGTTATATTACTTTTAAGAATCTAGAATTTGTTGTGTTGGACGAAGCGGACCAAATGTTGGATATGGGCTTTATTCATGATGTAAAAAAGATCATCGCCAAATTGCCCCCAAAAAGGCAATCGCTATTCTTTTCTGCCACGATGCCCCAGGATATCGTAGAACTTTCCAAGGCCATGTTAGGCGATTTTGAACGTGTAACCATTAAACCTCAACAAGCCACTGCCGAAAAAGTGGAGCAAGGCGTCTATTTTGTGAGTAAAAAGAATAAGCCCAAACTGTTGACACATCTGCTCCAGGAACGCCCCAAAGATTCGGTCTTGGTATTTTCCAGGACTAAGCATGGTGCCAATAAAATCGTAAAAAAATTATCCCAGGCCGGTGTCAAATCGGCGGCCATACATGGAAATAAATCCCAGACCGCAAGGCAAAAGGCCTTGGGTGATTTTAAGGATGGTAAATTAATGGTCTTGATTGCTACCGATATCGCAGCAAGAGGTATTGATGTGGACGAACTTTCATTGGTCATAAATTATGACCTTCCCAATGTTTCCGAAACCTACGTACACAGAATAGGAAGAACCGGAAGGGCCAGTGCCAGCGGAATTGCATTATCGTTTTGTGACAAGGAGGAACGCCCCTATCTTCGGGATATAGAAAAACTGATCAAACAGGCGGTTCCCCGTATGCCGGAACATCAGTTTGTGGATGATGATTCCGAGACAGAAGAAGACGCACAGCCTGTACGTCAGAAACCGAACAAAACTTCACAAACCAATCAAAACAATAATAGGAACCGAAATAGAAACCGGAACAAGAACAGGAATAGCTCTGGTACATCCAAGTTTCGAGGGAGTAAACCTAAGGGGCAAAGAAATTCAGATTCCCAGTAATCGACCTCGGAGTAAGCCCACGTGGTATTGAAAAAAACCTTTATAGTAAGTTTCGACGCAAGCGTCAGAACATTTAAATGTCGATTATCTAGTAAAACTTTCGGTTTTTAAAGTTTGTAAATCATCTGTGTATCTTTGGAAGAAATAAATGCTCCAAATGAAAAGACAGTTACTCGTTTATGGTAGTGGACGGCATACAGTTCCCTTTTTGGACTATATGGCCAAAGCTTCTGGCAAGGAAACCCCTAATCTTTGTTTTATTCCCACCGCCAGTGGAGAAGATCCCAAGTATATTAAATCCTTTTATGAGGTCTGTTCCCAAATCGATGTTGTACCCCATGTAATGAGCGTTTGGATCAATTCCTACGACCAGAAAGAAAGCTTTGAGGAAATCATCCAAAGAATGGATGCCATTGTGGTTGGCGGTGGCAACACCTTGAACATGTTGGCCATTTGGAAGGCCCAAGGTATAGATAAAGCCCTAAAAAATGCCTATGACAATGGAGTGGTCATGGGGGGTGGCAGTGCGGGCTCACTCTGTTGGTTCAATGCCGGTACTACGGATTCGAGACCTAAGGAACTTAGTATAGTAAACGGGATGTCTTTCATTGACAAAAGCCATTGCCCCCATTATAACTCGGAAACTTCAAGGCGTCCTTTGTACCACAATAATATTCTCTCGGGCAAGCTGAGCGACGGCTACGCCTGTGACGACCGGTCGGCCATTCATTTTATCAACGAAGAAGTGCATACCTCTGTTTCCTTGGATGAGCGGAATCATTCCTATTATGTCTATTCAAAAAGTGGTACGATCAAGGAAGATCGATTGGAATCCAAGGTAATCGGATAAATAATTACCACGCTCCTTTACTATCAAATCAATAAAAAAAACATCGGGTTTAAAGGTTTTGGTTGTTTAGGCTTCGTACAGATCTATTTAATGAATTGGCTACCTATTTATTTCTTACATTTAGGGAAAACCAAACCAACAAACTGTGAAATCCCTTTCAAACCTTATTCCCTATGTCATATTGTTTTTCTGCATGGTTGGATGCTCCGATCAAGAAACCTTTGACATCCTCATCAAAAATGGTCAAATCGCAGATGGTACTGGTCAGCCCATATTCATGGGCGACATCGGCATTAATGCAGATACTATTGCCGCAATCGGAAACCTGGAAAATGCCAAAGGCCTGCAAGAGATAGATGCCAGCGGGTTAACCGTTGCCCCTGGCTTCATCAACATGCTTAGCTGGGCTACCGAATCTCTTATTGTTGATGGAAAATCAGAAAGTGATATTCGTCAAGGAGTCACTTTAGAGGTTATGGGTGAAGGTTGGTCTATGGGTCCGTTAAGCGATGAAATGCGACAACAAGAACAAAGTAGCCAAAAGGATGTCAAATATCCTATAGAATGGACAACACTTGGAGACTATTTAGAGTTTTTAGAAAAACGAGGTATTGCTCCCAATGTGGCTTCCTTCGTAGGCGCCACCACTTTACGTGTTCATGAACTAGGGGAAGCTAACCGCCCTCCCAGCCCTGCCGAATTGGAAAATATGAAAGTCTTGGCCAAAACAGCTATGGAAGAGGGAGCTATGGGTATTGGTTCTTCATTGATTTATGCCCCTGCTTTTTATGCGGATACCGAAGAGCTGATTGAATTGTGCAAGGTCGCATCAGCCTATAATGGTATGTACATTTCCCATATGCGCAGTGAGGGCGACTATTGGTTGGAAGCAATTGATGAATTGATACGAATTTCAAAAGAAGCGAATATTCCTGCGGAAATCTATCATTTAAAAGCTGGCGGAAAAGACAATTGGGGAAAATGGGAATCTGCAATTGCCAAAATAGACTCAGCACGCTCTGCCGGACTGCAAATTACTACAGATATGTATAATTATACAGCAGGAGCCACAGGTTTAGATGCTTCTATGCCTCCATGGGTACAGGAAGGTGGTTATGGGAAATGGGCCGAACGATTGCAAGACCCTGCCATCCGTAAAAAAGTAATTGAAGAAATGAAAGCTAAAGGGGATGGTTGGGAGAACCTTTATTTTGCTGCCGGTAGTCCTGAAAAACTTATTTTAAATGATTTTAGAAATGATAGTCTTAGGTACCTTACAGGCAAAACCTTGGGAGAGGTTGCGAAAATACGGGGTACAAGTCCAGAAGAAACCGCTATTGACTTGGTCGTTCAGGACAGTAGCCGTGTTGGTACGGTATATTTTCTAATGTCCGAAGAGAATGTGAAAAAACAGATTGCCCTGCCCTACATGAGTTTTGGATCGGACGCGGCAAGTATTGCACCAGTAGAACCGTTCACCAATTACAGCCCGCACCCTAGAGCATACGGCAATGTGGCTAGACTCCTGGGCAAATACGTGAGGGAGGAAAAAGTAATTCCCTTGGAAGAGGCCATTTATAAGCTAAGCGGCCTCCCGGCCACTAATTTAAAGCTCAAAAAACGAGGCTTTTTGCAAGTGGGCCATTTTGCGGATTTGGCCATTTTTGATTCCAAAACCATTATCGACAAAGCTACATTTGATGAACCCCACCAATTTGCCGAAGGAATGGTACATGTGTTCGTGAATGGCGAACAAATTTTGAAAGATGGCGAACATACCGGCGCCACGCCAGGCAGGGTAGTTCGTGGGCCTGGATGGAAAGGCCATAACTATATTCAAAAACCAACCAAATGAAAAAATTAATAGTAGTATTCCTAATTGGATGCTGTTCTCAAATAGTTTTCGCCCAACAAAAGGCCAACAACAAAAAACTGGATGCCATGATTGTCGAGGGCATCAACGATTGGAAGGTACCCGGGTTGGCTGTCATTGTGGTTAAAGATGGTGAAGCGGTATGTCAAAAAACCTATGGGGTCAAGAACTTGGAGACCAAGGAGCCGGTTGATGAAAATACCTTGTTCAATATGGCCTCAACTACGAAAGCCGTAGTCGCCATTGCCTTGGGTATGTTGGTGGATGATGGCAAACTGGATTGGGATGATAAGGTAACGGACCACGTACCCTATTTCAAATTGTCGGATAGCTATATTACCGATGACGCCAGGGTTAAGGATTTATTGACACACAATCTAGGTATCGGCAATGCCGATGCCCTATGGACACTTGACAGTCTTAGTACCAAAGAAACGATCCAACACTTTCGGTTTGCAGAAAAAACCTATCCGTTACGCGGTGGATTTACCTATCAAAATATTATGTACGCCGTAGCGGGTGAGGTGATTGCAGCGGCCAGCGGAAAACCTTGGCATGATTTTGTACAGGAACGCATCCTTGATCCTTTAGAGATGAACCGTACACAGACCATAGCAGCCAATATTTTTAAGGAAGGTAATTATGTAACCCCATATTTAAACGATTCTGAGGACGGATTGGTAGAAGTAGATTACGGATTCTCGGACCAAATTGGTCCGGCTGGGATGATATGCTCAACCGCTCATGATATCTCCAATTACCTCACATTCTTGGTAAATGATGGTGTTTATAAACAAGACACTTTAGTACAACCAAAAACCTTCAAAAAATTATTCGAGCCCCATTCCTTTTTGGGTTCCACGGGAATCTACCCTACCAATGCCCTTACCAAACCGAATTGGAATACCTATGGTCTGGGATGGTTTCAACAAGACTATAAAGGGCATAAGTTGGATTTTCATACGGGAAGCCTTTTTGGTCTCGTTGCCATTGCTGGAATCATGCACGATAAAGACGTAGCGGTTTATGTTTTTGCCAATTTAGATCATGCGGAATTGCGACATGCCATATTATATAAGGCCATAGACCTTTATGCTTTTGAAGATAACAGTCGGGATTGGCATAAAGAGGTTTTCAATTTGTATGAGGGATTCAAAAAAGAAGGCATTGAAAAAGAAAAAAAAGAAGATTCAGAAAGAGTAAAAAACAGCAAACCGAGTCTACCGCTATCTAATTATGAGGGTACCTATACCAACCAAATGCTGGGTACAGCAAAAATTACTTTAAAAGATGGATCTTTGCAAATCAATTTTAATGACTTTATAACCTATACGACCAAGCATTGGCACTACGATACCTTTATCACCAATAAAGACCCCCGTTTTTACGAGAAAATAAAAGTCAATTTCGACCTTAACGAAGCTGGTGAGATTAGCCAGTTTCACATTATGAGGGAAAAATTTACAAAAGAAAAATAAATTTAAAATATCAGTCGATACAAAAAACAATGAAATGAAAAACTATACACTACTAATTACGCTTGTCTTCTCAAGTGCATTGTCCGCTCAAACAGATGCTGAAATCGCGGAGCAAACAGTCGATAAAAACGAAATTGAAGGTCATATCTATTTTCTGGCCGACGATGTCCTAAAAGGACGCGCCACAGGCTCTCCAGAACTAAAGATTGCCGCTTCCTATTTAGCGAATACAATGCGAGGTTATGGCGTAAAACCTCATCCGGCGAATGGCACCTCCTATTTTCAAACATTCAACCTAATGCAAACGGCACCACCAGATATACTTAAGGTTTCTATTAATGATGTGGATTACCCGCATACTATTGCGGTGAACGCAAAACCAACTGCACTTTCCGGTGATGCTGTTTATCTCGGTTATGGAACCGAAGATGATTACAAGGGAAAGGATGTAAAGGGAAAGCTAGTTCTAGTAAAAGCGGGCACTTCAGAATCCGCCGATGCCAGGGCTATTTATAGGGCACACCAAGAAAAGCAAGATTTAGCTATAAAAAATGGGGCTATCGGACTTTTGGAAATGACCTTGCTAGAAGAAGATTGGTGGTCACGAATGTCGCATTTCATGGGAGAAAGTGTTAAGATACCGGATGCCATGGCCGACCAAAACCAAAAAGATGGATTCATACATCTCTGGGTGAATACCACTTCGGAGAAACTTGAGGCGTTGAATACATCGAAACTTTCCTATTTCGTTGAAACCGATGGTAAAAAAGAGAAAACCCTTGTTACCCAAAATGTTATAGGCGTACTGGAAGGCACCGATCCCAAACTTAAGGACGAATACATCATGTACTCCGCCCACTATGACCATGTGGGTATCGGTACGCCAAATGCGGAAGGAGATAGCATTTACAATGGCGCGCGCGATAACGCCATCGGAACAACCGCTGTTTTGAGTATGGTGGAAGCCATCGGAAAATATCCTACAAAGCGATCTGCCATCTTTATATTTTTTTCTGGGGAAGAAAAAGGCCTTTTGGGCAGTCGGTACTATGTACAAAACCCCTTATTTCCCTTAGAGCAAATTGTTTATGGTTTTAATACCGATGGTGGTGGGTACAACAATACCAGTTTGGCAACCGTAATTGGATTGGATAGAACAACCGCTAAAAAACACATTGTTACCGGAGCCGCTACTTTCGGACTCGAAGCTATTGATGACCCCGCGCCCGAACAAGGCCTTTTTGATCGTAGCGATAATGTAAGTTTTGCCAGTAAAGGAGTTCCTGCGCCTACCTACTCCACTGGTTTTGATGCTTTTGATGACGAAATCAATAAATACTACCATCAGGCCTCCGATGAGGCCGAGAGTTTGGATTTTGACTATTTAGTAAAATTTTACCAAGGATATGTACTATCTGGAAGGTTGATAGCCAATGACCCGGAAACACCCTATTGGGTCAAGGGAGATAAATACGAGGCCGCTGGCAATGTATTGTACGATAAAGTTCCCAAGGCCCCAATGAAAAACTAATTAGTAACGACGATTACACTTTTATGAAAGGTTATTTGATTAAAATGATTGTTATTCTTCTTGTACTTTCCAGTTGCAAGGAAAACAACCAGAAAATTGAGAAATCCACTTTTGAACATACCCTTGGCGAAGGCCCCAAACCATGGACAAGTACTATTTTTGAGCCCACGGAAGACGATTTTACCTTTGCCATCATTTCGGATTTAAACGGGGGCGAACGTAGCGGAGTGTACAGCGCTGCCGTAGAACAATTAAATGCCCTGGACCCAACCTTTGTCCTGAGCGTTGGCGATCTCATAGATGGCGGAACTGAGGATACGCTGCAATTGGCCAAAGAATGGGATTCCTTTGAAAACAGGACGTCAAAATTAAAAATGCCCTTCTTCCATCTGGGCGGCAACCATGACCTTACCAACCCCACGATGCGTAGCATTTGGAAGCAACGTTTTGGCCCAAGATACTATCATTTTCTCTACGATAATGTACTCTTTCTTATGATGGATTCCGAGGATTACGAGGAACAGCGCATGGTGGAAATCTATGAGGCTCGTGCAAAAGCCCTAAAGGTCATCGCCGGGGAAATAGAAGGCGTGTATGAGGAGACGGAATATTATAGCATGCCGGAGCGTAAAATAGGTGGTATGAGTTTGGAACAATTTGAATATTTTAAAAAGGTTCTAGAAGAAAACCCGTATGTTACATGGACTTTTGTGCTCATGCATAAACCGCTTTGGCAACGTGAAGATGAAAAAGGCTTGAATCCCTTGGAAAATCTTTTGGCCGATAGACCCTACACCGTAATCAATGGTCATATCCACTCCTTTTCCCATAGGACAAGGAACAACCGAGATTACATCATTTTAGGAACTACGGGTGGTGGTCAGTCTGCCCAAGATTCTATGGCCTTTGATCATATTTCCCTAGTACGCATGGCCAAGGAGCCCGTAATCACGCACTTAAAAATGGACGGTATTTTGGACAAAAAAGGGGAACTACCGCCTGCAGGTGCACTGATTAATTAACACATGAATTAGAATTAAAATAAGTTTAAAAAAAATCGCCAATAAATGAAATTAGACTGTCAACTAGTACATGGTTATATCACTGTTTACGACTTCTATTCTAAAAATATGATGTATTTTAATCAATCAAACTAAAATAAAGTTTTTAGTAGTTTTTTACCAACCAAAAAATGCACTGATGAGAACTCCTACTTTTAAACATGTTCAAATTAGTATTATTAAGACATGGTTAAATAATCTTTGTATTTTTTTATCCATATTTATTTACCAAACCTCAAGCACCTATGGTCAAACAATATCCCAGCCTATAAAACATATAGACAGTATCATAAATCTTCCTATAGATTCTGCCTTGACCTGGATGCGGATAAATCAGAATGAAAATATTGACACCTATCAAGAAATTGGTTTAAATATATTAAAAAGGGCCCTGCAGAGTGAAAATCCATTGAAAATTGCCAAAGCCCATGAGGAAATGGCAAATTGGTATGGATATCATGGCATTTTTCCCCAAGACTCTACCATCTACCACGGTGAAAAAAGTTTGGAATATTATAAATTAACGGGGAACAAGACCAAGATAGCCGCCACGTACAGAACCTTGGCCATTGATTATCTAAGGGAAAATTCCCAAGACAAATCTCAAAACGTTCTTTTTAAAGCATTGGCATTATATGAAGAACTGAACGATGAGCAAGGTATGGCGGCCGTATATCGCGTATTAGGCGTATTATTGGGTGAAATGGAAAAGCCGCAGGAATCCATAAACTATGCAAAACAAGCCATTACGCTGTTTAAAAAAGTGGATGACAATACTTCCATAGCCATAGCTTATTTTGATCTCATAAAAGGCTATACGAAGCTAGGACAATTTGAAAATGCCTACAAAGCGGCCGATGAATGCATTAAGATAGTTGAAACGAAAGCCAAGGATGAAATTTTTGTCCTGGTCCGGGCCTATTCCTATAGAGGGGATATTTCTATAGCAACCAAGGATTATGACACAGCTTTAAGCGATTACACCAAGGCCTGGGAACTTTGTGTGGACCAAATTGGAGAGGAACGCTCTGCTACCTACCGTACCGAAATTGGAAATGCATTGCGACTACAGGGAAAGTACCCTGAAGCTTTAGAGAATCTACTTATAGGCATTAAAGCCTATGAGGAGGATGAAAACGAACGTATTTGGCCCCTTTATGACCAAATTTCTGACTGCTATTTGAATCTCAACGACCCGGAAAAAGCATTGTTCTATGTTGAAAAGTCGAGGAAGATACGCAACAAAATTTACGAGGACCAAATTAAAAATCTGGAGTCCGAAGCTTTAATTAAATATGAAACCGGTAAAAAGGATGAGGCTCTTGCCGCACAAACATTGGTATTGGAACAGAAAACCAGAGTGCAAAATTTAATTATAGGCATAGGCGCACTACTTTTGGTACTGCTAGGATCGGTATATTACTTTCTACGTAAAAGCAGAAAGGCAACCGCACAGATTACGGCCAAAAATGCAGAAAACGAGCTGCTTTTAAAAGAAATTCACCATCGTGTGAAGAATAATCTGGAAATGGTCAAAAGTCTAATTTCCCTTCAATCGGCCCAATTAGAGGACTCCGCTACCAAAGATGCCATGATCGCAAGCCAGAACCGCGTGCAGTCTATGGGCATCATCCATCAGAAATTATACCAAGGCACAAACTTGGGCAGTATTGAAATGAAAGATTATTTCATTAATCTAGGAGAAGGTATTCTAGACTCTTTTAATGCAGAGGACAAGGTAAAGATTGCCTGCGCCATGGATAATTTGGAATTAGATGTAGATACGGCGGTACCCATTGGACTAATCGTTAACGAATTATTGACGAATGCTTTAAAGTATGCCTTCCCAAAAAATAAAAAAGGAGAAATTGAAATTATGCTTACAAAACCTGATGTGGATACCTTAAGCCTAAAGGTAACGGACAACGGTATAGGAAAAACAACGGGGCAGCCCGCTCAAGGTACAGGTTTCGGTTCTCAACTGATACATTTATTGACGCAACAGCTCAATGGAAGTATGCAAGAGAAAATAGACAATGGCACTACCGTATTATTTGAATTTAAAATGGAAAAAGCAGCATAAATGGCAGTACCCATAAAAATATTGATCGTTGAGGATGAGATGATCATCGGTGCAAATATTTCCTTGCAGCTGAGTACTTTGGGATATGAGGTTACTGGAATCATTCCCCGCGGCGAGGAAGCGCTTATACATATCAATGAAAACCAACCTGATTTGGTATTGCTCGATATTAATCTTAAGGGGAAACTGGATGGTATTGAAACCGCCCTACAGATGCAAAAACAGCATACCATTCCCATCATATATTTGACCGCCAATGCAGATGAAGCCCATTTTAACAGGGCCAAGGTGACCAAACCGTATGCATTCATTTCAAAACCTTACAAAAAACTGGATTTACAGCGCGCTGTAGAATTGACCATAAACCAGATTCAGAAAGAGCAGGTTTCAGAAAACGAAATGACCAATAAGTCCTCACCTTTCATTTTAAGCGATAGTATTTTTGTACGTCATCACGAAAAAATGGTAAAAGTGGTAATTCAAGATATACTCTATATTGAAGCCGAACGAAACTATTGCAGAATACACTCCAAAAGAAAAGAATACCTTTTGGTGATGACCTTAAAGGATATGGACGAAAAACTACCAGACGAACATTTTTTAAGAATACACAGATCGTTCATCATCAATATTGCCCAAGTTGATGAAGTTGCCAATAGTCACGTTGTAATTTCAAAAAAGGCCATTCCCATTAGCAAAGCATTACGGGAAGAATTAATGAAGCGGTTACAAACCATTTAGATTTTCGTTTTCCGACTACTATTCCCCTAACCTTCTTTCGATAAATAAAAGACGGGGTTCGGACAAAAAAACATATCCTCTATCCTAACCCGCTAGTGTTTTTACTTTAATATCAATTTCTTAGAGATTGATAAAATGAATTAGTAACAAAACACTAGAATTATGAAAAAACTTATTTTAACCACTTTCGGACTGCTATGTATAGGGTTTGTTTATGGACAACTACTGCCCAACCAAAAATCGGAGTTAGCCATCAATCAAGAGAAAAACTTAATATCCAGTGCTGGCATACGCGACATAAATCAGCACGGAAGCCTAAAAAGAATCAACAATGAAAATATTCAATATTCCGTTAAAGCCAGTGTAAAAGCGGATTTCGACGGAATAATAAACCAGGCCTTTGATCTCATGCGGTATCGAGTAGACCTAACGCCACTCGCTGCCTATCCAATCCATTTTTACTTTGTAACGGAAATACCGAAGTCCACCAGGGTGAAAAGTTCGAGTATTCCTTGGGCTTATGGATTTTATGAGGACCTCATAAATTCTGGAGTGGTTTCCTACACTAGATTGAACCCTTATAATTTCGATCAAATAGACCCTAGAATAGTCATTAGGGTGCCCAAAAGAAATTTAGATCAGGAAGTGCTTATTGGAAATATCCTTAAGGGAATTGGGCGAATATTGAACGAAGTTTTAATAGGGGCGGATAACTACTGGAGCAGCGCTCACCAAAATAGAGATTCAAACGTTGCTGCAGCAGTAAAATGGGGAAATCTTTCAAATTATGCGGCCAGTTCTCCAAGAACTTTTATCAGTGAGTATTTTGCAATATGGGTTACACATGAAGAAATTAATAAAGTTCCAAATCAATCCGATAGGCAACTCCTATCTGACAAATATAGGAGATTTAACGGCCCTCCTATTGGATAATTCCACCAAATCCATATTTGAAAATCACACCATACTATTGAATACACCTTTTAAAGAACAAATCATGAAAAATATATATCACAGTATCTTGAGCATACTCATGTTAAGCTTTGCAACAACGATGCAAGGTCAAGAAAAAATTCAGGCACCAAAGGTTCAATCTGTTAAAATTAGCAATACAGATTCTTCCACGCCCATTGGTCATTTTCAGGAAATTAGTTTGGGCATCTGGGAAAGTGTAATAAATGGTCAAAATAAGAAGTATGAAGAACAAGACCGGGATGAATGGTCCATTTACCTAAAAGACTATGATACAGATGAGGCCGTAAGCCTAAACCTTTGGTTGAACAAGGTAAATTATAACGGAGTTACAAAATATGTTGTTGTGGACACAAGTTCCGATGCAATAATGGACAAGCCCACGCCAATAACGGCTATCCCACAGATAACATCGGTATCCCAGACATCAGCTCCCAATAATATGGGGGAACAAGCAATTGCGGTTCCAAATGCTACCGGATCGAATAATAGTGATACCAATAAGACCGATATCACCGACTATATAAAAAACTTAAATTATGATGCACGGACCTTATTGGCCGTTCCTGCAGAAGGAAGTTTTGAAACACTGCCTCCTGGAGGAAAGACCGAAAGAAAGCCCTTTGGGAATAAGGTTATCAAGTGCGTTAAGAAACAAAACAAAACAGATGAGACCTTAAATAAAGTTTCTATTTTAAACCCAAATGCGGGTGTTGTATATCCGGGGGCTTTAATTTTAGGAGACAAAAATTTAGCAGAAGGCATGCCTACGCCAATAACACTACCGAGGGCTTCGGTAGTTTTAACTGTTGACCTACCTGGAATGGCACAAGGGATAACCATTGAAGATCCAAAAAACTCAACTATTCAGAATGGAATTGTTAGTATGTTGGAAAAATGGAATCAAAACCCTAAATCACAAGGATATATAAATCCGGCAAAGTTTACGAAAAGGGTCAAGAAGGCTTATTCTTCAGAACAATTAGCCGTTGAACTTGGGTTTAGTGTTGATTGGGCTGGCAATAGTGCATCTGCATTAATGAAAGTGAACACGAATTCCGAAAATGAAGTAACAGTAGCTTTCTTTCAACAAGTTTTTTACACTATCACCATGGACGCTCCTCAACGTCCCTCGGATGTTTTTGATACTTCCAAAGTCACACAAGCAGATGTAAGTGACGTTTTTAGCAACCAAAAGCCTCCCGCATATGTGAGAAGTGTAGATTATGGTCGAGTGGTTATGGTAAGAATGGAAACAACTAAAAAGGCTACAAAATTCGAGCTTGAAGCTGCTTTAAAATATGCAGTCGATCCAACTACTACAATTGATATTGATATAAAGTCTAAGTATGACGGTATTTGGGAAAATTCCACCTATACCGTATTTGCAATGGGAGGCAGTGCGGATATAGCCGGGAAATTCGTAGCTGGAAATGATATTAAAGGATTACAAGAATTAATCGAAACTGATGCGGTTTATTCCAGAAATAATCCGGGCGTTCCTATTGCCTACACGGTTGCTTGGTTAAAAGATAATGTTTCAGCAGGCATTAAAGTTAGTTCGAATTATGTGGAAACCGAATGTACGGAATATGATAATGCAGAAATCAAATTAGAACACGCGGGGGCGTATGTTGCAAGGGTAACCGTTCAATGGTCCGAACCTGATGCCAATGGGATATTGCAACCTAAAAAAGAAGAATTTGGGGAACAGACTGCTGGATGGACAAAAACCATGAACTTCCCCGGTGACGCTGTAAACATCAATATTAATGCGGAAGCAGCCACTGGGTTGGTTTGGGCTCCTTGGGGAGAAATAATGAATAAAACCTTACCCGGTCCTTCCAATTGTACTTATAAAATGTATGGCACCACCTTGGACCGGAGGTTTGAGGAAAAGGACTGCAAACAATAGTACTTACTAAAAACAGGTAGATGAAACCTAAAGGACAACGTTGGATGAGGTATTCCGTAATTTTATAATTTGATTGGTGTTTTTCATTTTATTAATCAGATTATGGATACCTAAATTATTCATACTACCTGTTTGTTTATAGATTCAATTAAAATATAACCCGAAAATAATTTCGGGTTTCTCTTTGAACTCACAGACATTTTAACCAACTTATTTTCAATATCTTTAAAAGGTTTCTTCTAATAAGGCAAATCAAATGGGACTAACCAATTTCTCTTTGACTTTTAAACGGTCTTACTATTACATTGAAAAACTGTTTAGTTTTCAGCAGCTAGGGTTTAGCCCTACTCTTTTGCTAAATTCTCAAATGGAAAGAGAAAATTCAGGTTTTGTTTTATGCGTTAATTCAAATAGCGATAACCATCCAACAACCTATATATGTTTTAATAGAACTGACCCTGAGAAATGATCAAATTCTTTCGAAAAATCCGCCAGCAGCTACTTAGGGAAAACAGGTTTTCCCAATACCTGCTCTACGCGATTGGTGAGATTGTACTTGTGGTCATTGGTATCTTAATAGCCTTACAGATCGACAATTGGAACGAAAACCGAAAACTCGAGGCAAAAACCCAAAATTACTATAAACAAATACTGGAAGACCTGCAAAAGGACAAAACATTTGCAACGCAAACCATTACAAAGTTTGAGTTGCAGAGAAAAGCCTATCAAGACTACATCGACAAATTCAAGTCCTCACAATTCACCTTGACATCTATGTACGAGGAATTATTGGACCTGAACGCAGAATCCTATGCATTAAACTTCAATACCAGTACCATAGAATCGCTCCAAAACAGCGGAGAAATAGCACTAATTCCCCCTCTTTTAAGGAATAAGTTACTAGACCTTAAACGGATGCAACAAAAAATAACCCTGGACGAGAGCTTGGACAATAGGGCAAAAACCGGTGTCACCGAGCGTATTAGTATGCTCATTGGTGGAAAGGACGGTCAAAGTGAACCACTAAAAACGGATTAAAGTGAGCATAGCAAACTAAGTGCTCAAAATCGATTCCATTGTGGTTAAATTTACTATTTATTTATTTGTTTTTTACGCATTGATTCTCCCTTTATATTGATTCTATGTGCGGTGTGAACCAGTCTATCTAAAATGGCA
>NZ_MDGL01000004.1 GCF_002742265.1 Maribacter sp. 4G9
TGGTTTTTCTTTGGTTTTGAAAGAATAGATTCCTTTTTTGTCAAAAATAACCCATGTAATATGTTAAATTTCTATTTTTTGACAAGGAGATTTATATAAAGCTCATATATCTCCTTGGAAGGTCGGCCCATTTCGAATTTGTCCAAAGTTTTCAGATAAATTTTGTATTGTCGTTCCACGGCGTCGAACCTTTTGGCCGCCGCCAATGTCAATAACCGTTCTTTGAGGGCCGACTCCTGCAACGCATCTTCGGAGAGGACCTTGTCACAATAGCCAAGGGAAACTGAAAAATCCCCTTCCATTCTATAGATCTCTGCCAAATTGCACATGAGTTTATGGTACATTTCCTTGAACCAGACCCGTTTCCCCCAGCACCAATCATTTTCCACTCCCTCAATGTATTTCATGGGTATGTCCTCAAAGAGATCACCTGTATAAAGCCGCTCAGCAGCCTCATAGCATATTTTTGCCTGATCGATATTGCCTCCTTTAAAATGTGAGTTGCCTTTATGGCAAAGTTCCTGGAACATGGGGAGGTCAATCCAACTGTCATGGGGCAAATTGAGATAGTAAATTGAGTTTTGATTGACTATGAACGGGGAATCCTTACTTGCCTTCCCATCCTTGGACAACACCATGCGAAGGTATCGTATGGCATGGTACAACCTATTCAAAGCCTGTTCCGTATCTTCTGCATAAGGCCAGAGCAAATCGGCCAATTCCTCGGTTTTTGCCCCTTTTATCCCCCTTACCAAAAGGAATGCAAAGACGGTCTTAAGCTTTTTGGTAGCCCCTGATTTGGTATTCCAGTCGATAAGCTCCCCATTTTCACGTCGTATACGGAGTTCCCCGAAACATCGTATCTTCCATCTCCCTTCTTCTGATTGTGCATCCGCGGTATTGATGATGTTTTGTGAGGCAAAATTCTTTTTTGCCGATGCCTCCTTGGATCCAACATTGCTTCCATCGCTTTTTTTCCTAATACCATCTACCTTGGATAACCAATAATCAAAACGTTGTTTTATCCTATTGTTCTTAACGATATGAATGGGTAAATAATACGGGTTGGATTTAATCTTTTTGGACGTAAAAATCTTTGGATGTACAAAAAGTCCCAAAAGCAACTGTTCGTCCAATAACACAGATTCATTGTAAAGGCATACCAAATCGACCTTATTCTTTTCAGAGGAAAGAAACATCTGAAGTTCCTCATGAAATTCCCGCAGGTAGATATCTCCTGAAGGCGTTCTTACAGCCCATGTCATTTCAAAAAGAATAACCGTTTTTTTTCCTTTTAAAAAGTCGGTTTCGGAAATTTTGTTTCGCAATGCCTCAATAAACGGTTTGGCTCTAAGAACACGCTCCCTCAGAAAAAAATCCGAGGAGGGAAAAACCACTCCTTTGGGCAAGGCTTCATTTTTTGGTTTAAGGGTGCATTCTATATCGCTTACCTTGTATTGATCTGTTATATACAGCCAATTGTTGTATTGCCCAAGAACTTGACGTATACCAACCCACTGGTCGCCTTCCTTTTGAAAAAAAAATCCAACATGTACATTTATATCTCCCTTAATCAAATCATCGTTTTTAGTGATTCAGTATATAAAATTCCTTAGTTTCGTGTTGTAAATGCTTTTTACTGTAGATACCCCGATCTTTGAGACGGATTTCTTACAAAACTAATATAATTATCAAGCCGCTCCCATATATAGGTCGACCGGTCTTTCACAGTCAACGGACTGGTGTCTTCTTCGGTAATTGTAATAATCAAAGTACTCGGCCAGGAGCAGGTATAAATCAGTAGAAATCTTGTCTAAGTTGTACTTTTTTTCAATGCTTCCAGAACTAGTTTAATCTTGAACTTCAGGATGAACTTTCTTTGTGTAAAATTAATGATTAAACTTATTTCCAAATTTTTGATTTTTTTACAATATTGGTATGTCAATGCGTAACAGGCGCCGTGGAACGACAATACAAAATTTATCTGAAAACTTTGGACAAATTCGAAATGGGCCGACCTTCCAAGGAGATATATGAGCTTTATATAAATCTCCTTGTCAAAAAATAGAAATTTAACATATTACATGGGTTATTTTTGACAAAAAAGGAATCTATTCTTTCAAAACCAAAGAAAAACCA
>NZ_MDGL01000005.1 GCF_002742265.1 Maribacter sp. 4G9
CAAGGCATGGCTTAGGGGGATGCACCACCACGTGGGGGACCTACAGGACTATCTCGACGAATATTGCTACAGGTTCAACCGCAGCTTCATGAAGGAGGGCATATTCGACAACCTGATGCTCAGGATGGTAAATACCCCGCCATGCTATATCAAAAATATTAGTGGTTAAATGCCTAAGTCAATAAGGTTTTAAGGTAGAAAACGACATCGTTCAAGGTTTGGGTACTAATTTCAGGATCCTCTTCAAGTCCACTGAACGGGTCAATGGGGTCATAAAGGGATGTAATCCCTATGTCCTGGTTATATGCGCTGACGCTTTGGTGCAACAAATCATAACTACCCGCTTTCTTTCCAAACCTGAAGATATAATTGTTTCCCTGGGGAACACTATTATTCCGAATCTTGGTGAATTCAGGAGGAATATTGTAGTGAGGTCTTCCACTAATACCGTCCTGATTTGCATCAGAAGGGTCTGCGAGAGCCAAAATATCCGCATCAGGGACAGCATCCAACAAACCCAATCCTGTTACCGCCGGAGCGACCAAAACTGAAAATGGGAAGCCGTCTGGCACGCTCTCCGGTTCAAAACCCGGGATGGCTTTATTTTGAATTTGGTTCCTGCCATCACCAAAAGATAACATCGAGGGTAAGTTCAAGTCATTGTTACCAAACCTGATAAGTTGATTGAAAGGATGACCCTTGCCATCCCCTGAATGGCAACTTGCACAGCTGGTGCCAACAAACAAGGGGCCAAGGCCTTTTTCAACGGTAAAAACATCATCGTTAAAAGCAATATCCCCGGCTAAAAAACGCTGTTGCTCACTTATGGTCAATCCGTCCAACGGCCCATCCAACAGCTCGAATTCCATAGGTTCTTCCGGACCCAAATTTTCACAGCCAAATAGAGCGATTAAGGACAGGCCAATAAAAAAATGAAAGATTTTAGACATTACTATAATAATATTTATGCTAATATAATTATATTTTTAGATAAGTCTAAATATAGATATAAAATTCTTCAATAAAGAAGTGGTTAAATCTTAAAGGCTTTGTTGATTTAATTATGCAAACCCCGTACTGTGGGAAATTATCGGTTGGCCAGAATGAAAATTTATATTTCGATATTTACTATGGGCTTATGCCCACTTCATCTTTTGCAATCGAACCGCATTGAATATTGCCAATAATGCTACCCCCACATCGGCAAATACCGCTTCCCACATCGTTGCAAGTCCACCTGCGCCGAGAATGAGCACGATAATTTCGCATAGTAAGCTATACCTAATATTTACTAGAGTATCACATAGGTAGAAAAGCTACTTAACTATCAGCAATGGGGCCTTGGAGGCATACAGCATTTTTTTTCTTAGCCCCTTTTTGAAAAGTGCCTCAAAAAATCCGTGTTCCCTGTAAAGCAAAACCAATAGGTCTATTGGGGTTTCAGTCAAAAATTCATCGATACCCTCTTCGGGTTTGTCTTCCTGGATAACTGTAAAGAACCATTGCTTAGGTACAAGAAGTTTGCCAAATCTTTCACGAATAAATGCTTTCTCCAGCACCCTTTCCTGTTTGTCCGCTATATGTACAAAGTGCAACTGTGCACTATAGTTTTCCAATAATCTGGACAACATTTCAAAATCTATTTTATTATCCGTACTATCCGTATCCACTGCGACCCCGATACGCCTATACGCAGTATAGCTGGCATCTTCAGGTACGGCCAGTACAGGACAAGGTGCCTTTTGTGTCACCTTTTCGGTAACGGTTCCAATAAAAATTTCATCAAATCCCGAAGCCGTACCCTTGGTACCCATAACGACAAGACTGGTATTCTTTTCCTTAGCCAGGCTAGAAATCACATCGACCGTTGCCCCGAAACCGACCATTGCTTGAAATTCCAACTTGTCCAGTTCAGGAAAGCCTCTTAGAAACTTATCCAATTTTTCTTTATTGATTTTTTCTTGTGATGCTGTGGTATCTGTTACATTGTGTGCCATAGTTGCCATCCCGATGGGCGTACCGGATGGATATGCCACTGAATAGGCGTGGACAAAAACCAGTTTTGATTTCAATTTTTGTGCTAGCCCAATTGCGTAGCTCACCGCATTTTTTGAAACCTGTGTAAAATCTACAGGTATTAAAATTCCGTCATCTTTCATATCATTTTGTTTTTATTGATTTGACTCCATTAATCTTTCTTTTTAGGTTTAATTATTCAATTGAAAAGTAGGTAAAAACCATATAGAATTGCATCTAGAAAGGCAATTGTCAGCACCGCAAGGAACATTGCCACAAAAACCAACAGGCAATACTCTTTCTCCTTTCTGGTTCTTACTTTCCTGTTTATTGAATTCCCCTTTTTTTCCTCTAGTCTCCGCTTTCTCCTTTCCCGTGACATATTATACTGTGCTTTACTAAAATCAACGCACCAATGCTATCCCCTAAGGTCATAAAACCATTCTTCTGCACGTTTGATTCCCTCCGTAATGGCCTTCTCACGAGAATACCCATTCTCCTTTACCAATTCTTGTGCAATTTTGAGGGCCTTCTTCCGAACTGACGGCTGTAGGCCATCAAGTTTTGTTTTGAAATCTTCAAATGTCCAGTCCATATTGTATACTTTTTTTAGAGCTTTCGCCCTTCCATCTCTGCTTTTACAATGCCGCGTTCAAGGGCTTCCTCCTTGGAGCATTGGTTTGTCGTATAGTATTCTTCAGCATACTTTACGGCCAATTTGTGGATGTTTTCATCCAGCATATTGAGCCTCATCGAGCAATCTTTAAAAAGTTCGTCTTTCATCTATCAAAAAAGTTTCAACACGTAAAAAACCATGACCAATAAATAAACTATATATGCCGCATCAAATACAAAAATCTGCCAACGAGAGAAACCGTGCAGTTCCTTGCTTTGGTGCACAAATAGTGTGTAAAGCAGCGGCATAAGCCCGACAAAGGCCATGTTGACCCAGAACAGTTCAAAGTCCTCAATGGGGGTGGTTACCAAAGCCAGCGGAAAAAATGCCACCGTCATCGTTACGGCATTGTCTGCAATAACACTGGTGGTGCCCGCTGTCACCTCGCCCCCTTTTACCACGCTCCAGGTCTTGAATATTTCCGGTGCCGTGGTCATTATGCCCGTGATGAAAAGGCCTCCCACGATTTCAGAAATATTTAGGGCAGAAACAATATTTTCGGTCGCCTTTACTATGAAAAAAGCGCCAACTGCTATCGCAAAGGCCCCGGCAATCGATAACCAGACCTGTTTTTTGTTCCATTCTACTTTTTTGCCCTTTTCCTTGCCTTTTATGATTGCGTGGGTCAAGAACGCAGCATAGGCCGCCAGCATAATCCACCCGTCCACATGTTGCAGGCCACGCCAGGGCTTTGGCAGAGTTAAAATGGCCACAAGGGCGATAATGCCCAGATAAGGAAGGGACAGTACGGAAACCGAACGTTTGTTCAACGCCAGAATGTTTTTATCAAGATGTTCTTGATGTTCCTTGTTGTTCTTGAATTGTTTCCTGGAAGCAAAATAAGCTATGGTCACCATCAAGGGAATGGAAATAATATTGGAACCCAATAAGTTGCCCAGGCCAATATCGGAAACGTCCCGTGCCGCACTGGTTATATTGATGGCAACTTCAGGACTGGCCGTTACAAGGGCAAGAAAAGCGGCTCCAGCGGATGCGGTAAGCCCCCATTGCTTGCGGAGCAACTTTAAAGGAGTCAACAATCGATCCGCCCCCCAGTGTGCTGCCCAGGCCGCTAGGCCCAAAACGAGTACCCATGGCCATATGTTCATAATTCTGTCATTTTAACATTTCTCTCTTTGCTAGGTTCGATATGGATGTGCACGTCAAGTATCTCGGAATATGACCTGAACAATCGCTCCTTCACTTTGTGGGCGATCGAGTGGCCCTCGGTCACAGTTAATTCCCCATCGATCCAAATATGCATATCGATATGAAAGGCCGTTCCCATCTTTCGGGAATGGCAGCGCTCTACCCTTACCACTTCAGGAACGGCTTCGGCCAGTCGGATAACCTCATTTCGAAATTCGGGCTCAACAGCTTCGTCCAGCAACTCCCTTACCGATGATCTAGCTATTTTATAGGCATTGAACAGAATAATGCCCGCTGCAATGAGTGCCGCGAAATCATCCGCTATCTCAAACCCTTCGCCACCGATCAATGCTATGGAAATACCTATAAAAGCGGCTATCGACGTAATGGCATCGCTCCTATGGTGCAATGCATCGGCCTTGACGGCCGAACTATTGATTTCATCACCTGTTTTCATGACATAGCGATACAACGCCTCTTTCGTGAGGACAACAAATACCAATATAAAGAGCGTGAAGGGTGCGGGAGTTTTGTGAGGTACCAGAATATGGTCGATGCTGTCCCTTATGATTATACCGCCTGCAATGGTTAAGGCTATGGCAATACCAACCGCCACCAGGGCCTCTATCTTACCGTGTCCGTAGGGATGGTTTTCATCCGGCGGCCTTGACGACCATCTCAACCCGGCCCACAATAGTGCGGATGTCAGCACGTCCGCCCCGGATTCGATCGCATCGGCAATAAGGGCATAAGAATGCCCGAACACCCCGCCCAAACCTTTAATCAATGCCAATAATGCACTGATCAAAATACCTACGAGGGTAGTTTTGAGTCCTATTCGGGATATGGCATTTGGATTCCTTTCCAAAATCTTTCTTTTGCTATTTCTTTTCTTCCCAATACGTTATTTGGACAATTTTAAAATTCTAATGGCTCCTCGCATCACAAAGGCAAATACAATACCGCCTATGACCAAATCGGGCCATTTACTGTCCAAAAAATAAACCAGCACCCCTGCCAGTATTACCCCGCCGTTCACAATAATGTCGTTTGAGGTAAAGATGGCACTTGCCTGCATATGCGCTTCCTTGCTTTTGGCCTTGTTTATCAACCATAGGGAAACGAGGTTGCCGATAAGGGCGAAAATGGAAACGATAATCATCCATTGGAACAAAGGGGTTTCGCTACTACTCAAAAACCTTCTCACGACTTCCGAAAATCCCAGAAGGGCCAACGCCATCTGAAAATAGCCACTGAACTTCGCCACTTTCTTTTTTCTAGAAATAGCGCCGCCTACGGCAAAAAGGCTCAATGCGTACACAATGGAATCGGCCAGCATATCCAGTGAATCGGCAATTAGACCCATCGAGGAAGAAATCCAACCCGTGGTCATTTCGATAACGAAAAACCCAAAATTGATGTACAAGACCCACCAGAGTATCTTCTTTTGTTTGGTCTCGTCCTCGGAAATAGGTGTTTCCGCCTTCTCCGTTCCCAAGAGTTTTTCTCCCAGCTTCAATTCGCCCAGTGCCTTGTTTACTTCTTGGGCATTCCCCTGATGGTACACTTCCAACCTTCTATTCGGAATGTCAAAGTCCAAATATTTGATTTGAGGGTTTGACTCCAGTTTCATCCTTATCATCTGTTCTTCGGAAGGGCAATCCATTTGACTTACCTTAAAAGTGCTTTTATTTATATCGGACATTTAAATAATCTGTATTAAATTCTACGGTTGGTGTTTTAAATCTTTACTTATTTGTGGGATTCCATATATTTTTCCAAAATCGATTTTAAGCTTTCCAAATAATCGACGAACGAATTATAAGTCGGTTTTGCTTCATCATCTACGGAAATCGTTATGGGATTCTCATCCAAATACCGATAGAGTTCGGGATATTCTTGTTCTATCCTTACTGTCAATTCGTTGATTTCTTGGGTTAGCTTCTGAATTTTCTTCATCATCTTATATTTTATATGGTATTACTTGCCCCAATATTTATATATGCAATGCCCTATCTTCGGTAGCGGCCAGAAAGGCTTCCTTAAAGGTTTCTGAAAATGTGGGATGCCCATGCGGCATCCGTGCGATATCCTCTGCCGCTGCCCTGAATTCCATTATCGCCAAAACACAAACCAATAATTGTTATATCATATTTTTCTATAGTTGTATTTTTTTTGGTTAAATAAGGTGGAAGAACCTTGAACTTGACTCTTAGGCGCAAGGGTTCAAAGTTCTGGAACTCCCACCTGTTATTTTTCCTTACATTTCACGCATATCCCTTTTAATACCAAGTTGACATCGTTTATTTTATAATCACTTGGTAAATTTTCTTCCGGTATTTTATTTGGCAAACAGATTGTTTTCTTACATTCGGTACAATGAAAATGCAGATGTAAATCCGTACCGTATTTACTTTTTGTATTTTCATCAGAAATCGCAAATTTTGCTACGCCCGTACCATCATTAATCTGATGAATTAGTCCTTTATCCTCAAAAATCTTAAGGTTGCGATAAAAGGTCGTTCTGTTTGCTGTTTTATTGGTTTCGCTCTTTTCGGCAAAGACCTTTTTTAAATCGGAAAAGGACACGGCACTTTGCTTCCTCCTCAGATACCTGTATATCTTGGACCTCATTTGAGTAGGGCGAATACCGTGATTTGACAATATTTTTTCCGTTTTGGTCATTTTAAGCTTGATTCAAAAGCAATCTCCTTTATTACATTTATTTCCTATAGGCGAGCAAGCTCAATGCATTGACCACCACTACCAACGTAGAGCCTTCGTGAACCGCCACGGCTATGCCGATACTTGCCCAGCTCATTATGGTCGCAGGGATTAAAAAGGCTACAACCCCCAAACTTACCCATAAGTTTTGCCTGATAATAGCTTTTGCTTTTCTGCTCAAACCAATGGCAAAGGGTAGGGTTTCCAGTTTATCGGCCATCAGCGCTATATCTGCTGTCTCTAAAGCCACGTCGCTTCCCGCTGCACCCATTGCAATACCAACGGTACTGTTTGCCATAGCAGGTGCATCATTAACACCATCGCCCACCATTGCCAGTTTATTTTCCTGTTCCGCAAGTTTTTTGATGGCCTCCACTTTTTCTTCGGGAAGCAGGCTTCCGCGTGCTTCGGTCAACCCGATTTCCTCGGCTACAGCGTCGGCCACTTTCTGGTTGTCGCCCGTAAGCATTATCATTTTCTTGATGCCTATTTCCTTTAGTTGGGCCAGGGTTTCCTTGGCTTTTTCCCGTGGGGTGTCCATCAGCCCGAGCATCCCTATAAATTCATCGCCCCTTTTTATTAGCATCGTGGTCTTTCCTTCCCCTTCAAGTGCTCTTACCTTTTCTGATACATCGCTGGGAACACCTTTATCAATATCCTCAAAAAGCTCAAGATTGCCTATGTAAATGGAATTCCCTTGATAGTTTGCCTTTATGCCCTTGCCCTGTACGGCCTCCAAATCATCGGCATCCGGAATCTTGGTGTCCTTCCCAAGCCGCTCCATCCCATCCCTTACAACTGCTTTTGCCAGGGGATGGTCGCTCAGTTCCTCAACCGCAATCGCGATTTCCAACAGTTCCTTTTTATCTATGTTGCCAAAACTTTCGACGTCGGTAAGCTTTGGTTTTCCTTCGGTAAGTGTTCCCGTTTTGTCAAAAGCGAGAGCGGTAAGTACCCCTAAGTCTTCCAAGGGGCGACCGCCTTTTATCAAAACGCCGCCACGCGCAGCCCTTGCAACGCCACTCAATACCGCAGAAGGTGTAGAGATGGCGAGCGCGCACGGACTTGCAGCCACAAGTACAGCCAAGGAACGATAGAGACTTTCGCTCCACGTTTCATCAATAACCAGAAAAGCAAAATTCAATAGTATGACCAATAAGATTACCGATGGCACGTAGTACCGCTCAAACTTGTCGGTCAATAATTGTGTGGGCGATTTTTGGTCCTGGGCCTCTTGAACCATAGTGACCAAGCGGTTGAGGGTAGAATCTTTTGCCTCTTTGATTACCTTTATTTCAAGGGTATTGTTGCCATTGATAGTTCCTGAAAATACACGGTTCTCGTCGGGAATATCGCTTTTTGCTGTATATTCCTTATCGGGATTTTCTATTGGTGTTTTGTCCACCGGAACGCTTTCCCCGGTAATGGGTGACTGGTCTATACTACTATTGCCCTTTACAATAACACCATCAGCAGATATTTTACTGTTGGGGCGTACCACGATAGTATCACCTATCTGTAACTCTTCTATACCGACTTCAACGGTATCGTCATCCTTCTTTAATAGTGCGGTTTTAGGCGCAAGGTCTGTTAATGCTGCAATGGATTTCTTGGCCTTGCCCATTGCATAGTTTTCCAGTGCGTGACCCAAACTAAACAAGAACAGCAATAAGGCACCTTCTGCCCATTCGCCCAAATAGGCGGCTCCTGCAGCTGCGACCAGCATCAGGAAATCGATTTCAAATCCGCCCTTGGAAATCTTGACGATGGCCTCCTTCAAGGTAAAATAGCCACCGAAAAAGTAGGCCGCAATATAGAGCCAAAAAGGAATGTTTTCTGAAACCCCGGTAAATTTCTCCAATAGGAAACCCGTAATTAGTGTGACCCCGCTTAAAATAGCAAAATAGAGTTCGGTGTTTTTGCCGAAGATGCCGCCGTGGTCGTGGTTGTGGCCATCGTCTTTGCTGTGTTTTTCCTTGTCTTTCATATTATTAATGGTTTTGTTATCGTTAATTAAGATTTAATCCAGTTTTGGGCTTGTAATTTGTTAAAGGTTAACATTTTTGCTATTTCCAATTCATTTTTTGCAAACGTATTGCATTGAGAATGGCAACGAACGAAACACCTACATCGGCAAACACAGCCTCCCACATCGTAGCCAAACCGATGGCACCCAAAATGAGAAAAATCCCTTTTACCCCAAAAGCAAGACCAATATTTTGCCATACGATACGGCGTGTTGAGCGTCCAATTTGGATTCCTCGGGCCATCCTGCTCGGCTGGTCGGTCTGGATGATAACGTCTGCGGTCTCTATGGCCACATCGCTGCCCAAACCACCCATTGCAATACCCACATCACTGGCTGCGAGCACGGGTGCATCGTTGATGCCGTCGCCCATAAATGCTACCGTGGATTCAGGTTGTTCCTTGAGCTTTTCGACCTCGTTGAGCTTATCTTCGGGTAGCAAGCCGCCTTTGGCCCAATCAATATTCAGTTCCTTGGCAACTTGTTGGGTTATGGAATCCTTGTCTCCAGAGAGCATTATGATTTTAGCTATTCCGGCCACCCGAATCTGTTGAATGGTGTGATGCGCGTCTTCCTTAAGTTCATCGGCAATGGTCACATAGCCTGCGAATTTTCCATCGATGGCGACCATCACTATAGATTCGACTATCACATCGGTTTCAGGTGGAACATCAACACTATTGGAAGTCATCAATGCTTTGTTGCCGACCAAGACCTGCTTATGGTTGACTGTGCCCTTTAATCCCTTACCGGCAACTTCAGAAACTTCGGATGCCTTAAAATCAGTACCGTCCGCTTTGTATTCCAGAATTGCCTTTGCAATGGGGTGGGTAGATTGTTCTTCCATCGCCATCAGGTATTTCATAAATTCCACTTCCGCAAAAGCGGATGTATTTATCACTTCCTTAATCTTAAAGACCCCTTTGGTAACGGTTCCGGTTTTGTCCATCACCACAGTATTCACTTTGGTCATTGCATCGAGAAAGGATGCACCTTTGAACAGGATTCCGTTGCGCGATGCCGCACCCAGACCGCCGAAATAGCCCAGTGGAATGGAAATGACCAAGGCACAAGGGCAGGAAATCACCAAGAAAATTAAAGCTCGGTATAGCCAATCCCTAAACACATATTCATCGACAAAAAAGTATGGTAACAAAGTGAGTCCGATAGCAAGGAAAACCACGATGGGCGTATAAATCCGTGCAAACTTCCTAATAAATAATTCGGTCTTTGATTTCCGGGCCGTGGCATTCTGTACCATCTCCAGAATACGGGCGATGGAACTGTCCTTGAATTTCTTGGTGGTTTCTACTTCGATGACACCGTCGAGATTGATGCTTCCCGCAAAGACTTTTTCGTTCTGTGTTATGGTGTCGGGTTTGCTTTCGCCAGTAATGGCAGCTGTATTGAGCGATGCTTTGTTTGATAGCAGTTTGCCATCCAATGGGATTTTTTCGCCCACCCGTACCTGTATCTTCTCGCCAATATTGACCGTTTCGGGATTGACGGAAACGAAGTCCCCATTACGATAGACCAATGCCTCGTCCGGTCGTGCATCCAGAAGTGCCCTAATGTTTCCTTTGGCACGGTTTACGGCAGCATTTTGGAACAGTTCGCCCACGGCATAGAACAACATCACGGCAACGCCCTCTGGATATTCGCCTATGGCAAATGCTCCCAAGGTTGCGATGGACATCAGGAAAAATTCTGTAAAGAAATCGCCATTTTTAATACTTTCCCATCCCTCCTTGATGACGGGAAAGCCAACAGGGATGTAAGCCACCGTGTACCACACAATCCTGACCCATCCCTTAAAGAAAGGAAAGGCATCGAAATAGTCAATGGCAATACCAACTATGAGCATCACAAAGCTGAAAATTGCCGGTAAATAGGTTTTGAGCTTTTTTTCGGTTGCTGAAATTACAGTGGACTGTTTCCCTTTTAGCTCCCGTAGCTGTAGTTTTTTCTTTTTCATCCTTTTGTTGAGACCCAGGTCATTGCCTGCTCTTTATTTTTAATATCAAAAAATTTAACTTCAGACTTTATGAAAAAATCAGTTGCCTTCGCGGCCCATTCCTGCCATTTTTTATTGCCCACAAAGGCCATCTTGCCATAATCTCCCAAGTGTGCCGAAACAATCTTTAGGTCTTCCCAAAAGCCTTTAAGGGTATAGCCTTCAAAATCTTCCATTCCAAAATAGAAGTCCACTTTATGGCCTTTTTCTATGATGTTGTGGATGAGCGGATGCATCTTTTCCATATCCTTTTCCGTAAGTTTTCCGCTGATTTTAGCGGCAATAAGATGTTCTTTTTCCAAGTTTATTATCTGTAACATATTTGTATATCTTTATATTCATCTATTTAAAATATTAGTGCGTTGTATGTGCAAATGATACGCTCTACACATCACACTAATTTTCTTATTTCAATTACACTTTGTTTATTCATTGTTACCCCTTGTTTCTTTACCGTACTTAGCCTTAAAAAATGGAAAATGATGCGAAACCAGCAATAGTATAATCAATAGTGTACTGGTTATACCAATTAAATACATCCCATATCCTATGGCAATGCCAACACCAGCACTGGCCCATATAGTAGCGGCCGTTGTTAACCCTGATATGGTATTCTTTGAACTGTCCCTAAAAATGATACCCGCTCCCAAAAAACCAATACCAGAGACAATATTGGCGACAATCCTGGTTTGGTCTGCCATCTCAGTATGTGTATTGATGATGGTTAAAAGTGCAGCTCCCAAACAAACGGAAGCATAGGTTCTTATACCTGCATCGTGACCGTGAATTTCACGGTCAAGCCCAATCAAGATGCCCAGTAACAAGGCAACCAATAATCTGGGAATCAGCGTTATTTCAGTTTGTAAATCCATATTATAGAATGTAAAACATTTCAGGTTTCTTTTTCTGTGGGATGTCCTCATCACCTGTCATCTGCTTTAGATTAATTTCTATAGTTTGGGCCAAATCGGTCATTGGTGTGTCCATTGGGTTGTTTTCAAAGGGATCCTGCATTAAAATTGATGTTTTCTCAATGGCTATAAAGATGATAGGGATAGCGATGGTAAGGCCAATTTCCACAGAGAGGTAATTATCGGACAAACCAAACGGAAGCATTGTGGCAAAAACATAAATGATGAGGTGGATCAACAGGCTATGTGCCTTGGGGAATACCGTGTTTTTAATCCTTTCGCATTTGCCCATTGAATCGCAAAGACGCGCAACAGTACTGTCAATTTGTACCTGTTGGAATTTATTGATTGCCTTATCGTTGCGGGCTTCTGATAAGGCTTCAGAATGTTTTAATAGAATAGCATTGGGAACATTTTGGTCATTAATGTCCTGAATTTTTAAATAGCCAGCTACCTTAGGGGAAAAGTCCACTTTCCTTAAGGACTCACCCAGTGCATAGCACCACACAATTTGTCGTAAAACTATTTCTTTAATCCTAAATTCATACTGACTATCCTGTCGGTCATAAAAGGTTATGCTCTGTCGTACCAAAGTACGAGAATCGTTGACAATGGCGCCCCAAATAATACGGGCTTCCCACCAGCGTTCATAGGCTTGATTGGTTCTGAAACCTAAAAGTAGTGCCACAGCAGTCCCGAAAACCCCTGTAACGGCTATAGGTATCGAAATTTTACTTAGAAAACCGAATTGGTCTAAAATACCCATAGTTATGGCATAAAACACAATAAATATAATGTCATATTTAATGTATTTAAGAAAGGACCAGATGGATATCCGTTTGTTTAAGAGCATTTTGTTTGTTTATTTTTATGTTTTAAAATTGTTTGCTTGTAATTTCCGTTTATACTTTTCATTCTTGTTTATGCTGGTGCTCAAACTTCTTTCCTATTTTTTGTATAATTGGATAGATGAAAATAGCAATGGCAGAAAGGAAGACGATTCCAGAATACATTGCATAAATCCCAGAAAAAAGTTTGCCGGCATTGGTATTTGCTTCGTCTAATGGTCCCATTCCCGTAAGAATCATTGCGGCATTTAAAAAACTATCTATCCAACTTAAGCCCAACAAAAAATGATACCCCATCATTCCTATACCCAAAGAGGCTGTAACGATTACCATCATTATTACCGTACTATTGAATATTTTATGATATAGCCTATCGTTCCAAGTTCCCATATTTTTTTATTAAATTACTGGTTGTCCATTTTCAAAACCATTTGTGCAAACTGCACCTCTATGGTATCATCTATACCTTTTATGATGGAATCCAAGCCTGTATCAGCCACCAAAACCTGTCCTCTGGCACTTATCAAACACGACATACTTACACCTTGTTCAATATGTGTAATGGTTGCTTTAAATTGTGATTTAAAGGCTTTTCCTTGATAAGTAACATCTATCAGCCAATTAAAGTCGATAGGGTCGTGCCGTTTTGACAAAAAATCAACAGAAGGCACCGTACCGGTAAACCGAAGCATTAAGGGGTCTTCCTCCCCTGCCAGCATAGCTTTAATTTCAGGGTTGTTGGTCGATAGCGTTTTAAGGTCAAGGACACCACTGACCACTTTGGAATCATAGTCGAGATATAATGCCAGTTTGTGACTTTCTGCCTTAAAGGTTACACTATCAAGCATTGCCATCATCTCAACGTGGCCTTCTTCGGTCCTGTAAATTTTTTGGGCACTACCATTAAAATAGCTAACCAACAAGACTATTAAAATAAAGTGTTTAACATTCATAATATCTATCTTTAATTGTATAATTTAAAAAAGCAGCTTCTACTTTTGCTTTTAATGCTATCAATCATTTTGCTTTAAAAAAGCATCATAAAAGCTGCCTGCTATTAATACAACTATTGAACTTCAATTCTTTACTGTATTGCACTATCATTATTTTCTTTCAGTGCCACAATTGGGGCAAAATTTTGCCTCGACCGGCACACTCTCGTTACAGTTGCTACACTTAAACTTGCCTAAAGGTGAACCGCACTTTTTACAAAAGGCTGCGCTCTCTTCATTTTTCTCACCACAGGCCGTGCAACGAATCATAACCTTTGCATCTGAACTATCTTCCCTATAGCCATAACCGCGCTTATTGTGATGTCCGCGGGAATGATGGCCTCCGTTTTGAAAGCCTCGAAATAAATGTTTTAAAAATCCCATATTAATATATCTTTTAGTTTATTCTTTGATTAACCAGCCAATACCTACCATCAGTCACTTTCAATCCATATTTTGGCTTCCTGTTTTTGGTCTGGACCAAAATATTTAATTTCGGCATTGCAAAATGGTTTCATAAATTGGGTGGCCCACTGTCGCCACTTTTTTTCGCCGACCAATGCTATTTTTTCATACTCCTTTTCGTGCTCAACATCTTTAGAGAAATCTTTCCATAGCCTATCTATATGCCAGCCTTGAAAATCGTTCATTTCGCAATACCACCGAACCTTTAAGCCCTTATCGAGAATACTATGGATAAGCGGATGTATTTTTTCAAAGTCGTACTGGTTGAGTTTACCGCTAGCCTTTGTGGTAACCACATTTTCGCTCTTTATGTCTGTAATCTGTAACATCTTTTAAAATTAATATTATTATTAGTGGATTGTATGTGCAAATATCCATTGGCTTTACACTTGCTTTTCTTAATTATAAAGCGCCTTCTTTTTTCCTAAGTGCAAGATGGCTTCGGGCAAATCGAGTTCGCGCGTTCCGTTGCCGGTTCTAATATAAAACCGTGACCTCCCGTCTTGACTTAGATAGACCGGTGTTTTGGCCGGGTCTATTTCTATGTAGCACACATCATTTTCTCCATATCTGTAAAAAGATACATTTACAGCCGTACATAAATGGGTGCCCAATTTTAGAGATATCAACTGCATCAGGTATTGTTCAAAACCATCTCTATCTGGTTTTTTCAAGGTTTCAAAATCCTGGTTTAGACCGAGGATGTTGCCGTTATCGTCTACTCCTATAAGCAAATTACCACCGTTGGTGTTCATAAAACCCGCTATGGTCTTGATAATTACAAATTCCAACTGTTTATTCACTTTGGATTGACGTAAATCCCATCGCAGACTTGATTTGAACTCCACCAAATCATTCTCGCCTTTTTTAATGAGTTCCAGCAGGGTTTGCCCATCCATCCGTTTCCTGTTCAGTTGAAAAATCTTTTTTCTGAAAAAGACCATCAAGGCAAGGCTGCTTCCCAATATTCCGAACAACAGGTTTTTAAGGACTTGGTCAACATCGGTAAAACCCCATACGGTTTCAAAAGCCTCGCCAAGATAGCTTGGCCAGTGACCGGAATCGCCCGACCGGTCAAAGAGAAAAAGGGATAGGCCCAAGGGTTGCAGTATAAAGACCCCAAAGGCAAAGCCTGCCAAAAGCCATATCCCTATTTTTCTTCTTTGCATAGATAACGGTGTTATGGTCGTTCGGTCAAAAGCAAAACACTGTTATTTTTTGTCCTTTAACAGGAACGTCTTGCGTTTCTCAAACTCCTCTTCGTCGATTTCGCCGCGGGCGTACCGCTCCCTCAGGGCTTCCATTGCCCTGTCCTTTCTGTTTTTCTGTCCCGGTGTGGGGTAGGGAATCAGGAATATCCAGAAGATGAGGATTATCCATAACCCCCACCATATCCAGTGCATTCCCCCAAAATACCAATCGTCCATCATAATTTTCTAGATTTAAAGATTCATGTTTCAGTTACTATTGCTATTGCTTGTTTGTTCGAGCCAGTTGTTGGCCATGTTTCCATCTTCAGGTCCGAAATATTTTATGTGGGCTTCACTAAACGGCAATAGCGATTCGGTAAACCGTTCTTGCCATGTTTTTTCGCCCACCAAGGCTATTTTCTTAAGCCGTGCTTCTTCGGGAAAGGAAATATCCAACCTCTCACCGCTGCTTTTCTTCACTCCTTTTTTGGGAGGCTCCATTTCCATATACCAAGCGGCCCGTTCATTGCTTTTCAAATGTTCATTCAGGGCCTTGACCAAGGTCGCCCCATCATCGGCATCCAGCTCTTGATCTGCGATGGTATATAAGATTTGGTCTTTTTTATAGATTGCTATCATCGTCGTATTCTTTTGATGTTATTGTCCTTAAAGGTTACTCCAAATTGCCATTGCATTTATTGCATACTCCCGTTACGACCAGGTTGATATCCTCCGCCATATATCCTTGGGGCAGGTTTACCTGCGGGATTTTACGGTCGGTCAAACAAACGGTCTCGTTGCACCGGGTGCAATGAAAATGCAGGTGCAGGTCGTTGCCCACCTCACATTCACAGTCTTCCTCACAGAGCGCATATTTCATAATGCCCGTACCGTCCTCTATTTGATGTACGATGCCTTTTTCCTCAAATGTTTTCATCGTCCGGAAAAGGGTACTCCTTTCCGACTTCTCGAAGAAACTCTCCAATTCGCCCAAACTGATGGCCACCTCGTTTTCCAGTAACTTTTTATAGGTCAACAGACGCATCGGGGTGGGTCGTATTCCCTTGCTCTCCAATTTTTTGACGATTTTTTCCATGTGCGATGGGTCAGAGGTCGTACCGTTTTAAGGATTCCCCCGTTTTGATCTGGAAGGCATCCTCAATATCCGATAAATAGATGATACCGTCCCCTGGGTCGGGCGTTTTACCGTTTTCCGTAATAATATCGATTGCCGATTGTGCTTCTTCATTTTGACATACCAGCTCCACTTTTACCACCGGACTATCGGTTACGTGAAAATCCAATGAGGGCTTCGCGCCTTTTGCTTTGAATGCTCCAGTACCCTCCGCCTGTGAAAGCGTCATACTTTTAAAACCTTTATCGCTAAGGGCTTCGATGACCCTTTGTATCCTGTTCGGTTTAACAAATGCTTTTATTTCTTTCATTTTTAAAATGTTTAAATTTTTAATCGATTTTGAACCGAGCCTGTTCTTTAATTTTTAACTAACTAAATTAAGTCGATAAACAAACTCGGAATCAAAATCCTTGATTTTTAGAGAATTAATGTCCGTGCTCCAATTCGCCTTTCACCATTTCTGAAGAAAGAGTATAGGCCCCATTTGTTACTATTTTGATATTTTCGGGTGTTCCTGCAGGCAGGTTAACTTCTACAAACCCCAGATCGTTGACCCCCGTGCTCACGGGGATGCGTTTATATTTCATTTTATTTTCAACAGGTTCTTCATCCTCATCCATGATGAAGATATAAGACTGTTCACCTTCCTGGACAATAGCTTCCTCGGGAACAGCAAAGCCTGATTTTTCTCCTTGTACAATTCTTCCCTCCACATACATTCCGGGCAAAAGGTCCTTGTCTTTATTCTCGATATCTGCCAATACCTCTATGGCCTTCGGATCGCTCTCAAACGTCTGCCCTATGGAACGCACGGTGGCCTTTAACAATTCATTAGGTTTTGAGGCTGTTGAAAAATAAATCTGTTGTCCCTCCTTGACCTGCTTGATGTCCTTTTCATATACTTTGAAATTGACATAGATTTTCGAATTATCGCTTATCGAGAACATTTTGGATTGTGGGGCCACATAATCGCCCAGGCTTACCATTACTTCGCCCACATAGCCACTAATGGGCGTAATAATGGGGATGGCAGAATAGATCTCCCCTTCGGCCACTTTGGAAGGGTCCAGTCCCAACAAGCGTAGTTTGGACTTTAGGCCGTTTACACTGGAAGTGGTGGAACGAAATTTGGATTGCGCCATTTGGAATTCCTTGCCAGAGGAAACCCCTTTGTCATAGAGGGTCTTTTTGCGCTCAAAATCCTGCTTTAAAAATACCAGTTCGTCATTCTTTTCCTGGTATTCCTGTTGCATGGCGATGATATCCGGGTGTTCTATATAGGCCAACACCTGTCCCTTGCGCACAATGTTGCCCGGTACTACCTTGATCGAGCTAACATTTCCACCAATAAAGGGACTAATGTTTGCCCTGTCCTGTGGGAAGAGTTCGAGTGTTCCTGTTACCTTAATGTTGTTCCCTAAATTACGTTCCTCCAGAGGTTTCGTTTCCAGACCGATGGTTTCGGCCTGTTGTTTTGTAAGTTCAACAACACCTTCTTCCCCTTCTTCCCCTTCGTGGCCACCTTCTTCTTCGTCGTGACCCTCTTCTCCGTGCGCATCTTCTCCAGGTGCTTCGGTTTTTGATACGCCTTCCGTTTCGTTATGCCCAAGCTCGGATTTTGGGGCATCGTTACAGCTCAGAAACATAAGTGTCAATAATACGGTACTAACTAATAGTATATTCTTCATTTTTCTTTCTTTTTAAGATTATAGATTGCCCAATTGATATTGTATCTCAATGGCCTGTTGGTTATATTGGTTGATGAAATCCAAATGGTTTATTTTGATGTTGATGGCACTGTTGAGGATGGTGATATAGCTAATGTAGTCTATCTCACCTTCCTTGTTTGCCAGTTCGGCAGTGGTCAACTGTTCCTCTGCCAGTGGCAGTGCCGCTTCTTCATAGTACCTCAACGACTTCAACGTTTTGTCCTGGGCTTTGTACAGTTGGGAGACCAGGCTCTCGGTGGTCGCCTTTTGTGTCAAATACTGGTTTTCGGCCACCATGGCATCTGCCTTGGCCGCCCTTACCCTATTTTTTTGCGGAAGGAACCACAAAGGGATGCTGATGCCCGCCTGATAGGCATTGAACCCCGTAACATCATTATACTTGAGATTGTCATAGCTCAGGCTGAACTTTGGCAGGAACTGGGATTTTTCGACCTTTACGTTCGCTTTGCCCACTGCTGCGTTCTGAAGGTCGAACTGCAGCAACGGGTTATTGCTTATATCCAAAGTGTCTACAACCGATATTGGGTTTATGATCCCATAAGGCCCATCCATCGTATCAATGGAACCATCGATTCCCAGATATTGCTTCAATGCCCTTTTGGCGATCTCGATATCATCATAGGACTGTTGCTTTAATACCTGTATTTGTTGGTACTCCGAGGTAGCCGAAATATAGGCGAGTTTTCCGGTCTCACCGCTATCGTACCTCAATTTGGCCGCACTTTCAAAATCGGCATAGATGCTGTCCAGCCTTTCGGCGAGTTTCAGGCGGGCCTTATTGTAGGCAATCTCGTAATAGGCCTGCATCACATCCCGTAACAGCTGCTGCTCACTAAGGTCATAGAATTTCTCGCCCAGCTTGGTGCGTTCCTTATAGAACCTGGATTTTGAAAACCCGGAGAGCAGGTCAATGTTGCCCTGTTGTACCCCGAAGGTACGCAGATTTCCCTGATTCAGGCCTTGGTCTTCCCTGCCGGCATATAGAAACGTGCTGCCCAGGTCAAAACTGGTGCCCTTCAAGGCCTGTTCCCTGTCTATGAACGCTTGTCCTTCCTTTAGGGTGGGATAATTTTCCCTTGCCATTACTATAGCTTCATCTAAAGTCAAGGTTTGAGCGATGGGATTGTTTTGGGCCGATAGGTTACCAGATGATAAAAATCCTCCAACCAACAATAAAACTGGAATGATGGCTTGACTTTTTTTGATATAACCCGTATCGTCACCATTATTTCTACGCTCCTTACGGGATTCCAACCAACTATAAAGTACCGGGACTACTACCAATGTTAAAAAGGTTGCCGTAATCAAGCCACCAATAACGACGGTTGCCAATGGTCGCTGCACTTCAGCACCTCCCGAGGTAGAAATCGCCATTGGGATAAAGCCCATAATGGCCGCCGTTGCCGTAAGCAATATAGGGCGCAAGCGCTCGTGGGTTGCCTCGTAGATCCTGTCTTTTAAATTTGTCATACCACTTTCTTTTAAATCATTGAATTTGTTGATCAGTACCAATCCGTTCAATACCGCCACACCAAAGAGTACGATAAATCCGACTCCTGCGGAAATACTGAATGGCATTCCCCGTATCCAAAGGGCAAACACGCCACCAATGGCTGCCAGGGGTACTGCCATATAAATCATTACCGACTGTGAGAACGAGCTCAAGGCAAAGTAGAGCAATATGAAAATTAGAAAGAGTGCAATAGGCACTACGATCATTAATCGGTCGGTCGCCCTTTGAAGGTTCTCAAAAGAACCACCATAGGTTATATAATAGCCCGGGGGCAGTTTCAACTGGGCATCGAGCTTTTGCTGAACCTCCTCGACCATGGACTTGACATCCCTGCCCCGAACGTTTACCCCCACATATATTCGCCGGTAGGTATTGTCCCTGGAAATCTGCATGGGCCCGGGTTTATAGCTGATGTCCGCCAATTCCTTTAGGGGCACTTGGTTACCACTGGGCAGGTCTATGTACAGATTTTTAAGGTTGTTGATATCCTTTCGATAGGCCTCGGCCAGACGGATGACCACTTCAAAGCGCTTTTCGCCCTCGAATATGACACTTGCCGATTCCCCTGCGAAGGCGGCGCTCACATAATCGTTGAGCTTGTCAATGGTAACACCGTATTGCGCCATCTTTGCCCGGTTATAGACAACGGTCATCTGTGGCAGGCCACTGGTCGCTTCCGCCCGTACATCACCAGCGCCATCTACGGTTTGTATGATTGCCGCCATTTCCTGTGCCTTTTCGGCCAGAACATCCAGGTCCTCACCATAGATCTTGATGGCAACATCTTCCCGCACACCCGTCAACAGTTCATTGAAACGGAGCTCTACGGGTTGGGTAAACACAAAGTTAACACCAGGGATAACCGAAATCTTTTCCTTCATCTTTTCGATGAGTTCTGCCTTGCTCTCCGCACTGGTCCATTTGCTCTTATCCTTTTCAAGGATGATGTAACTATCGGCAATGTCCATGGGCATGGGGTCGGTAGGGATTTCGGCCACCCCGATCCTCGAGATCATGGTCTTCACTTCGGGAAATTCATTTATCAAGTTCTGAAGTTTTTTTGAAGCTTCAATGGATTCGGTAAGGCTACTGCCCGGTTTTATCAAGGCCTGCATCGCAATATCGCCTTCGTCAAGTTTGGGGATAAACTCCCCGCCCATAGTGCTAAAGATAAAGCCGGCAATCATTAATAGTGCCACTGCACCTAAAATTACTCCGGCCTTAAAACGCAATGCAAACGAAAGCAATGGCTTATACGCTTTGTTCAACCCTGCCATGATTTTATCACTGAACCTATCGATACTATTTTCAAATTTGGCGAACCAATGGTCCTGGTTTTTTGCAGGTTTCAGGAACAAGGCCGAAACCATAGGTACGTAGGTAAGGCATAGGATAATCGCCCCAAGTACGGCAAAACCAAAGGTAAATGCCATTGGACGGAACATCTTTCCTTCAACTCCAGTAAGGAAAAGGATCGGTGTAAATACGATAAGAATGATAAGCTGACCGAAAAAGGCAGAGTTCATCATCGTACTTCCCGATTCGTATGCCATT
The DNA here is from genome assembly GCF_002742265.1 of Maribacter sp. 4G9. Classification (GTDB taxonomy): domain Bacteria; phylum Bacteroidota; class Bacteroidia; order Flavobacteriales; family Flavobacteriaceae; genus Maribacter. The sequence goes on from NZ_MDGL01000005.1 coordinate 20,944, forward strand.
TCGTCCATTTCGGCCTGACCTATCGCTGCTTTTGATTTTTTCATCCGTTGATGGATATGCAGTACCATACCTTCCACAATGATTACCGCGCCATCCACGATGATACCAAAATCGATGGCACCAAGGGACATTAAATTTGCCCAAACGCCAAATTGTTTCATCAAGATAAATGCAAACAGTAATGATAACGGGATTACCGAAGCGGTAATCAATCCGCCACGTAAACTCCCCAAGAGCAGTACAAGCACAAAGATCACAATCAATGAACCTTCAATCAAGTTCTTCTCTACCGTACTTGTGGTCCTGGCTATAAGTTCGGCACGGCTTAAGAACGGTTCAATATCAACGCCCTCGGGAAGCGATTTCTGTATCTCGTCAATTCGTTTTTCTACATTATTGATCACATTACTGGGGCTTTCTCCCTTTAACATCAAAATCTGACCTCCCACAGATTCATGCCCATCTTGTGTAAACGCCCCATAACGTACCTGATTCCCATAGCCCACTTTCTCAGCGATATCACGTACCAGAACAGGTGTTCCATTTTGGGTGGTAACCACCGTATTTTCCAAATCTTCAAGGCTACGGGCCAAACCCTCGCCACGGATAAAGTTGGCCTGATGGTTTTTTTCAATATAGGCACCACCTGTATTTGCATTGTTCACTTTAAGGGCTTCAAAAACCTGCCCCATGGTAATGCCAAAACTTTTAAGTTTATCGGGATTGATGGCCACTTCGTACTGCTTTACATAGCCCCCAAAAGCATTGACCTCGACCACACCGGGCACTAATGCCATTTGGCGTTTGACGATCCAATCCTGAATGGTACGAAGTTCCATGGCATCGTATTTATCTTCGTATCCTTCTTTTACCTTTAAGGTGTATTGGAATATTTCGCCCAGACCCGTAGTAATGGGTGCCATAAAAGGCGTACCAAAACCTTCGGGAATTTCCCCTGCGACTTCGGTCAATTTTTCTTGCACCAATTGCCGAGGAAGATAGGTACCCGCTTCGTCCTCAAAGACGATGGTAACCACGGACAATCCAAAACGGGATACCGAACGCAGCTCGAAAACGTCAGGCAGGTTTGCCATTGCCAATTCTACAGGATAGGTAACAAATTGCTCAATATCTTCAGTACCTAAATTTGGGGCTACTGTAATAACCTGTACTTGGTTGTTGGTAATATCGGGGACAGAACCCAGATTTATAGTGGCCATAGACCAAATGCCCGTACCCACAAGCGCTACTATAAATAGGCCAATAATAAACTTGTTATTAATGGAAAATGAAATGATTTTGTTAATCATAGAAAAAGTATTAATTCAGTTTAAACCTCGCAATGCAAATAGATGCAATGCGTTTATAATGTGATGTTTACTTTGAAAAGCATCACGATAGGATATAGCTATCCTTTAAAAAAACTGAATTATACTTTAGGGGGTTGGAATAGGGATTCCAGATATCTGGAGGTGAAGTTTACTTTATGTAAATTAAATTGTTCTTTCCCTTCAAACTTTAATTGATTGATTAAAGCCGGATTGTTGTTCGCAATAATTAATACTAAGGGGTGACAACATTGATGATGGCTATGTATAGGTGCATTCTCCTTATCAGAGTCATTGTGGTGCCTTTCTGCTTTTGCTTCCTTACCAAAGTAATCCTCAACTACATAATCGAGGAAAGAGTCTCCATAAACCTTATGGTCCTGGTAATGGGTTACGATGCTTGAAATTTCTTTAATGGGTCCACAAAAGTCCATATCAAGACTAATTCCCTGAAAAAAGAATAATAGCGACATTGATATGGAAAAAAGTGTTTTCATAAACTTTAACAAAGATACAAATTAATCGATGCACAGGTTGTGCAAAAACTTAAAAGCAGGGATAAAAGGTTTCATGAAGCACTAAAAATTAGTTATTCTGCAAATCCATAAATCTTTTCAGGGCGAAATATAGAAGAATAAAGGCTTTCCATACGATAGGTCATATATATTGTAAGCTACAAGACATAAAATTGAGTGCCAAGAAATATATTTACAATATGATTGCCAAAAATTTCACATTGCAAATATAACAAGGATTACGTGCGACTGGGTTGCAAAATAGCTTCAAAAAATAGGGTAAGGTCTCAAACAGTCATTGAAATTAATAAAAACTGGAAAGGCTGGAAATTGGCAATTCGCATTTATGCATCAAAACACATGAAATAATCCTCTGGTGCTAATTCAACTACCATACAGATTCATCATGTTTCAATTCAGGATATCAGGATATAAGGTATTTAGCAAGAGCAGGCAATCAACCTTCTGTTTTGGATTCGTAGCATGGAACTTTGCCAACTTTTTTTGAAAGGTTTTCTTCTTGTCCAAAAGCATCAATTTTTCCCAAATACCATAGTTCTTAAAGGCTTTTTCGATATAACTCCAATAGTCTGTATAACTGAAGTCGTTTAAACTTTGTCAAATTGGCTAAAAAATTGCAGCATTGCACACATATTTCGTCTTTTTCTTGCTCCGTAGCCCTGCTATGCAGCTCAAAAAAGCCTTCATCTGGGCACAATGCTTTCAATTTTCGCTTCAATCCAAAAAGTTTAAACGACTTCACTATGTATAGCATTGTTTGCAAAGGCTACCCATTGTTTTTTTTGATATCGGTAGCCAATAATCTTATCCCTTTTTGCACTTTCAATTATGCATACAAGGGGTTTATGTTCGAAAAGCTCATCGATTAAATAACAACCATTTAGCTCATTTGCCAAATGAAAAATTATTAATGTCGATTCGTATTCAATAGGGTCTGTTTCAATTTGGGCCAATATTGCTTCGTCCTCTTTCTTTAAGTTATATCCTTTTCGGATAAGTCTTCTTAAAAGCCACATCTTATGCTCAATAGCTATGTTTTCAAACATAGTCGCAAGAAGCGTTTTGTCGTCTTTGGATTTTTCGTTTAAGTCGATTTCCAAATATGAACTATCAATCATGTGTTCCAAGAAACCCATATGACCCTTTTTTGCTATTGAAAACCAATGGTGAATTCTTGGTTGACCATCTTTAGGTTTAAACGCATCGGATTTATTTAATATCGATAGTTCAAATTCGTCTAAATTTTCCATTTGTTCTTCGATGGAAGAAAAATTATACCCTTTATTTTTCCATAAGAATCGCAGGTCATCGATTATAGAGTTTGCTTTTTCTTCAGCCACTACCTGCTTTCGACGCTCTTGATTTTTGACTTCCTCTTCTCTTTCCCTTTGAAGACGTTTGGCATGTTCTTTCTCTCTAACCTTGAGCTTTTTCCCATAGTCAAAATAATAAATCTGATAGGATTCAACATTGAACTTGAGTTGTCCAAGACTGACGGATTTTTCTATCCATTTGCTGAGCAACTTATTATCCTCCGTTAGAAATGGATATTTGTACGTACACAGCAATCTAAAAGGTTCTGAAGCTTCATCCAGTTTGAAGAAGTTTTGAAAATCCGTAAGATATTTGATATCGCGTTCCATTTGTCGCTGGCCATGAACGTCAAAATCATCCAATATCCAAATCAGAAAAACTCCTTTCCGTTTGTAAAAATCATGTCGGTCATAGATGTAGCGCAAGGATAAATCGGATAGCTGTATTTCGAAAACGAGTTCTTTTTCCAAATATTTACAATACACATCGGGCCTACGTTTTTCATTTCCATCGTAAATAAAGGTATCATCTACGCAGATAGAATGAACACCATCTAAATTGGAAAGTTTCTTGGCTATTTTGTTTTTAAGTGCTTTATGCCTTGGACTTTCTTTTCCACGATAAAGCTGTGCCAATTGTTCCGTTTCCTCCTGCGACAGGTCGGTCTCCTTTAAGTAACAGAACGCCGCATTTGGTTGATGCTTGAAATGTAATCTGTCATACTTACTACCGGAAACGTTCAATTTTTGGTCACACTCGCAACAGTAGAGTTCCACTTCATCCCTATGATACTGCCTGCGAAGCTCAAATGAATTTTTAGCGGTGTCAAAGACGTCATCAGCTTCAAGAATCTCCCCAGAGGTTTTGTCAAAAGCTACTTTTATACTTCTTTGAAACGACATCTCTATTATTGGGCAATTGTAAGGTTCGAAAACAAGTTTTGTAACTCATGTTTATTCCCATTCATTTTCTCCAATCGAAGTATCGCCTCCTTTAAACATTCCATAAAACCCAATTGTTTCTGTACAATTGGTAGTTCTTTAGTATAGATATCCTCAGGATTGACTCCGTTTTTGGGATATCTTGTCCGCGAACTATGTTGAATGGTCAGTAAGGCGCAAAAGTAAAATGTATGGTCTATAAATATAGAATCAAATTGAATTGGTATCAGGTGATGCATTAAATTTTGAAAATACATTTGCGACTTTTTTTTATCCGCAAGTATATTCAAAATTTCCCTTTTTGTTTCCAAAGCTTCCTTCGTACCTAATTCCCCAAAGTATCTTGCCATGGCTTGCATTTGTGACCTAAGTATTGAATTGCTATTTTCCGGAAATGCATATTCAATGGTTTCTAAGCCCGTTAGGATTTCTAAAAAGCCATCGAGATCTTCCAATGTAAAATTAACCAAGTCGCAATTTTTCAATCTGTCTATACTGCAAATGGCCGCTGAAATTGATTTATGGTGTTTGGCAAAGCTCTTATTGGAAAGCGGCTCCAGATCTTTCGGCATTGGATAGCTTTCAAGAAGCTCTATTACGGCCTTCATTTTTTCTTCTTTTTGCACCATAATCTTTCTTGGGATTTTAAATTGATCGTGGAATGTCTCCTCGATTTCCTTTTCGGTAAAATCGCCAGAGAAAAGAGCCGCAGCTTTATTGGCTTTCTCGCTTGCCTGTTGGAACAGAAAATATGAGTTTCTATACTTTCCGTTTCGGTGTAGCAAGATGGCAGATTCCAAATCATTAAGAGCGATATTTAGCCATGTATTGATTATTGTTTGCATAAGAGGTGTACGTGTAATCTGAATGATATCTATAAATATATTGATATTTCTTTCAGTTAATAATCTATAAGCCAGTATGTCAATGTACTTTCTTAAATTTACTTCTCATAGATAAATTTGTCTAAGGAAGCTTAATATATTTATTCATGAAAAATCTACATAAATCCTTTGAAACAAGACTTTTTTATAATACTTTTACCGTATATAAAACCGCATACAGCGTATGCATTTTATAAAATCAAGCGATTGTTAACTCGCTGTTAATCAAAGAGTTATGAAACCGCGGGATAGAGCAGTAGGTAGCTCGTCGGGCTCATAACCCGAAGGTCACTGGTTCGAGTCCAGTTCCCGCTACTAACAAACAAAGGGCTTTCAAGAGATTGAAGGCCCTTTTTTTTATGGGCTTTATCCATATCCAAAACTGGACGAGAAATTTATCCTGAATGCTGTCAAAGTGTATATTAATATGCTATCTCCAATTCTTGATAGGTAACGGGCGAAGTGATATCCGGTCTTTGGCCCAAATTGCCTCTATAGATGTCCTTACTGACCGGCCAAGTCTCCAATTCCTCATCGGGCAGATCATCTTCAATGACGTTCATAATTTGGGCCTCCTTTAATGTATGATCCAACCAAACCTCTATGTCCATTTCCTGGAGAATTACCGGTCGCCTGTTCTTTTTATTATGGATTTTTTTGAACAATGGCGTTGCGGTTTTTGTAAGTATGGAGAAAGTAACAGTTCCGTCGGAGATAGTAGTGTAAATACCCGCCAGACTGAGCGGGCTATCGTCTTTCCGCTTAAAATAAAAAGGGATCTTAAAATTATTCCTTGCTGTGTGGGGTTCAAAAAAACCCTTTAAAGGAACTATACACTTCTTGAAGCCCTTGTAATTGGGGGAATCGAACAATTTTTCCGATTTTGCATTCAATCCCGACCCGTATTTAATAGTTTCCTTATAATATTCCGCTGGTTCCACATGGAATTTGTAAGGCGGTATGATTCCCCACAAGGCATAGGTTAGTATGTTCGGGTTTTCCTCCGTAAGTATCCATGATCGGTTGTGCGCGAATCCATTGTTAAAATAACGGTTGAATTCATTTTCAGGTTCGGCATACACATAGCTGTGATCCAACCGGTAATAGTTCTCTACCAATTTTACATCGCCAAATTCTTCCGTTGAAAAGCACATGCTTTTATTACTTATAACTTTCTATTGGGGGTGTAAGGTGCTTTTAATTCTTCCAAGGTTTTTTCAAAGGTTTCCATTGAATTGTTAAATGCTTCCAACTCTTTTTCGAAGGTTTTAAAATCCTTTTCGGCGATTTCAATGTTCCCCATCTGCGTTTTTGTCGGTTCCTGTGTTGTTTCCCAATGTGCCCCGGCTACCTGCCCTACCCTAGACCTAATGGAAGGTGGCGTGGACTCGTCCAATGATTGTTTTATAGGGTCGCCATACAAGGTTTTTCGCAAGGAACTTAGCTTCAGCCTTAATTCATTTAATTTGCTGAAATGGCTCTCGTTGGCCAGGGGTGTTTTAAGCAGGGCCTCCTTCATATATCTGATTTGCTCATTGTATTCTCTCATTTTTTCACCGGCGTTGGATATTTGCCTGGAAAGCTCCGCGGTCCGATTCTGAAAAAGTTGGATATCCCTGTAATCTACATTTTCCTTCTGGTCGTGTACGGGTATTACGTTAAAATTTTGGGGCGCACCTTGTGGTTGCAATTTTCCATTTAACAATACATACATTTGAACACTATAAGTGCCTGGCGATACCAAAGGTCCTTGGTCTTCCCCTGCCCAAGGCGGCCTAAAGTCGGGAACGGATAAATCAATTGGGTTGGGTGCGGAACGCCGTAAATCCCAGTGGGTACGTTGAAGGCCTTTAGTGCCCTTGCCTTGTAACCATCTTACAGGTTGTTTATCTTTGTGGGATATCAGAAAAAGTACTTTAGCTTCCTCCTGTCCTCTTTCTTCTTCCAGTACTTCCCAACCTGGAAAGGGCACCGACATATTCTTCAATCTCAGCTCCTTTTCTTTTTCGGTGCGCACTGTCTTGTCCGTCTTAGGCATATCTTTTATCCAATAGGAAAATGTAGCCCCAAAAGGGGGATTATCCGTCGCAAAACTGGTGGAGCCCAAGGTTGGCATACCCTTTGCCTGCATGGGTACATTTGGAACATACCACCAAGCGTCCCGTACAGGAAAGAGTTGATTGGATCTATCGGATAACCTTGCTCCTATACCTCTCAGGGGACTATAATCGTCCAGTACAAAAAATCCCCTTCCAAAAGATGCTCCCACTAGGTCATTGTCCTTTGGGTGTAATTCTATATCCCTGAACGGAATGGTGGGCAAACCGGATTTTAACGGAATCCAATTGACCCCTTTATTCGGTGAAAAATAGATGCCATATTCCGTTCCTATAAATAATAGGTCTGGATCTATAAAGTCCTGTTTTATGACCCACACTATGGTTTTGTCCGGTAGGTTACCAACTATCGATTTCCATGTCCTTCCTCGATCATTACTCATAAACAGATATGGGGTGAAATTTCCGAATTTATGGGCATCGGCACTTACGAATACGACATTGGGACTATGAACCGAAGCCTCTATATCGTTGATAAACGAAAGTTCAGGAACCTTGGGCAAGGCCCCACTTTTCCTCCAGTTCTGGCCGCCGTCTTCGCTCACATGAATGAATCCGTCATCAGACCCTGTGTATAATAAGCCTTCCTGTTTTGGGGATTCTGCAATGGAGGTCAACGTAGCGTATTTGGACATGGCTCCATTATCATAAAGGGCATCCACACTCCAAACCCTTCCGATCATATCCAATTCATACCGTACTCTATTGGTCGTTAAGTCCTCGCTTATCGGTTGCCATGAATTTCCTTTGTCATCACTGCGCCACAATCGTTGCGAACCATAATATAGCCTGTTGTTATCGTGTGGACTGATCAATAAGGGACTGTCCCAGTTCCATCTGTCAGCAATACCATCGGTTGACTGCGGCTGAATATCCATTCCCTCTTCCGTTTCCCTGTTATGCCGATACAAATTGCCTTCCTGTATCTCCATGTAGACAGTATTGGGGTCATTTGGGTCAAAGGCATTGTCATAACCATCTGCACCCAAGGGCACATACCAATCCTGATTTCGTACCCCTTCTGTATTCATGGTTCTGGAAGGGCCTATTAATGTGCCCAAATCCTGGGCACCTCCCACAATATTGTAAAAAGGTTGGGCATTGTCCAATGAAAGCTTGTAAAATTGGGAGATGGGAAGATTTGGGAAATGCCTCCAAGTAGTACCTTCGTCAAAGGTTTCGTACAAACCCCCGTCCGTTCCTGCGAGCAAGTGCTTGCCATTGTTAGGGTCGATCCAAAGGGCATGGTTGTCGCTATGCTTCTCGCGACCGGTTCCCAAAACCTTAAAACTATCACCGCCATCCCTGGTTACCCTAATGAATACGTCCATTTGATAAACCAAGTCGGGATTGGATGGTGAAACCTCTATTTCCTGATAGTAGTGCGGGCCCGTTCCGCCGGATATATAATCATTCCGTTTTGTCCAGCTTTCGCCCTTGTCCATGGACCTGTAAAATCCCTTTTCTTTATCATCCGCCTCAATAGTCGCATAGACCAAATCTGGGTTCGCCTTGGTCACGGCCAGTCCTATTTTACCCATATCCCCTTTTGGAAGACCAGAGGTTTTTTGGGACCAAGTTTCACCATTGTCCATAGATTTGTAGATTCCGGACTTGGGCCCTCCTGAAAGCAATGCCCAAACATGCCTTCTTCGTTGATAGGCCGCGGCATATACAACATCCGGGTTTTCCGGATCGAACTCAATATCGGTAACACCCGTATGCTCGTCAATTTTAAGAACCTGGCTCCAAGTAATACCTCCATCAGTTGTTTTATAAACACCACGATCACCTCCGGAAGACCATAAAGGACCTTCGGCCGCCACCAACACCACGTTACTGTTTCTTGGATCAACCAAAATTTTCCCTATGTGTTCAGAATTTTTCAATCCCATAGATTTCCAAGTAGCACCTCCATCATTGGATTTATAGATACCATCACCCCAGCCAACATGTCTGCCACTAACATTTTCGCCGGTTCCAACCCAAACGGTCTTGGTATTGTACGGGTCAATAGCCACACAGCCTATGGAATAGGAAGGTTGTTCCTCAAAAACCGGACTCCAGGTAATCCCCCTATTTTCCGTCTTCCATACACCCCCGGAACCCACGGCAACAAACCATGTACTTTGGTCTTCTGGATTCACGGCAATATCCGCAATTCTACCTCCCATGAGTGCCGGTCCAATGGGGCGAAATTCCAAACCCTTAAGGTCCTTTGATAAACTGGAAAAATTCGTGTCCTGGGAACGGACCAGATTTAGATTTAACAGAAGTAAAATGAAGATTGCTTCAATGGAATATTTAATATGCATGGCTGAATCTTTAGTTTGTTTGGTTTGATAGATTGTACATTAGTAAAAATAATGAACCCCAATGAGCATTCAAGTGTTTGCAAAGAATTTTTGAACATAATTTACTTCCGTTCCATTTTAAATTGAAAAAATACCAATTGCTTTTGAGTTAGTAATTGATCGTTTTGTTTTAGAAAGGAATGGTGGCAGGTTGTAATTTGCACCCAATCAATAACTATTTTTTGGAAGAATGAACAGGACCATGCAAAGAATATATTTGGCGGATGACGATAGCGACGATCGCGCGTTTTTTTCCGATGCCTTGAGCGAAATTCCAATTGCCACGACCATTGAGGAATTTAATAATGGGGTCGATCTGATGTCCGTTTTATTGAACGGGGAAAACAAATTGCCCGATGCCATCTTCCTGGACTTAAAAATGCCGATGATGGACGGTTTTGAATGTTTGTCCGATATAAGGGATTTGGATAGTCTATTGGAAGTCCCGGTAATTATTTACTCCACATCCTTCCATCAAAAAGATGTAGACCGACTAAAAGATATGGGAGCGACCCTCTATTTGAAAAAACCTTCTTCCTTCAATCAACTTAAGACCTTATTGCATAAATGCCTTTCCTATATAGCAAAGAATCCTTCTGAAAAAAACACTCAGGAACAACAGTTTCTAATATCCATTTAAGGAACTCGCGTACGAAGGCCAATAATGCCAGATTCCTTCAGAAGAACCATCTCACACAAGCACCTAGGCATCCATTTTATTGGATTTTCGGGTCAAAAAAAATGCATCGGTGTCCTCATCCCTATCTAAAAATAAACTATTTTGGGACCCTACAACTTCGGATACGATGCATGAACTGACCTATACCTCTTTGGCCGACAAAAACATAAGTACAAAGAATTTGAACGACATTTTACATACCGCAAATGAATTCAACGGAGCCAATGCTATTACAGGGTGTTTGGTATCTCACAACGGACAGTTTGTACAGACGTTACATGGAGAAAAAAGGGTGATTTTTGACCTCATGGACAGAATTAAAATGGACCAGCGGCATTCCAATATAAACTTGGTCTGGGAAGGCCCTGCGGCAAAAGAAGTCTTTCCTGGATGGAATATGGCCTTTTTTTCACCGGACGATTATACAAACCCTTCTAAAGGCCTTCTCGATTTTGAAAAAAAATTGATTACCCTCTCTTCCTTTTACAAGGCGGACTCTGCTTCTGTAAGGATATTTTGGTCGATCGTGAAGGACTTATGCCTCCACCAAGCCAATCAGACCTAATAAGCTAACCAGGACCAAAATCTATATCGCCCTTTTTAGGTACGTCGAAGCATCCTTGCACCCGAACAATCCTATAGGTGCTATGGCAGCCATTAAGGCCTTAATTTCCCTTTCCTCGTTTTCATTGAAAACTTCCATGGAGTTCAATATCATGGAATGTACCTGCCCTTGCCTTTGTTCTTTAAAATCAGGGTTTTCTTCCTGAAAAAGAGCAGCCTTTAATCGGTTGTTTCTGGATGTGGCTTGATCCAATTGCGAAATAAGGTCCTTGACTTCATCCAAGGGATTCTTTGAAATAATCCGGTCAAATTCGTCGTGAATACCTTGCTTCCAAAAATGCAATGTTTGCAATCTGGAATCGATATCCTTTTCTATTTCCAAATGGAGTTTTGGTGTTCTATTCTTTATTGTCTCTTTCCTCATTGGATTCCTAATTATTAATTGAAGGTAGTGGTTCAATTCCATAAAAATTACCGCTAAAATTTCGATTAGGTGCTTAAATCACATCCCAATGGATTGTAGGCAATTCCCCTGTATACGTGTATAAATTAGGCCGAAAGCCTTTCTCCCCGTGCCTTCATGAGGTAAATCTTTGGTGAATGTTTGAATCTTTTACTGAAAATTTTGGAAAAATAGCTTCTGCTGGAAAAACCAATGGTATATACTATTTCTGATACATTAAGGTCAGTTTCCTGTATTAACCTTTCGGCTAGGTCCAAGCGTTGGTTCTTGATGCAACTCGCCACGGTCGATCCCGTAAGCACTTTGAATCCCGACTGCAATTTTGCGGCGGACAAGCCATACTTTCTAACAAAATAATCGATGGAATAGGGATATTCCGGTTTTTCCTTGATTTCTTCTATGGCATCCTCTACACGCAACATTTCACGTTTTGTCAATGCCGCTTCATGGAGTGTCTTTTTGGAACTATCATTTTTATAGTGCAAAATCTCAAGTGCCAAGGTGAAATGTACTATGCCCTCAATCAACAATTTTCTTACCACCCCTGTTTGCGAAATAGCCTTTATTTGAAGTAAATGTTCCTTGATCTTAAGATTCACCGTTCCCACATATTCGTACTTCTTTTTCTTTAAAAATTGGGTGAACAACTGATGCTTTAATCTTTTGGTCTCCTCCTTTGTAGATTCATGGGCGTCATTGGAGATTTGGATTACGGAGAAATGCACCTTTTTTCCGGGTGCTACAGTAATTTTGACATCCTCTTCTGCCCCTCCTAGAATGACAGTTCTTAAGGAATCTACCTCAATGGCCGTTTTGCTCATTGGAAGTTTCAACGTAAAACTCCCCTCCAAACAATAGATAAAGAACAAACTGTCCTTAGTCGAATTTTTAAGGTTCAATTTTATTTCCTCCGTAGCTTTTAAGTCAAATTGACTATATCCAATGCCCGATTCCAGTTCAACGGAATGGACGCGTCCTTTCCCCTTGTTGTTATCGAACATAAGTATACGTTCCGTATCGAATACGGAGATACTCCCCCCCAGATTATCGTTTAGCTGATTTAATTTTGCATGTGTAGCATTCATGGTCGACTGTTTTAGATGGTTGAAACAAGTGATTTCTGAACACTTGCTTTTTGATTGTACAAAGATCTAAATCAGCCATTCAAGTATGTTATAACATTTTTACTATCTATTACAACATCTCACTTTTAGCCCTGAAGTTTCAAGAGGTTGGGAGCTACTTTGACAAGGACGGAAGGTACACGGTGAAAACCGCTCCTTCATTTATTTTGCTTGTTCCCAGTATGGCACCGTTGTGAGCCTCCACTATCTTCTTACAAATGGCCAGGCCCAATCCCGTTCCTGAATACTCGTTTTTACCATGAAGTCTTTGGAAGATCCCAAAAATCCTTTCCCCGTATTGGTCATCAAAACCTATTCCATTGTCTATAAATTCCAATTTATGGTACTTGCCGTCGGGGAGGTTGGAAATTGGATGGATAGCGTCCACCCTGGTCTTGCTATGCTTGATGTGTACCACAGGTACTGTATCCCCTGCAATGTATTTTAGTGAATTGCCAATAAGGTTTAGGAACAGTTGTTCCATTTGAAATTGCACACCATTTATTTCAGGAAGTTTGTCCGCCTTTATTTTGGCCTTTGTCTCACATATCCTTTCGCCCAAATCTTCCAAAACATCTGTCAATATTTCATTAAGGTCTACTTTAATATGTTTATCCTCAACATCCTCTATTCTGGAATACGACAATAGATTGGATATAAGGTTTCTCATCCGCTCTGTGGAGGAAATGACCTTATCCAGATAGTTTTTTGATTTTGGCCCAAGACTTTCCTTTTCCTCGTCATACAATCTGCTGAGGAACATCTGAATCTTTCGCAAGGGTTCCTGAAGGTCATGGCTAGCTATACGGTTAAAGGCTTCAAGGTCTGCATTACTTTTTTTTAGTTCGGCATTCTTTGCCTGCAATATGGATTCCTGCTCAATCTGTTTGGTAACGTCCTTAAAAACGCCAACCACATGCCAACCGTTATCGGAGAGATAGTATTCTCCAATAGTGTTCACATATTTTACCTCTCCCGTTGTTGTAACGACCTTAAAAGTTATATCTATCCGCTCCTTCTTACTTTTACTATCGTTTATTACCTGCCTGACCCATGCAATGTCCTTTTCATGCACAAAGCTTAGGATAGCTTCAAAGGTAGGTTCAAAGTCGGACGCCCTGGTATAGCCCAATAACTTATAGACATTATCGGATAGGCTAAGGGTTCCTTTTTTAAGATTCCACCTAAAGCTTCCAATATTGGCTACATACTCTGCATCCAGCAACAATTTATTCTGTATCTGCAGCTGCCGTTCATATTGTTTTTCCTTGGTAATATCCTTTAAAAAATTGACCACACCATTTTCTAATTTAACCAGTCTACCACCGAACCATACTACCAATCCTTCAAAATCAAATTTGGCAGTATAATTGGTCGTTTCTCCAGTAGAGAAGCATTTTTTAGCCATGTCAAAAACCCCATTATCGATAACCTGTGGGTCATAATCCAACCATCGCAAACCAATCATTTCATTTATTTTCAAATGTGTGATTTCCTCTATTCGGTTATTAACATACTTAATGATAAAATCCTCTATGTCACCAGTATCATTGAAATGTGGTTCCAAGTAGGCAATAACATTATTGCTACAATCTAATATTTTCTCCCTAAATAAGTTGGAGAATTCCAGCTCTGAAATTCGGTTCCTCAGTTCGATTCTGTCCGGCATATAATTGGGAGATTAAATGGGTTACTTGAACTATTTCCATCTAAATGAGTTTTCATGGACACTATATAAATTATGGGTGTTTAAATTCTTAATAGAAAGTTTTCTTTCTTAAAATCGTCCATGTGATAGGCCCAATTCATTTTTATTACCTGCGTCAACGACTTTTTAAGGTCCTCAAAGCTGGAAGGTTTCTTGATATAGATATTGGCACCCTTTAAAAAAGTCTGCTCAATATCCTTATCAGAGGACGAGGTGGAATAAATCGCTATGGGCAATTCCTTTAGGTGTTGCTGTTTTCGAATTTCCGTCAAACACTCGAAACCGTTCATAATGGGCATATTAAGGTCCAAAAAAATCAGATTGGGCAAATTTTCGATTTGCTGCATCAAATAATCAAGACAACTTTTACCATTGTTCAGTTGTTTTAGTTCCGTATTTAGTTTAACTCCAACGAGAGCTTCGGCAAAAAACTCCCTATCATCCTCATCGTCGTCTACCAGTAAAATTTTCATTTTCGTCATATGATATTCATTAATTAAAGGTGTTTATAGTGTTCTTTTTGATTTTCAAATATTGGGTAGTGGTCAACCCGGTTACTTTTTTAAATTGACTAGACAGATGTGGGACACTACTAAAATTTAAACGGTATGCGATATCTGATAATGTCCTATTTTCTTCTGCCAAAAGCTCTTTTACTCTATCTATCCTTATTAGGATATAGAAATTTTCAATGGTGGTAAAGGTTTTGGAGGTAAAGTGGTTGGACAGGTAGGAATAGCTATACCCAAGTTCTTCCGATAGCATTGTTGATATGGGCACATTTTTGTCATAATCGCCTTGAACATACTTTTTGATCAAGGATTTTATCTGCACGAGTAAGTCCAATTTATCCTCTTGGCCCATGATGATTCCATAGGTAGCCAGGATTTTGGCGATTTCCTTCAATCTTTCGCTACTCACATCTTCAGATAGTTTTACATAATTATCCTGTATGAATTCTACCTCAAGTCCCAACACTTCTACGGTTCTTTTGACCACTTCAAAAAGGACCTTTTCAATATCATATGTAAGTTCTAG
The DNA here is from genome assembly GCF_002742265.1 of Maribacter sp. 4G9. Lineage (GTDB taxonomy): Bacteria > Bacteroidota > Bacteroidia > Flavobacteriales > Flavobacteriaceae > Maribacter. The sequence goes on from NZ_MDGL01000005.1 coordinate 35,994, forward strand.
CTTCACTTCCTTGACTCCAATTAGATAAACCTCTAAAATATTTACATTTCTCGAACGCCGATAACGAAATACAGTTTTTCTTTAACGTTTTTTGGCCCCAAGGAACGTATTCGGAAAAAATGGAATTTCCTTTTATATATACGCCAAGAATAGTATCCTAGGACGACTACATGTTGGGATTAACAAATCTTTGGGAATTAACCCTTTGAATAATTTATGGGTAATTTAATACAGTGATTCACTAAAATCCTTATTGATTGTTTCCTAAATATCCATAATTTTCCAATCCATATCATGAAATTTTTTATTTTGAAATGTCAAGGAATTTCCCATTTTCAAAAAAAAGCATGATCATTTAACGGAAAACGATACATTGGTGGGACAGTAAAAGGCCGATTACTTTCTCACGAGAGACGAATAAAGTCCCATACGGTTTTATGACCTGCCCATTAAACCCTTTAAATTCATACTTTTAACAAGAAACAGCTAACATAAAGACCCATTATCCAAAACTAAAATGTATGGCAGAGAACAACGAACTGGACGATTATCTGGACAACCATTACATTCACCGAAGTAATTGGTTGCGGGCAGCGGTCTTGGGAGCCAATGACGGCATACTTTCCACCGCAAGTATCGCCATTGGTGTTGCGGCAGCCAGTGATATTAGGGAACCGGTCATTTTGGCCACTTTGGCCGGACTTGTAGCAGGGGCCTTATCCATGGCAGCTGGTGAATATGTCTCCGTAAGTTCTCAAACCGATGTAGAAAAGGCCGATATAAAAAGGGAGCTGGAGGAACTGATCGAAACCCCAGAATTAGAGTTAAAACGCTTGGCCCAAATATACGAAGATCGGGGTTTAAAGAAAGGAACCGCATTGAGCGTAGCCAAGGAACTAACCGCACATGATGCTTTGGGTGCCCATGTACGGGACGAATTGGGAATCAATGAAATAAGTGCCGCAAATCCCCTACAAGCGGCCTTGGCATCCGGTGGCGCATTTACCATAGGCGGAGTATTGCCCTTTTTGGTGACACTTTTTTTGCCCCTGAAAGGAATGGAATATTACTTATATGGATTTGCCATATTTTTCCTGGTCATTCTAGGAGCCATGGCCGCCAAGGCAGGGGGCTCTAGCATCCTAAAAGCGATAGGCCGTATCACCTTTTGGGGTACAGTGGCCATGGGGCTAACGGCCTTGGTAGGACACTTTTTTGGGGTAAACATGGCCTAGGTTTCAAAAAAAACGGGATTGATTTAATTACTGTCTATTAAAAAACGTTTAACAAAACTATCCTTTAACAATTTCCTGGCCCTCGACAAAAGTGTTTCCACTTCATCTAAGGTGACCTCCCTAATATGTGCAATTTCAGCGGTAGTAAAACCTTGGTCCGCATATAATTGAAATACGGTCCTCATAGGCTGGGACATTTGGTTCAAAACCATATGTAAGTGTCTTTCCACACGTTCTTGCTCCAGACTCTTATCCAGTTTTTCAGCAAGCTCCTTTTCCTCTTCGGTTATGAAGACATGCTTTAAAACATAATCGTTCTTGGTCAACGAACGATCGTCCAATTCTTCCAAAAGTAACAAATCCCCATCGCCATCCGTGCTATACTCCTCTTCCATGGAATCCCATTCCTGTTTGGAATAGGTATCGATGTTCTCGAAAAACATGTGATCGAATTCCTCTTCGGTCAAACGATCGTCCAACAGGTTATCCACTTTTTTATAAAGAAAAGGGCGAAGGTCATATTCATTTTTCACTAATTCCCAATTATCGTATACTTCAATAAACAATTGGTCCGTAAAGTCATTGGGGCTGAACATTCCCTTATTCAATGTGCCGGCAAGTATTGCGGTCTTCAACCTTTTGGCAACATAATGTTGAACCTGTGGCATCAAACGCAATAATTCCTTATTAAAAGCCTCACGGTTCTCTTGGTTTCTAAAATTAACCAGATTGTTATAGGTCTCTTGAACCACCCAAAGTACGGTTCCCATATTTGCTGTGTTTTCTTTTGTTCCATCCATGGCTAATTTGTTTTATATATTGATTTATTACATGGAATGTACCTTGAAACAAAAACAAAAAACATGATTTATATCATTAAAAATCAAATATTTAAAGTCTATCTTAAGTACATGCCGATGTAGGTCGCATGATAAATGTCATACTTTGCATAAAGAAAACCCTTTACTTTTAAAAGTGTTAAATCAAGAGCTATGAAAAATATTCTTATTCCAACCGATTTTTCTGCCAATGCCGATAATGCCATCGCGTTTGCATTGGATCTCCTCAAATGTGACCGCACCAATTTTTATTTGATGCATGCCTATGCCGATGAACTCTATCAGAAAACCTATAGTACGGAAGACGGCAATTTCAGTGCGGAGAAGAAAAAAATGGCTCAGGCTTCGGAAGAAAAACTTGTTGAAATAATTTCAAGGGTTAAAAGGGAAAAGCACAACCCAAAGCATCGCTTTGAGTCCATTTCTGTATTTGAATCCCTGGTAGACGGGGTCAACGATTTTGTCAACCTTAAGGACATTGACTTGGTACTAATGGGAACCAAAGGTCAGACAGCGGACAAGAACATCACTTTTGGAAGCCATACCGTTCAAGTCTTTAAATATGTAAAGTGCCCGGTTTTGGCCATTCCCAGTGATTATACATTTTCGCAGCCCAAAAAGATATAGTTCCCATCGGATTATATGGTTCCCTACAAACGAAGGGAACTAAAACTATTGGATACGTTGGCCGGCCGATTTAAGTCCGAAGTCCATTCGCTCTACATTTCAGATTTTGAGGATTTGAGCCATAGACAAACTGACAATCAATTGTTCCTCAAGGGATCGCTGCCCAAGGCCAAACTTAACTTTATAAGAAGGAAAGTTAAGAACAGGGGAATTGCCATTATGGATTATGCCCAAGAACAGGGTATGGACCTGTTGGTCATGGTAAATTCCAGGCACTCTTTTTTGGAGGATATGCTATACCGTTCCACCGTGGACCAAATAGCCCTTAACCCAGTTATACCGTTTTTAGTTTTACAAAACCTACCTCGTTAACCGTAACATTTTAGCCATGAAACCCTCATCGAGGGATTTGTTATGATATGTTGAATGCCTCTACAAAAGTAAATGTTGAAGAATAAAGCTATTGACCTAAATTTAAACGTATGAAAAAAATAATTCTACCTACAGATTTTTCTGAAAATGCCTGGAACGCCATCTTTACCGCCCTAAAGATCTACGCCGATGTCAAGTGCCATTTTTATATCGTGAACGCCTATGAACCAGGTGTTTTAAAACCTTTGGGCACTGAAAATCACAAAAGATTGGACGTGATTTACGATTCCCTTTCGCAGCACTCAGAAAAGGAATTGGCAGAAATACACACCTATCTAGATAAAAACCATACCAACCTACAACACAGTTTTGAGACGGTTTCCATGGAAAGTACCTTTGAGGAAGCCATGGAAAAATTAGCTTCCGAAAAGGATGCGGACCTTATCATAATGGGTACCCAGGGAGCAACAGTAGCCAAACAGGTGTTCATGGGCAGCAATACGGTAAAAGTGCTAAAAAAATTACCAAATATTCCCATTTTGGCCGTTCCGGATTCCTTCAATTTTCAAAAGTTGAAAACTGTCCTTTTCTCTACAGATTATATGAAAGGGTATGACAAATTTGAATTGGACAGTCTGTTGGAACTCGTGAATATTTGGAATGCGAACATCGAAATAATACATGTAACGGAAGAGTTCACCCTGAACGAAACACAGCAAACCAACAAAGATATTTTGGAGGAACGGCTTTCAGGTTTGGAGTTTACATTTACCGATCTTCCCTTCAACTCCAGTACGGCATACACTATAGGACAGTATACCAACAACAGGACTTCCGATATTTTAGGCATTACAAGGCACCATCATACCTTTTGGGAAAAGATCATTGGGGAACCGGTAGTGAGGAAACTAGCATTTCATTCCGAAATCCCATTGCTATTCCTCCAGGAAAAATAGGCTTTTTGTAGGGGGGTCAATTGTTAGGAATGTTGCTTGATTATTTCAATGATATCGTTCTTTTGAAGTACTCCGGATTGCCGCCATAACTGCTTGCCATTTTTGAAGAGCATCATGGTGGGAACGCCCCTAACATTGTATTTTGCAGCCAATTTTTGGTTTTTGTCCACATCTATCTTCACGATTTTTAGACGGTCCCCCATCGCATCCTTCACCTGCTTAAGGATGGGAGCCAACATTTTGCAAGGCCCACACCAATCGGCATAAAAATCCACCAGAACGGGAATTTCAGAATCTACTATATTCTTAAACGAGCTCTTCATCAGTTTTTAGTTTTTGTTTTGAAAAGACACCTATAACATACTTCGCAATCCTAAATCCACATGAAAAAATTTAGGTACCGATGCTTCAATTTTAATCGTTTTAATATCCAAGTTACTAAATTCAAAAGAATGAATACATGATAAATATCATGGATTTTGGGCATAAGAATGTGTACCTTCTCTACATAAATTCAAAGGCTATGAAATGAGCCATAGCATGTCTTGATAGCCACCAAGATGTCCCGATAGCTATAGGGATGGCGAAAACGAAGTTTCATGAATACCGTTGAAAAGCAAATAGTAAATAATGAACTAAATCGAAGATTCATGAACACCCATGGTAAACAAAATGAAATGATGTGAATAATTACATCTGACCTATGAAAAACAATAAAAATAAACAGATGACACGTATTCTTTTACCAACGGATTTTTCGGATAATTCATTTAAGGCGATTTCGTATGGATTGTCGCTCTTTAAGGAAGAACCCTGTACCTTTTATCTCTTGAACACCTATATGCCCCCGGTATACCATACAGAGTACCTTTTGGGAAGCCCGGGACAAATTGGTCTTGGGGATATGATACGGGAGGAATCCAAGAAAAACCTGAAAGAGTTAAAGGAAAAGCTGGAAACTGAGTTCAAAAATCCGCTGCACACCTTCATTACGCACTCTGCATTTAACATGCTCACCGAGGAAGTAAGTCACATGACGGAGGCAGAGGAAATTGACTTGGTCATTATGGGAACGCAAGGTGCCACAGGAGCGGAGGAAATATTGTTTGGAACCAATACGGTACATACTATTAGAAAAAGCAAGTGTCCGGTCTTGGCAATTCCCCAAGGATATGATTACAAACCGCCAAAATCAATTCTCTTTCCTACTGATTATGAGGTTTCCTATTCAGAAAAGAAGATTTCCGCCCTCTTGCAAATTACCAAGAAACAGGATGCCACAGTACATGTTATGCATGTTTTTACCCAATTGGAACTGGATTCCGATCAATTAACAAATCAGAATACACTAAAGGGAATTTTAGGCAAAAACGGCATATTTCATGAGGTGGAAAATGACGAGATCATAACCGCTATCAACAAATTTCAGGAGCATATAACGGTTGATATGTTGGTCATGATACAAAACAAGCATACGTTCATGGAACGACTGTTTATTGAACCTACTATCAAAAAAATTGGCTTTCATGTAAAGGTTCCTTTTATGGTCATTCCACAACCTTGACCTTATGAAGACCCTTAAAATACTTGTGGCCACTGATTTTTCCGATGAGGCTTATAATGCCCTTTTCTACGCTACCAAGCTGTTGGCAAACCAGCCTTGCTTATTTTATATCCTACATGTTTTCAAAAAACCGACAGGCATTCTACCGAAGCCAAATCACTTAATCGATGAAACGTTCAGCCTCTTGGAAAAAGATTCCACGGAGAATTTGAAAAAGACTTTCCATAAAATCCACTTGGACGATAAGAATGTTTTGCACGAATTTAAAACGCTATCCAAGCAAGGATTTCTAAGCAAGACCATTCATGAAACCATAGGAACTTTTAATATCGATATAGTGTTCATGGGCAATAAGGGAACTACCGGGGCCAAAGAAATTTTCATGGGAAGTAATACGGTACAAACCATCAGGGATTTGAAAAAATGTCCTCTCATGGCCGTTCCCAAGGAAATAGAGTTCAAATTACCAAAAAAAATAGCCTTCATTACAGACTTTAAAAAGGGCTGCAATCTAAAAACCATAAAACCTCTTTTGCAATTGGTAAAAATCCTTGATGCATCGGTACATATTATGCACATCATCGAAGAGGAGTTTTTGTCTCCCTTGCAAGCATCCAACAAAAAGTTGTTGCACATTTCCTTTAAGGATTTCAACCCTAATTTCACATCAATTATTGAGTTTACGGATAAAGCACAGGTTATTGACACTTTTGTAAAAAACAGGGAGGTAGATATTTTCTCTTTGATACACACCAAAAAGAGTTTTATAGAACAGCTGCTTAAAAAACCGGTACTTTTGGATTTAAGTATGTATTCAACAGTACCCTTTCTTATACTACCGCATAGGGAATGACAATTATCATACTTTAAATACCTTCTATACCCTAATTTGTAACTAATCAGTCTACTTGAAATTCAAATTTAGCGATTAGGTTCAATGCTTGAATCACGTTCATTCCGTTTTTGATGGTGGTATCGATTACGGATCGGATTTTGGCAAAATTCTGAGCATTTCTGGGGTTTTTGAACTGGCCCGATATTTTTTGTTTTACCTTGACATTTCGAATCGCT
>NZ_MDGL01000006.1 GCF_002742265.1 Maribacter sp. 4G9
CAAGGCATGGCTTAGGGGGATGCACCACCACGTGGGGGACCTACAGGACTATCTCGACGAATATTGCTACAGGTTCAACCGCAGCTTCATGAAGGAGGGCATATTCGACAACCTGATGCTCAGGATGGTAAATACCCCGCCATGCTATATCAAAAATATTAGTGGTTAAATGCCTAAGTCAATAATTCTAATTACAATATTTCCAATATTGTATTAAAAACTTCCGAAAATACGGATAGTCTGGTTATCGAACTTTTAAAACCGGAAGAATCCAAATCGGGATTTCTAAAAATGGGGTACGCCAAAAAGGATGGGAGTTATGTATTGGAATATACCAAAGGAGGCGTTGAAAAATTTGAAACCGTTGGAGGATATTACAGTAACGGGATTTCCCTGTTGGATTTTATGCGTATTAAAATACAAAAGGATACGGCCTTGATTGATTTTGGTACATATCCTTAGGGATAGAATTTTATATCAACAATTTTGGTTGAAAACTGTGCTTTGTACAGGAGGGAAAATAAGGGTTAATATCGTAATTTTGCCTTTTCCTTTTTGCATAAGAAACGTACTGATATGATTCACTTTTTTGGAAACCCGGCAACTAAGATTTTTGCCGTCCAAACCACCCAGGAAATTACGCTGGAAAACGAACAAAAATTAAGTTGGTTATTTGGAAACCAACCTAAACTCAATGTGGCGTCGTTGGACGCCTTTTTTGTTGGCCCTCGCGCCGCTATGATTACCCCTTGGAGTACAAATGCCGTGGAAATTACCCAAAACATGGGCATTCCGGATATACTTAGAATTGAGGAGTTCCATGCTGTTTCCGGGAACTTTGCCAATTTTGACCCGATGCTTTCCCAAAAATATGAGGGTATTGGTCAGTCCATCTATGATATCAACATACAGCCCGAACCTATTTTGGAAATCGAGGACATTGCAGCCTACAATCAAAAGGAAGGCTTGGCCCTAAGTGATGAGGAAGTAACTTATTTGGAGGGACTTTCCGAGCGAATGGGAAGAAAGTTGACTGATTCCGAAGTATTTGGTTTCAGCCAGGTAAACTCGGAACATTGTAGGCATAAAATTTTCAACGGCACCTTCATCATCGACGGAAAGGAAATGCCAACGAGCTTATTCAAACTCATTAAAAAAACGTCCCAAGAGCATCCCAACGATATTGTATCGGCCTATAAGGATAATGTGGCCTTCCTAAAAGGGCCCAAAGCGATACAGTTTGCACCAAAAACAGCCGATAAGCCCGACTTTTATGAAGAAAAGGAATTTGATTCGGTTATTTCCCTAAAAGCGGAGACCCATAATTTTCCCACCACCGTTGAACCCTTTAACGGGGCGGCAACAGGTTCAGGAGGGGAGATCAGGGACCGTCTTGCAGGTGGAAAAGGGTCACTCCCTTTAGCGGGCACGGCGGTGTATATGACAGCCTTCTCAAGATTGGAAAAAGACAGGCCCTGGGAAAAGGCTATGCCAGAGCGGGAATGGTTGTACCAAACTCCCATGGACATTTTGATCAAAGCTTCCAACGGAGCATCTGATTTTGGGAATAAGTTTGGTCAGCCTTTAATCGCTGGATCTGTACTTACTTTTGAGCATGACGAAAAATATTCCCTCAACGGCTCTGAAGCCCGAAGATTGGGTTATGATAAAGTTATTATGCAGGCCGGGGGAATCGGTTATGGGAAGGCCCAACAGGCTTTGAAGGATACACCGGAAAAAGGCGATAAAATAGTTATGCTTGGAGGTGACAACTATAGAATTGGAATGGGTGGGGCAGCCGTATCCAGTGCGGATACAGGGGAATTCAGTTCTGCTATAGAATTGAACGCCGTACAACGTTCCAATCCAGAAATGCAGAAGAGAGCCGCCAACGCGATACGGGGCATGGTGGAAAGTGATAACAACAGTATCGTTTCCATTCACGACCATGGTGCCGGGGGACATCTTAACTGCCTTTCCGAACTGGTGGAGGAAACCGGGGGAAAAATCGATCTGGATAAATTACCCGTGGGCGACCCTACCCTATCGGCAAAGGAACTCATCGGCAACGAATCCCAGGAACGTATGGGATTGGTAATTGGAAAGGACAATGCGGCTCTTTTGAAACGAATAGCCGATCGCGAGCGATCACCCATGTACGAAGTGGGGGATGTTACCGATGATGACCGTTTTACCTTTGAGTCGGCCACAACAGGGGCCAAGCCTATGGATGTTAAGCTCAGTGATATTTTTGGGAGTTCCCCAAAAACCTATATGAAAGATGTCACCGTAAGAAGGTCTTATAAAAATCCTGAGTATTCATTGGAACATTTCCATGAGTATCTAGATCAAATTTTACAGCTGGAGGCCGTGGGATGTAAAGACTGGTTGACCAATAAAGTAGACCGTTGTGTGGGCGGGCGCGTGGCCAAACAGCAATGTGCGGGACCTTTACAATTGCCATTGAACAACGTGGGTGTTATGGCCTTGGATTTCAAAGGAAAGGAAGGTATAGCTACCAGTATAGGCCACTCCCCTATTTCAGGATTGATTGATCCTTCTGCGGGGAGCAAGAATAGTATTGCGGAAGCACTGACAAATATTATCTGGGCACCGTTGAAAGATGGTTTAAAATCGGTTTCCCTTTCGGCCAACTGGATGTGGCCCTGCAAAAACGAAGGTGAGGATGCCAGACTATACGAGGCCGTACAGGCAGTTTCCGACTTTTCAATCGCCTTGGGCATCAACGTACCTACCGGAAAGGATTCCCTTTCCATGAAACAAAAATATACCGATGGCGACGTCATTGCGCCTGGTACCGTAGTTATTTCCGCTGCGGCCAATTGCAACGATATTACCAAAGTAGTGGAACCCGTGTTTCAGAAAAACGGAGGTTCCATATACTATATCAACCTGTCCAGGGATGCTTATAAATTAGGAGGCTCATCCTTTTCACAAGTTCGCAATGCAATTGGTTCCGAAGCACCCACCATTAAAAACGATGAATATTTTAAATCGGTTTTTGACTTGATTCAAACCTTGATTCAAAACGAACAAATCCTTGCGGGACACGACGTTGCATCGGGAGGTTTAATCACTACATTGTTGGAAATGTGTTTTGCCGATACCGATCTGGGTGCCCAACTGGACCTTTCCGATTTGGGGGAAGCAGATACCATAAAACTGCTGTTTTCCGAAAATGCGGGAATTGTATTCCAGCTTCGGGATAATTTGGTGGAAAAATTATTGGTCGATGCCGATATCGATGTCAAGAAAATAGGAAACGTAACCGATACGCAGGAACTGACCCTGAAGAATGGCGGTATGGAAATGGGATTGAACATTGCATCACTGCGCAATACATGGTTCAGGACTTCCTATCTCTTGGATACTAAACAAACTTCGAACGGACTTGCCAAGGACCGCTACGATAATTACAAGGTGCAACCCTTAAAATATACATTTCCGAATTCAGAAAACATAAAACTCCCTAGTCGATCATTAAGAGAAGGGCAGGCAAGACCTAAGGCTGCCATCCTTAGGGAAAAAGGTAGCAATTCTGAAAGGGAAATGGCCAATGCCATGTATTTGGCAGGATTTGATGTAAAAGATGTTCATATGACGGATTTGATAACTGGCAGGGAAACCTTGGAGGATATTCAGTTTTTAGGCGCCGTTGGTGGCTTTTCAAATTCGGATGTATTGGGAAGTGCCAAAGGATGGGCCGGAGCTATCAAATACAATAAAAAGGCCAACAAGGTGATAAAAGACTTTTTTGCAAGACCAGATACCTTATCCGTTGGAATCTGTAACGGTTGCCAGTTGTTTATGGAATTGGATTTGATTAATCCGGAACACGATACACACGGAAAGATGACCTACAACGATTCCCACAAACATGAAAGTAACTTTACTTCGGTTAAAATAGAGGAAAACAACTCGGTCATGCTTTCTACCTTGGCCGGTGCAACCCTAGGGGTTTGGATTTCCCATGGCGAAGGGAAGTTTAAACTTCCCTTATCCGAAGAAAATTATCATATCGTTGCCAAGTACGGTTATGAAGGCTATCCCGCAAATCCTAACGGTAGTGACTACAATACGGCCATGCTTTGCGATAAAACGGGAAGACATTTGGTAACCATGCCACATATTGAGCGTTCTACGTTCCCGTGGAACTGGGCTTTCTATCCTTCGGATAGAAAAGATGAAGTTTCTCCGTGGCTGGAAGCTTTTGTGAATGCAAGGAAGTGGATAGCTAGTAATAATTAAGGGCAAATACTAATAAATACTTGAAGGGGCTTTTAAAAAAAGCCCCTTTTGTTTTACCATATTCACATTTATTAACAAGTATTTTTAAGATAGCCTATTTAGAATACCGAGTTCTTTCACTATTTTGCAAGAAAGATTTATAAAAAGACTATGCAAAAAGTTACCCGCCTATTCGATTTTCCATATTATCAATTGGAAAACTATCCTTTGGAAAAATCACTCGTTACCAAATACGATGGAAAATGGATGACTACCTCCACGAAGGAATACATTGAAAAAGCAAATACCATAAGCCGTGGATTATTGAGACTTGGGGTACGACCAAATGATAAAATTGCGATTATCTCCATGACCAATCGCACGGAGTGGAACATTATGGATATAGGGGTATTACAGTTAGGAGCACAAACTGTACCCATTTATCCCACTATATCCGAAGAAGATTACGAATATGTTTTGAACCATTCCGAGGCAACCTATTGTTTTGTTTCCTGTGCGGAAGTGTTGGCCAAGGTAAATACGATAAAACCGGAATTAAAACACTTGAAAGGTGTCTATAGTTTCGATACCCTAAAAGATTGTGACAATTGGCAGGCGGTTTTGGACTTGGGAAAAGACGACACCAACCAACCAGAAGTGGACAAACGCAAGGAACAGGTCAATGCCAATGACTTGGCCACCTTAATATATACCTCTGGAACCACTGGGAGACCCAAGGGTGTCATGCTGTCCCATGACAATATTGTTTCCAATGTGATAGCTAGTGAAAAAAGGGTACCCTTCAAGGCAGGGGCCAGCGCCCTGAGCTTTCTGCCGGTCTGCCACATTTTTGAACGGATGATTTTATACCTATACCAATATTGTAGTATAGAAATTCACTTTGCCGAAGGCTTGGATAAAATAAGTGATAATATTAAGGAGGTAAGACCAAACGTAATGACGGTCGTGCCAAGATTATTGGAAAAAGTCTATGACGCCATTATCGCAAAGGGAAGCGCCTTAACAGGTATAAAGAAAAAGCTCTTCTTTTGGGCGGTATCGATAGGACTTAAGTTTGAACCCTATGGTGCCAATGGGTGGTGGTACGAACAACAGCTAAAATTGGCCCGAAAATTAATTTTCAGCAAATGGCAAGAAGGACTCGGTGGTAATCTGACCACAATGGTCTCGGGCAGTGCGGCCCTTCAACCGCGCTTAAGCAGGGTTTTTGGTGCGGCAGGCATCCCTGTAATGGAAGGATACGGACTTACGGAAACGTCCCCGGTTATCTCGGTAAACCAAGAAAAAGGGGGTGAATGGAGAATCGGTACCGTTGGCAAGGTCATTGAGAAGGTAGAGGTCAAGATTGCCGATGATGGCGAAATCCTGTGCAAAGGCCCCAATGTGATGTTGGGCTATTACAAGGATACCGAAAAATCAGATGAAGTATTGAAAAATGGATATTTCCATACGGGCGATATCGGTGAAATTGATTCCGATGGATTTCTGAGAATAACCGACCGTAAAAAGGAAATGTTCAAAACGTCCGGAGGTAAATATGTAGCCCCGCAGCTATTGGAAAACAGATTCAAACAATCCCGATTCATAGAACAGATTATGGTGGTGGGAGAAGGGGAAAGAATGCCTGCGGCACTGATCCAACCAGATTTTGCCTACCTGCACCAATGGGCTACCAAGAAAGGCCTCACGATACCAGAAAATTCAGATATCATCTTAAACCCCGTGGTACTGGAACAGTTTCAAACCGAAGTGGATCTGGCCAATGAGCAATTTGCCAAATGGGAAAAAGTAAAGCAATTTAGGCTTACCCCAGAAGTTTGGAGCATAGAGGGCGGTCACCTCACCCCTACTATGAAACTTAGAAGGAAAATAGTAAAGGAGAAATACATCGACCTGTACAATGACATTTACGGGCATTGAATATCAATATTAATTTCGGTTGAAAATGGCATTTGAAAAATACAGTACCGAATAATTAAAAAAACGCAACAAAATTATTCTTGGGATAATGGTTTTTGGAGTCTTTTTAATGGCCCTAATAATTGGATATGAATTGGTCCGATTCTCTAGGGGTGAGGACATGAAGCTGATTTATTTTGTCCCAACGGTGCTTTGTCCGCTATTTGTGGTTATTCCAATGCTCTTAAGTGCATTTGTCAGTAAAGAGATAAAAAAGCGAGAAAAAGAAAAGGCCTAATCCCATCCTTTTACGAAACAAGAATACACCCCACAACACAGAAACATTTTCAATGATTTATTATGCATGCATAATAAATTTTTATATATTTGGTAACCAACTAAAAATTTTATGAAGGAGGTTACCATTGATTATGCGCTTAGGGCTACATGGCAGGCGGTGGCAAGGATGTACAATGAGGAGGCTAAAAATTTTGAGACCACTATGGCCGTTGGCTTTACCTTATTGAGTATCGATCCAAAAACAGGTACCCCTTCAACTTCTTTGGGGCCCAAAATGGGCATGGAGGCAACAAGTTTATCCAGAATACTTAAAAGTATGGAAGAAAAAGGCTTGATCCAGAGAAAACCGAATCCGGCAGACGGACGCGGGGTACTGATACATTTAACGGATTTTGGACTGGAAAAACGAAAGGATTCCAAGGATGTCGTACTACGATTCAATGAAGTTGTTAAAAATCAAGTATCCGAGGAAAAGTTAAAACACTTTTTTGAAGTGACCGATACCATTAACAAACTTATCATGGACAAGAAAATTTATACTAAAGACACAACAAAAAACTAAATACAGCATAAAACAGATGAACAAGCATATTAAAAAAGTTGCAGTAATTGGTTCGGGCATTATGGGAAGCGGAATTGCATGCCATTTTGCCAACATTGGAGTGGAAGTCCTGCTCTTGGATATCGTACCCAGGGAATTGACGGATAAAGAAAAGGCACAAGGCCTTACTTTACAGGATAAAGCGGTACGAAACAGGCTGGTCAACGATTCATTGGCATCGACCTTAAAATCAAAGCCCTCCCCTATCTATCATCAAAATTTTGCCAATAGAATCACCACGGGCAACCTTGAGGATGATATTTCAAAGGTAGCGAAGGTTGATTGGATCATAGAGGTGGTTGTAGAGCGATTGGATATTAAAAAGCAGGTTTTTGAAAACCTTGAAAAACATAGAACACCGGGTACGCTAATTACCTCAAATACAAGCGGCATACCTATAAAGTTCATGAGTGAGGGAAGAAGCGATGATTTTCAAAAACATTTTTGCGGAACCCACTTTTTTAATCCTGCTAGGTATTTAAAACTTTTTGAGATTATTCCAGGTCCAAAGACACTTCCAGAAGTGCTGGATTTTCTAAATGGATACGGAGAAAAATTCTTGGGAAAAACCTCCGTAGTCGCAAAGGATACACCCGCATTTATTGGGAACAGGGTGGGTATTTTCAGTATCCAAAGTCTTTTCCATACGGTCAAGGAATTGGACATGACAGTGGAAGATGTGGATAAATTGACGGGGCCGGTAATTGGCCGACCAAAATCCGCCACTTTTAGGACCGTAGATGTCGTTGGTCTAGACACCTTGGTGCATGTAGCAAATGGAATTTCAGAAAATTGCAAGGATGACGAGCGGCATGAACTTTTTGCCTTGCCAGATTTCATCAAAACCATGATGGATAATAAATGGTTGGGCAGTAAATCCGGTCAAGGGTTTTATAAAAAAGTACAGGACGATAAAGGCAAAAGTGAGATTTTGACCTTGGATTTGGATACGATGGAGTATCGATCTAAGAAAAGTGCCAAGTTTGCTACCTTGGAATTGACGAAGACCATTGACAAAGTATTGGATAGGTTTGCCGTTTTGGTGGACGGAAAAGATAAGGCCGGTGAATTCTATAGAAAAAGCTTTGGTCAGTTATTCGCCTACGTTTCAAACAGAATCCCAGAAATTTCAGATGAATTATATAAGATAGACGATGCCATGAAAGCCGGTTTTGGATGGGAACACGGGCCCTTCCAGATTTGGGACGCCGTTGGCTTGGACAAAGGTCTTGGGTTTATTACTGCCGAAAACCAAACGGCCGCTTCCTGGGTACATGAAATGAAGGAATCGGGAATTGATTCCTTTTATAGTGTAAAGGATGGCAATACCTATTATTATGATATTCCCAAAAAAGAAATGGTCAAGGTTCCCGGTCAGGATGCCTTTATCATTTTGGATAATATCAGAAAAAGTAAAGAAGTTTTCAAAAATAGTGGCGTAGTAATCGAAGATTTGGGTGATGGCATTCTAAACTGCGAATTCCAATCCAAAATGAACACCATTGGAGGCGATGTTTTGGCAGGACTGAACAAGGCAATCGACTTGGCCGAAAAGGATTTTCAGGGATTGGTCGTAGGAAATCAGGCCGCCAATTTCTCTGTGGGAGCCAACATTGGAATGATTTTCATGATGGCCGTTGAACAGGAATATGATGAACTGAACATGGCCATTAAAATGTTCCAGGACACCATGATGCGCATGCGCTATTCTGCCATACCCACGGTCTCAGCACCACATGGTATGACCTTGGGCGGTGGTTGTGAGTTGTCCCTACATGCCGATAAGGTTGTGGCGGCTGCCGAGACATACATTGGCCTTGTGGAATTTGGCGTAGGTGTCATTCCTGGAGGTGGCGGTTCCAAGGAATTTGCCATGAGGGCATCGGATTCATTTAGAAAGGGTGATGTGGAATTGAACGTCTTACAGGAATACTTTCTGACCATCGGTATGGCCAAGGTTTCCACTTCGGCATATGAAGCGTATGACCTAGGAATATTGCAACATGGAAAGGATATTGTTGTCGTCAATAAAGACCGACAAATAGCGACCGCTAAAGCGTATGCCAAACTTATGGCCGAATCGGGATACACCCAACCACCTAAACGCAAGGATGTGAAGGTATTGGGTAAACAAGCCTTGGGTATGTTCTTGGTAGGAACGGACTCCATGGAAGCGAGCCATTATATTAGTGAACACGATAAAAAAATTGCCAACAAACTGGCCTATGTCATGGCCGGTGGGGATTTATCTGAACCAACTATGGTGACGGAACAATACTTGTTGGATTTGGAGCGGGAAGCCTTTCTTTCGCTTTGTACCGAAAGGAAGACCTTGGAACGTATTCAACACATGTTAAAAACGGGTAAACCACTAAGAAATTAATAATGAGAACAGCATATATAGTAAAAGGTTATAGAACAGCGGTCGGAAAAGCGCCTAAGGGAGTCTTTCGATTCAAGAGAACGGATGAACTGGCAGCGGAGACCATCGCATTCATGATGAAGGAATTGCCCGGACTGGACAAAAAGAGAATCGATGATGTCATTGTAGGCAATGCTATGCCGGAAGGTTCGCAGGGGTTGAACATGGCTAGGCTTATTTCCCTAATGGGCTTGGATATCGTAGATGTCCCCGGGGTAACCGTAAATCGGTTTTGTTCATCGGGGATTGAAACCATAGGGATTGCCACGGCTAAAATTCAGTCAGGAATGGCAGATTGCATTATTGCGGGAGGTGCGGAAAGTATGAGTGCCGTACCCATGACGGGTTATAAGACAGAACTCAATTATGATTTGGTCAAATCCGGCCATGAGGATTATTACTGGGGTATGGGAAATACCGCTGAAGCCGTTGCCAGGGAATTTAATGTATCGCGTGAAGACCAGGATGAGTTTGCCTATAATTCGCATATGAAAGCCTTAAAGGCACAGGCGGAGGACCGATTCCAAGACCAAATTGTTCCAATTGAAGTGGAGCAAACCTATGTGGATGAAAATGGAAAAAAAGCCACTAAAAAATATACGGTAACCAAGGATGAAGGGCCCAGAAAGGGAACTTCCGTGGAAGTTTTGGCCAAATTAAGGCCCGTCTTTGCTGCCGATGGAAGTGTTACTGCCGGAAACTCCTCACAGATGAGCGACGGAGCCGCCTTCGTCATGGTCATGAGCGAGGAAATGGTAAAAGAACTGAACTTGGAACCTATCGCAAGGTTGGTGAACTATGCGGCAGCCGGTGTACCTCCAAGAATTATGGGTATTGGTCCGGTAGCTGCGGTACCCAAAGCTTTGAAGCAGGCAGGTCTTAAACAGGAAGATGTAGAATTGATTGAATTGAACGAGGCCTTTGCATCGCAATCCCTTGCCGTGATTCGAGAATTGAAGTTGAATCCGGAAATCGTAAATGTCAACGGTGGAGCCATTGCTTTAGGCCACCCGTTAGGCTGTACCGGGGCCAAGTTATCAGTTCAGCTTTTTGATGAAATGCGTAAAAGAAACATGCAGGGAAAATACGGTATGGTAACCATGTGTGTGGGTACAGGACAAGGTGCAGCAGGAATCTATGAATTTCTCAACTAGTTAGATTTTAGATTTGAGATATTAGTCATTAGAAATGCACAACCTAAGAGAGTTAAAAATCTGGTTAAAGGCGATGGAACTTACCAAACTTGTTTATCAGGTTGTTTCAGAATTTCCTAATGAAGAAAAATTTGGTTTAACATCTCAAATAAAAAGAAGTTGCATTTCAATTCCTTCAAACATAGCAGAAGGTGCTGGTAGAAATTCTAACAAAGAATTCATTTACTTCCTAAGTATTGCAAACGGTTCTTTATATGAGCTACAGACGCAACTTCAATTGGCGATAGATTTAAAGTTGTCTAAAGAAAATAAAGTCAATCCTTTGATTGAAATGATCATAGAAATTCAAAAAATGAACTATTCCTTCCAAAGGAAAATCAAGTAATCTCAATACTTACATCTAATTTCTAAAATCCAAAAAATGAATGTAGAGAATAAAAAAATATTAAGGGGAGGTCAATTTCTAGTAAAAGAAACCAACTGTGAAGACATTTTCACACTAGAGGACCTCAATGAAGAACAAAAAATGATGCGTGAGAGCACCAAAGAGTTTGTTGATCGCAAGCTTTGGGCCCATTGGGAGCGTTTTGAAAAGAAGGACTACGCCTATACGGAAGAGTGTATGCGCGAAGCAGGTGAACTGGGACTTTTGAGTATTGCCGTTCCTGAAAAATATGAAGGAATGGGGATGGGCTTCGTCTCTACCATGTTAGTATGTGATTATATATCGGGGGCTACGGGTTCCTTCAGTACCGCCTTTGGGGCACATACAGGTATTGGTACTATGCCAATAACCCTATATGGTACAGAAGAACAAAAACAGAAGTACGTACCAAAATTGGCTACCGGAGAGTGGTTTGGGGCTTACTGTCTAACAGAGCCAGGTGCAGGATCGGATGCCAATTCGGGAAAAACAAAAGCAGTACTCTCCGATGATGGGAAATATTACAGTATAACCGGACAAAAAATGTGGATTTCCAACGCCGGATTCTGCAATCTTTTCATCGTTTTTGCCAGAATAGGGGATGATAAAAATATTACCGGGTTTATTGTTGAAAATGATCCGAAAAATGGGATTACCCTGGGGGACGAAGAAAAGAAATTAGGTATTCACTCCTCCTCTACCCGTCAGGTATTTTTCAATGAAACCAAGGTTCCCGTTGAAAATATGCTATCCACACAAGGCAATGGTTTTAAAATAGCCATGAATGCATTGAATGTTGGTCGGATTAAACTGGCCGCGGCTTGTTTGGAAGCGCAAAGAAGGGTAATCAACGAGGCCACCAAATACGCAAATGAACGAATCCAATTCAAGGTGCCGATTATTAGCTTTGGTGCCATTAAGGCAAAGATTGCTGACATGGCCACCAATGCCTATGTGGATGAATCCGCTTGTTATCGGGCAGCTAAAAATATTGAAGATAGAATCGCTATCCGGGAAGCCGAAGGAAATTCACACCAGGAAGCAGAACTAAAGGGCGTAGAGGAATACGCCATTGAATGTTCCATCCTAAAAGTGGCCGTTTCGGAACATGTACAACACACCACGGATGAGGGTATCCAGATTTTTGGTGGTATGGGCTTTAGTGCCGATACCCCTATGGAATCTGCATGGCGCGATGCCCGAATAGCTAGGATTTATGAGGGAACCAATGAAATCAACCGAATGTTATCCGTTGGAATGTTGGTTAAAAAGGCCATGAAGGGGCATGTAGATTTATTGGGTCCGGCGACCGCAGTGGGTGAGGAATTGATGGGTATCCCTTCTTTTGAAACCCCGGATTTCTCCGAATTGTTCGCCGAGGAAAAAGATCTTTTAAAACGATTGAAAAAAGTCTTTTTAATGGTAGCGGGCAGTGCCGTTCAGAAATTTGGCCCAGATTTGGAGGAACATCAGCAGTTGTTGATGGCCGCATCCGATATTTTGATACAGGTTTATCTTGCCGAATCGGCTATATTAAGAACAGAAAAGAATGCAAAACGTTTTGGCGAGGAGGCACAAGCTACCCAAATTGCCATGTCCAAACTCTATTTGTATAGGGCTACGGAGATTGTCATCCAAAAAGGGAAGGAAGCCATTGTTTCCTTTGCCGAAGGCGACGAACAACGTATGATGCTCATGGGACTAAAACGTTTTACAAAATATACCAATAACCCCAATGTAGTGGCTTTACGCACCCAAATTGCGGATAAAGTTGCTGCAGATCAAGGTTACACCTTTGACTAATTCAGATTGCCCTTTTGTTTTTATGGACAGAAGCAAAAACCGCTCCCAATGGGGGCGGTTTTTTTATTTGTACAAATTGCGGGAAGCATCTAATTTTGAGGAATGCGGAACAATCTTTTACAAAAGGTCTATTCACCGAAGTTCTTTCAAGAAAAAGGACATCAGGTAATTGATGAGCTAACAGCCCATTTGGATGATAAACTAAATGAAAAGTCGGAAAAAGCCATTCAGTGGAACGATCCAGAAGAAGAACTGAAGTTCTGGAAGGATTTTTTGAAGAGTGGCGATGAAAACGACCTTTTTAAGACGATAACAGAACGTACAACCTATGTACACCATCCCCACTACATAGGACATCAGGTGAGTCCCGCTGCTCCCATAACAGCATTAACGGGTATGATCAGTTCCTTGTTGAATAATGGGATGGCCGTCTATGAAATGGGCATGTCACCAAGCGCCATTGAACGTGTGGTTACAGATGTTCTTTGTGAAAAAATAGGTTGGGATACCAACGCCAGAGGCTTTTTGACATCTGGAGGAACATTGGCCAATCTAACGGCGCTGTTAGCGGCACGGAAAGCCGTATTAAAACAAGATGTTTGGAATGAAGGGCTGAATGTGCCATTGGGTATCATGGTAAGCGAAGAGGCACACTACTGCGTGGATCGAGCGGCGAGAATAATGGGCTTGGGAGAAAAAGGCATCATCAAAATTCCATGTACGGAGTCCTTCCAAATGGATACTACGGTTTTGGAAGAAAAATACGGGGAAGCACTGCATAAAGGCATTGCCATCTTTGCGATAGTTGGCAGTGCACCTTCTACCGCAACGGGTATGTTCGACGATTTGGAAGCTATTGCGGGATTTGCAAAAAAACACGGCCTATGGTTTCATGTGGACGGTGCCCATGGGGGGGCTGGTATCTTTTCGGAAAAATATAGGCATACGCTCAAAGGAATTGAAAATGCCGATTCCGTAGTCATCGACGGACACAAAATGATGATGTTGCCAACGATAACCACCGCCCTACTCCTAAAAAATGGATTGTACGCCAATGCCACCTTTAGGCAAAAGGCCGACTATTTGCTAACAGATTCTGACCATGAAGATTGGTACAATTCGGGGAAGAGAACCTTTGAATGTACAAAGACCATGATGAGCATACATTGGTATACCATGCTCAAATACTATGGCGAAGTGGTTTTTGACGCCTACATAACCCAATTGTATGATATGGGTGCATCCTTTGGTGAAATGATCGAACATCACGCTTCATTTCAATTGGCCGTAACGCCTATGGCCAATATTGTATGTTTTAGATATGTCGATTCAAATTTTTCACAATTACAATTGAACGAATTAAATGCCAAAATAAGGCACCAACTATTGGAAGACGGGGAGTTCTATATAGTACAGACTAAATTACGCGGTTGGCACTATTTAAGGGTCACCGTAATGAATCCCTTTACCACAACGGAGCATTTCCAGAAGCTGTTGGATAAAATTTTATTAATGGCCCAAAAATCGGTTACTCCGGTAACTACAATTTGTTGATCGAAGCCAATACTTGCTCCTCACTTTCTTGTCTGGAAAAGTTAATGGCACATTCTATTAACGCTAGATGCGAATAGGCTTGGGGAAAATTACCAAGCAATCTTTTGGTCTTAAAATCAATGTCTTCACTAAAAAGACCTAAATGATTACTATAGGACAAGAGCGTGTCAAAATGCTTCATGGCCTTTTCCTTTTCCCCAATCTTATATAGACTATTGATAAACCAAAAAGTACAAATGGTAAAGGAAGAAGAGGGTAAACCAAAATCATCTTCGTTTTTGTAACGGTACAACAAACCGTCGTTACTCAATTCTTTTTCTATGGCATGTACGGTACTCACAAACTTGGGGTCTTTGGCATGGATAAATCCGTAGGATTCCATCAACAGTACCGATGCATCCATATCTGGCGAACCGTAGGATTGGGTGAAGGCGTTGACTTCCGGGTTCCAAGCATTGGCATGAATATCGTTTTTGATTTCCTGTTCCAGTTGCGTCCACTTTTCAAGCTTATGATTTTTTCGGAACAATCTGGCTACTTTTATCGCCCTATCAATGGCGACCCAACACAATACTTTAGAAAAAGTAAAGTGTCTATCCTCGGTCCTAAATTCCCAAATACCCTTATCCGCCTCCTTCCAGTGATGGGAAACGATCCATACGATTCCTTTGGTAATGCCCCATAAATCCTCACCGTTTTCGGTATCGTTACTATACTTTGAAAGTTGCTCATAAATAACATCCATCAAAATGCCATAGATATCATTTTGCCGTTGTTTGTAGGCCGCATTCCCAATTCGTACCGGTTTGGAACCTTTATAGCCCGCCAAATGGTCCAAGGTGCGTTCCGTCAGCTTTTTCTCCTTATTGATGCCATACATAATCTGAAGTTTCTCGTCCTTATCGGGAATGAGATCTACGATAAATTGCAGATATCTTTTAGCTACGTTCCTATGCCCCAGTTCACCAATTACCTTAATGGCCATGGAAGCATCCCGTATCCAGCAAAAACGGTAATCCCAGTTGCGGACTTCCCCTATCGTTTCCGGTAACGAGGTCGTGGCTGCAGCCAAAACCGCTCCGGATTTATCATAGGTCAAGAGTTTTAGAGTAATGGCACTTCTACTGATCTGGGAATTATACTTTCTATAGTTTGGGGTTTTACTGCTCCAATTTAACCAGTATACCTTGGTTCGCTCCAATTCGGTATACATCTTTCGAACCGTAGGTTGGAACAATTTTTCGTTATATCCCAATAGAAAATAGCCGTCCTCCGTTATCTCCAATTCCCTTCCATCAACTACGGCATTTTTATTAAATGAAGTGTATAGAAAGCACGTATCGAACTTTTCTCCATGGGTAAGACTTACGACAAAGTTCTTTTTGACATAGGTTTCCGTTTTTCCAAAGGCGTATTCCAATTTGGGATTATAGCATACCTTAAATCTGGGTTTGCCGCTCAAATGTTTAATATATCTGATCAGCTCAGGAGGTGAATTATAGCCACCGTCCGCCTTGCGATACCGAGGCATAAAATCGCGAATTTCAAAAACATCGCCCCCTGAAGAGAATTTGGTAATCAATACGGCGGTATGCTTTTTATAGCGCTGTTTTATGGTATAGGAATCATCGACCAATATCTCGAAACTGCCCCCTATTTCCTCATCCAAAAGTTTTGCAAACACAGAGGAAGAATCAAATTCCGGTAAACAGCACCAATCTATGGAACCTTTTTTTGATACTAATGCCGCACTTCTACAATTCCCTATTATTCCGTAATCTAAATTATTCATTCAATAAAAATCTTGATTCATTTGGGTAATCAATTGCTATTGCCCTAGTTTTTACCGAAATTGAGGGAAATTAAATTCATTTCAAAGCAAAAATTGCTATTTATGGCCAAAACTATCATAATCTCAAATAGACTCCCTGTACAATTACAAATCAGCAATGGAAGCATTACTGCGATACCAAGTGTTGGAGGACTCGCCACTGGTATGAAATCCGTTCATTCAGGAGGGGATAGCCTTTGGATCGGCTGGAGCGGCCTCACCAATGAGGAAACACCCGAAGCATTGGAATCACAAATAGACGATGCCTTGGCCGAGCATGGTTCCTCTAAGGTAAAACTTACCCAAAAAGAAGTAGACGGTTTTTACTATGGATTTAGCAATAGAACGGTGTGGCCCTTGTTCCATTATTTCATGGAATACACGGAGTTCCAGTGGGAAAGCTGGGAAATTTATAAACAGGTAAATCAAAAATTTGCCGATGCTATTTTGGAAAAAGCGGAAGATGACGATGTAATTTGGGTCCATGATTACCAATTAATGCTGGTACCCCAAATGGTCAGGGAAAAACGTCCCAATGTGTCCATTGGTTTCTTCCTGCATATTCCCTTCCCTTCCTTTGAAATATTTAGAACATTACCTTGGCGGATGGAAGTTTTGGAAGGTCTCCTGGGTTCAGATTTAATCGGCTTCCATACCTATGATTACGAAAGACACTTTTTAAGCTCGGTCCGAAGGCTTTTGGGTCTTGAGGTCAGTTTTAACGATATTTATTTGGATGATAGGGTAATAAAAGTGGATTCCTTTCCCATGGGAATCGATTATAAAAAATTCAACGAAGCAGCTAAGGAACATGCACAACGCGACGAATCCCAAAAATCCGAGCTTCAAAAAAGATTGGATACCCATAAGGAATCTACTCCCGATGCGAAATTCTTCCTTTCCATAGACCGATTGGACTATACCAAGGGAATCGCCAAGCGCTTGAATGCCTTTGAGTACTTTCTAAACAAATACCCTCAGTATAAGGAGAAAGTCCGGTTGATTATCTTGGCCGTTCCCTCTAGATCCAACGTACCGCAATACCAACTCCTGAAAAAAGAAATCGATGAGCTCGTAGGACGTATAAATGGGGAACTTTCTTCCGTAAGCTGGACCCCTATTTGGTATTTCTATAGATCTATGCCCTTTGATAACCTCATCGACCTGTATACGACCTGTGATATTGCCTGGTTAACCCCTATTCGGGATGGTATGAACTTGGTAGCCAAGGAGTATATCGCTACACGAACGGATAAGACAGGGGTACTTATTTTGAGTGAAATGGCGGGTTCTGCCAATGAAATGAACGAATCCCTCTTGATAAACCCCAATAACTTTGAGGAAATAGCGGACACCTTGGACAAGGCTATCAATATGCCCAAAGAGGAACAACAACAACGCAATTCCATTCTTCAAAAACGCTTGGAACGATATAATGTGGAGAAATGGGCCAATGATTTCATGACCTCCCTATTGAATCAAAAAGAAAAGGACCTCACCTATATATCCAGAAGGCTTTCAGTTGATTTAATGAACACAGTCATGAAAAAATACAAGTCGGCCAAAAGACGCCTTGTTTTTCTCGATTATGACGGTACTTTGGCCGGATTCAACAAAGATCCCCAGAAAGCAAGTCCGGATGAGGATCTATTCAGATTATTGGATGAAATTTCCGCACAAGAAAATACGGATATGTATTTGATTAGTGGTAGGGACAAAGAAACCTTTACCAAATGGTTTATGCATAAGGGATATAATATGATAGTGGAACATGGGGTTTGGATTTCCCAAAATGGCGAAGACTTTAGAATGTTGGAAAAGGTCAAAAAGGATTGGATGGAGAAAATTCACCCCGTATTAGATTCCTTTGTGGATAGGACCCCGGGAAGTTTTATCGAAGAAAAGAATTATTCCTTGGCATGGCATTACAGAAATACCGATCCTGATTTCGGACAAAAGCGGGCCGTGGAACTGAACACCGTATTGACCAGTTTGATTGCGAACGACGACTTGAGCGTTCTAAACGGAAATAAGGTCATGGAAATCAAGAGCAGCAACGTAAACAAGGGAAGAGCCTCCATGCGTGTATTTGCAGAAAATGAGTACGACTTTGTTTTTGCCATAGGCGATGACTGGACCGATGAATTTATGTTCCAAGAATTGCCAGATGATTCCATTACCGTAAAAGTAGGCCGGCAAAAGACACACGCCAAGTATTTTGTGGACAGTACCAAAAACGTTAGAGACATTTTAGGCAGGTTCGCGGACATGCACTAAATTGGGTTCCAATCCTGTTTTATGAAACATGTCTATTTTTTAGCCTTCCTCTGGCTATCTATTGTGTTAAATGGTTATTCACAGTCCGATACGGAGGTTTTTTTAGCCGACTTGGTATGGAAAAATGATGTTTTAAACATTGTAAAAGCTAAAAATATATCCAATAACGAAGGCTATGACAATCAACCTTCGTTTTACGATGATGACCGAATCCTTTTTTCATCTACCCGAAATGGACAAACCGATATTGCCCTGTTCGACATAAAATCCGAATCAAAATCATGGTTGAACGACACCCCAAATGGCGGGGAATATTCTCCCATAAGAATATTGGGCCAAAAAGATATTTCAGCTATCCGATTGGATGATGATGGCCTTCAAAGATTATATAGGTATGATTTTAATACAAGGAAACCAAAAGAGCTTCTCAAAGGTTTAAAAGTAGGCTATCATGTTTGGTATAATGACCATATCATCGTCTGCACGGTTCTGATTGAAGGCCGAATGGATTTGATAGTGTCAAATCTTGCCGATAAAACCAATTACACGGTACAAAAAAACGTAGGCAGGTCCCTTCATAGAATTCCCGATACAGCGCTTATAAGCTTTATTTCCAAGGAAAATGATACGGCCATGGTAAAATCCATGCATCCTATTTCCGGGGCTACCAAAAATATAGTGACGCTTCCTGGCGCATCTGAGGATGTAAGTTGGACAAAAAATGGAACCTTGCTTACAGCGTACGAAAACAATTTGTTGGGTTACGATTATAAAAATAAGGGCTCTTGGAAACTACTGCACACATTTGATAAATTGGAAATACCTAACATATCAAGACTGGCCGTTAGTCCGGATGGTCAACAATTGGCGTTTGTAAGTGCCGACCCGGTATATAAAATCGTTCAAAAACAGGTGGATTCCTATAATGCAGGAAATTTGGAGGCCTTTGTCAATTGTTACGCTGAAAATGTGGTGGTACGAAACTTTCCATCAGATACCCTGTATATTGGCCGTGATAAAATGCGTGAAAATTATGGCAGACTTTCCCCAGAAAACAAAACGTATGATGTTGAAGTGGTAAACCGTATCGTTATTGGAAATCAGGTCATTGACCATGAAAAAGTAACCGGAAACGGAAAAACAACGATGCAGTTAGCACTTTATGAAGTGAAGGACCGCATCTCAAGCATGACCTTTATTTTTGACCAAAAGACGCAATCAAAACCTGAATCCATTATTGAAAAACAATTGGAAGCCTATAATGCAAGGGATATCGATGCCTTAATGGCAACCTATTCGCAAGATATCAAATTGTATAATTTCCCCAGAGATCTCACTACCGATGGGCTGGAAGCCATGAGAAAAGGATACGCTGAATTTTTTAAATCGGCGCCAGATCTACATTGCGAAATCAAGAATAGGATGGTCATCGACAACAAAGTAATCGACCACGAGGAAGTAACGGTCAATGGAAATACGTTTAATGCCGTGGCTATCTATGAAGTTGAAAACGGGAAAATAGCCAAGGTCACTTTTCTTAGGTAGCTAATCGATTGAAACAAAAACCACATATCCTTCCAACCATAATCATTGCCCAGTTTGCATGTACGTCGCCATGGTTTGCCGGCAATACGGTTATTGATGAACTTATCTTGAAAACAGGGTTGGGTGAAGAAATTATCGGCTGGGTATTATCCTCCGTACAATTGGGATTCATTGTGGGCACGCTGCTTTTTGCACTATTGATGGTAGCGGATAGGTTTCCGCCTTCCAAGGTATTTATGGTATGTGCCCTATTGGCGGCACTCTGTAATTTTGCACTGCTTCAGGAAACTATGACCAAATGGACGATTCTTCTAACTAGGTTTGGGACTGGTTTTTTTCTTGCTGGTATTTATCCCGTGGGCATGAAAATTGCGGCAGATTACTATGAAAAGGGACTAGGTAAGGCTTTAGGATATTTGGTAGGTGCCTTGGTCTTGGGGACGGCATTTCCATTTTTGATCAAGGCCAATAGTTGGGGTCATGAGGCGAACACCGTCATAAAAATAACTACGGCAATGACCTTAATGGGCGGATTGGCAATTAATTTTCTGGTGCCCGACGGACCCTATAGAACCCCTAGCAAAAAACTGAATCTATCCATTGGTCCCAAACTCTTTGGCATTGCAAATTTTAAGAAGGCCGCTTTTGGCTATTTTGGACACATGTGGGAGTTGTACGCCTTTTGGGCCTTTACGCCCTTTGCGATTGCATATTATAATACGAAAACCGGTATGGACTTTTTGGTACCCCTTTGGACGGGTGTCATTATTGCCCTTGGTGGGCTATCGTGCGCTTTAGGTGGTATAATATCTGAAAAAATAGGAAGTCGTAAAGTGGCCTTAACGTCTCTAGCGATATCGGGCCTATGTTGCCTAATCTCCCCCATTTTTTTCATGCTGCCTCCCATACTATTCCTATCGGCCTTGTGTATATTGGGTTTGGCCGTTACCGCAGATTCCCCACAACTATCAAAACTAGTGGCTGCATCGGCTACGGGCGAAATTAAAGGTACAGCGCTTACCCTTGCCACCTGCATCGGCTTTGCCATTACCATTATTAGTATTCAACTCTTAAATTACCTGCAGACCATTACAAATGCAAATTTTTTATTCATGGTATTGGCATTGGGTCCGGCACTGGGAGTTTGGCATCTTATACACCTTGAAAGAGATTAATTTTTAATACTTTTAGAAACACTTCAAATGAAACAAAAAATGAAAAAATGGCTACTGCTGGGTCTTTTGACCACAACCCTTACATTATCGGCACAAACAGACCAACGCATCTATGATATTATCGAAGCCGTCTCTGCAGAACGCATAGAAAACGATATAACCAAATTGGCAAACTTTGGCACCCGTCATACCTTGAGTGATACCGTTTCACGAACCCGTGGCATAGGTGCGGCGAGGCGCTGGATAAAAT
This sequence comes from Maribacter sp. 4G9, assembly GCF_002742265.1. Classification (GTDB taxonomy): domain Bacteria; phylum Bacteroidota; class Bacteroidia; order Flavobacteriales; family Flavobacteriaceae; genus Maribacter. Next base: position 21,505 of record NZ_MDGL01000006.1, read on the forward strand.
CGGAATTTGAAAAGACATCGAATGCCTGTAACGGTTGTTTGAACGTATTTTATCAAAAAGACCTGGTCAAAAAGGGCGCCAATCAACGAATAGTGCATGATGTGGAAGTCGTGAACGTTTTGGCCATACAAAAAGGAACTAAATACCCTAATAGGTATATCATTATGAGTGGCGACATTGATTCCCGCGTAAGCGACCCTACCAATTTTACGGACGATTCTCCCGGGGCCAATGACAATGCCAGTGGTATGGCCGGAACCTTGGAGGCCGCTCGGGTACTTTCTAAATACACCTTTGAAAACAGTATTATTTATATGGGACTATCCGGTGAAGAACAGGGCTTGTTTGGCGGCGGGGGTGTTGCACAATATGCCAAGGATCAGGGATGGGAAATCATCGGGATTTTTAATAACGATATGATCGGAAATATCAAAGGAGTGGATGGAGTAGTAAGTAATGTGGATTTCCGAATTTTTTCCGAACCCGTTCCTCCCAATGAAACGGAAGAGCAACGCAGGGCAAGACGGTTTTATGGAGGAGAAGTAGATGGTATATCAAGACAGCTGGCACGTTACGTCCACAAAAATGTAAAGACTTATATGCCTGAAATGAACCCCATGATGATCTATCGTTTGGACCGATTTGGCCGTGGAGGACATCACAGACCCTTTAACGATGCCGGGTTCGCCGGAATACGAATTATGGAGGCGCATGAAAATTACACCCAGCAACATCAGGATATACGTGTAGAAGACGGCATAGCATATGGTGATGTTTTGGAACATGTCAATTTTGACTATGCAGCCAAGCTTACGGCAGTGAATGCCATTAATCTGGCTTCCTTGGCTTGGGCTCCTCCGGCACCCAAGGAGGTAAAAATAGGTGGTATCGTTCAGCCTTCGGCCAAGTTTCAATGGAGCAAGGTGGACGGTGCCGTTGGGTATAAAATTTATTGGAGGGACACGACCTCACCCACTTGGGACCATAGTAGGCTTGTTGGGGATGTGACTGAATTCACTTTGGAAGGTATCGTTATTGATAATTTTTTCTTTGGTGTGTCCGCAGTAGGAAAGAACGGATTTGAAAGTCCGGTCGTATTTCCAAACGGGATTTTTAGATAATTGTGACTTATGAAAAAACTTTTTATGATTACCGTCATCCTGACTACCTTACATATTAAGGCCCAGGAATTTACGGAACAAGACACCCTTAGAGGCAGTATCACTCCGGAACGCGCCTGGTGGGACCTCAATTACTATCATTTGGATATTGAGGTTAAACCGGATGATAAATTCATTTCCGGCACCAATACCATACGCTACAAGGTTTTGGATAAAAATCAAGTGCTTCAGGTCGACTTACAGCCACCTTTGGTTATCGAAAAAATTACGCAAGATGGAAAAAACCTAACTTTCGAAAGTAATGGAAACGCGCATTTTGTGAGGCTTGAAAAATCTCAAATTGTGGGAGATTTTAACGAAATCGTAGTGCACTATTCCGGGCATCCCAAAGAAGCTGTCAGAGCTCCCTGGGATGGTGGATTTTCTTGGAAAAAGGATGAAAACGGGAAACACTTTGTGGCAACGTCTTGTCAGGGACTAGGAGCTAGTGTTTGGTGGCCCAACAAAGACCATATGTACGATGAAGTGGATAGCATGCTCATGAGCGTAAAAGTACCCAAGGGCCTCATGGACGTATCCAATGGAAGATTACGCAAAGTAGACAAGGATACGAATACCTATCACTGGTTCGTATCCAATCCCTTAAACAACTATGGGGTAAATGTAAACATTGGCGATTATGTCCATTTTGGCGAGACTTATGATGGCGAAAAAGGTACTTTAGATATGGATTACTACGTTTTACGGGATAATCTGGAAAAAGCCAAGGAACAGTTCAAGCAGGCTCCCAAAATGATGGAAGCCTTTGAGCATTGGTTCGGCCCTTATCCTTTTTACGAGGACTCATTCAAATTGGTGGAAGTCCCCTATTTGGGAATGGAACACCAAAGTTCCGTCACCTACGGAAACCAGTATGGAAATGGCTATTTAGGCAGGGATTTATCGGGTACAGGATGGGGATTGAAGTTCGATTATATCATCATCCATGAGGCTGGACACGAATGGTTCGCCAATAATATTACCTACAAGGATATCGCCGATATGTGGGTACACGAGGGTTTTACCATGTATTCCGAAAGTCTTTTCATTGAATATTACTATGGTAAGGAGGCAGCATCTGAATATTTATTGGGCATCCGAAAGAATATCCGGAATGACCGACCCTTAATTGGGCCTTACGGCGTAAATAAAGCGGGGTCTGGAGATATGTACAACAAGGGAGCCAACATCCTACATACGTTCAGGCATATCATGGACGATGATGAAAAATGGCGGGCCACCCTTCGTGAACTTAATGAGGAATTCTATCATCAAACGGTAACAACCAAACAAGTTGAAAATTATCTGGATGATAAGGTCGAAGGCGATTTTGGAACCTTTTTTGACCAATACCTTCGAACCGCAAATATTCCGGTTTTTGAATATGAAATTCAGGATGGAATTTTTAAATACCGATTTACCAATGTCATTAACGGGTTTGCAATGCCCTTAAAGGTTGAGATGGCTGGAAAAACCGATTGGATTTCCCCTTCCACCGAGTGGCAACAAAAATCACTTAAAGGGAACGACATACAAGTGGACCCAAATTTTTATGTGGACGTTAAAAAAGGATAGCGGATAAAACCTAAGACATATCATGGGTAGCTGACATATATCATATTCCCCAAACTGACAATATCCTTAAATTGGCCATCGTTAGAGGAAATAGCAAATCATAGTTTTAAATACCTATTGATCAAAATGAACAACATCCCCGAAAAAATATCGGTAAAACTTGAACAAAATCCTATAGATTGGCAAAGTGTTTTAGAAGAGACTATTAGCCATTTCGATTGCTCAACGGGTACCCTTCATTTTCTAAAACCGGACACATCCATTTTAGAGCTGAAGGCCCAAAAAGGAATTCCTGATTTTCTTATCCCCAAGGTATGGGCAATTCCAATCGGTAAAGGCATGGCTGGGATAGCAGCTGAACGCATGAAACCTGTAGAAATGTGCAACCTACAAACCGATGCATCCGGAGTGGCAAGACCGGCCGCTAAAAAGACGAAAGTAGAAGGGTCGCTTGCTGCACCATTGATACACGAAGGGAAATTATATGGAACCATCGGCATAGCGAAACCTATGTCCTATGATTTCACAGAGGAAGAAATAGCTTCTTTAATGGGGATTGGCGAAATGATATGTAAAAATATAGACTGACCCCTTTCACTATCGCTTTTTGGGAACCAACCATTAAAAAAGCCCGCGTAAAGCGGGCTTTTTGGTATTATAACAAACTCTAACCTATTTGAACATAGCACCCGTAAGGGCGACCGGAGAGACCTCCTTGCCTTCCTCCGCTTTATAGGTAACATAATAAGGTCCATCACCAGAGACTCCAGAAATAGGAATATCTATCTGTGTTCCTTGTCCGCCGGATTGTGCGGGCATAATAGCCTCGCCAACGATGGGACCTTCTGGCGTATTTTCATGAATTTGAAAGGTATAACTCAGTTGTGGGGGACTCTGCCAACCCGCATTCAAGGTTAAGGAATTTACACCTTTAAGCGAAATACTTGCCAACTCCAACCATCCTGAAGCACTGTTCATCAACATTAGGTTCATTCCACCAAAGGTCATGGCCTGCATATTGCTAGTTTTCATATCTTCGGTCAGCTGGATAGTGCTACTTGGAATAGCGACGGAATTGGAGCCTGTCAATGGAATAGTACCTTCGGCACCATCATCCGTGTAACTGGCGGTCAGCACCAACATATTCCCAGGAGCCGAAGCTTCTGCTGCGATAGTACCCTTTAATGGAAGTGACTTTTGCACTTTTTGGTCTCCTGCCAAGGACAGGATATACAAGGCTATCTGTCTTGTTTCGTCACTGGTGATTTTAGGGTGCGCGGGCATGGTTACCTCGCCCCAAACACCGTTACCTCCGGTTTTTATCCGTGTCTGTAAATAACTCATGGCATCCCTTCTATTCTTATATTTTTGGGCAACGTCCATATAGTTTGGACCTATGGATGCTTCCGCTTCCTTATGACAGGTCTTACAATCCATGGACTGCGCAAGGGCCTTTCCTGTAACTGCGGCCGATACTTGTTGGTGCCCCAAATTCATGGCCACTTTGTCCATCCCTTCCAGATAGTCCACACTCACGAAGACATTACTTTCATCCACTGTTCCACCATCAGGGTCGGTTACACTCACCTCATACGCTATTTTTTGACCAGGTAAATAAAAGGCCGGAGTACCTCCATTCAGATTGATGGTTACCTCAGGTCTGGAATTACCGGCAACAATTCCGGTACTTTCACTCACTGCGGATTCTCCTTTGTCATCTGCAACGGTAACGCTCAAATTATACGACCCGGCATCTGCATAGGTGTAGCTAACATTGGGTTCCGTAGTTTCCTTGGTTTCTCCGTTACCAAAGTCCCACGTATAGGTTATGTTGTCCCCTTCCCTGTCTTTGGCAACCACGGAAGCACTAATGGCAAGCGGTGTTTTTCCCGCTGTAGTCTCAACAATCATATCATCAATGACAGGAGGTCTGTTTCCACCATTGAATTCAATATAGGACAACCCTGAGTTGGCATTTTGGGAAAACCAACCACTACCGTACTCCAAAAGGTATACCCTTCCATCTGGGCCCATCTCCATATCTATAAGGTTGTTCAATTTCACTTCCGGCGCAAAGGGTTCCATTTTATTAAAACTACCATCTTCCTTCAAATGTACCGCGAACATCCAGCCACGCATCCAATCATAGATAATCACTTTACCATCATAATAGTCAGGCAATTTGTCCTGGCCTGTATACAAATCAGAATAATAGGTGGGACCCGCCATGGCGTTTCGTCCACCAGTTGTAGTCTGTGGAAACTGACTGGATTCATCATAAGGATAGAAAACATAAGCTGGCATTGCCGGTGGCAATTCAGTCAACCCTGTATTGTTCCTTGAGGTATTCATCGGTTTTTGTGGATCAAATGCCTCCCCGGACTCACCCGTTTCATAATTGTATTCCTTGTAGGCATAGTTGTCCCCAATGAACAATGGCCAACCAAAGTTACCGGGCTTACGTGCCTGGTTCATTTCATCATATCCTCTTGGCCCCCTGGTTTCCAAGCTATCCGCCCTAGCATCGGGTCCCACATCGCCCCAATACACGTAGCCGCGTTTTACGTCCACGGAAATCCTATAGGGGTTTCTATGACCCATGGTATAAATTTCCGGTCTTGTTTTTTCAGTTCCCACAGGGAAAAGGTTCCCTTCGGGAATGTCATAGCTACCGTCTTCGTTAACCTTTATCCTTAGGATTTTTCCACGAAGGTCATTAGTGTTGCCTGAACTCCTTCTGGCATCGTACTGCTCATGCCCTGGCGTATCGTTCAATGGCGCAAAACCGTTGTTCACATATTTTTCACCACGTTCATTGAAAGGTGTGGAATTGTCTCCCGTAGAAAGATATAAAAGGTTATCAGGGCCAAAGGCAATGGAGCCACCCGTATGGCAACAAATTTCCCTTTGACTGTCTACTTCCAATATAACTTGCTCTGAACCTAGATCAAAATTACCATCGGCATACTTTAATCGGGATAAGCGATTTACCCATTTATCGCCAGTAGGTGCATAATACACATAAATCCAGTTGTTATTGGCATAATCAGGATCTTTCTGTAAACCCATGACACCTTCCTCAGCATTAACGCCAGGGGTTTCCAAGGTTTTCCAATAAACATCCAATTTGGCAACTTCCTTTAATTCTTGGGTCTCATCATTATAAAGCACGATTTCGCCCCTTCTTTGTGCAATCAGCACATCGTTATTGGGCAAAACGGCCATTTCCGTTGGTTCAAAAAACTGACCTTCAGAAAGTACCAACTTGGAGAACCTATCCGTATCCGGCGGGATTTGTGATTTTACCTTGGAATAATCCAACACTTCATTTTCCCCTATGGCATATTTGATTCCGCCCAAAACATGTTTTAAAAACAAATCTTCAGAAAAGCTCTCATCCGTATGTCCGCCCCCCGTATAAAACGCACGGCCTCCATCAAAATCGTGGTACCAAGCAATAGGGTGAAAATCCCCATTCTGACCGCCTTCATAGGTAGATTCATCCAGCGTCATCACTACGTTTACATCCGGATTTATATTTTTATAATTATAAAGCTCATCGTCCCTGTTCCAAACGCTATCCTTAAAAAACTCAGTAGCGATAAAGTTTTTGTCCTTGATAATGAAATCTGCATTGGGAGTCCCCCTGGGGTGGCTCAAGAACTGGGCACCCGCAAGATCGTTGTACCAACCCCAATCATATTCCGTATCCGCAGCGGCATGTATACCCACATAGCCACCACCTGCTTGGATATAACGTTCAAAAGCAGCTTCTTGGAATTGATCTAGAACATTACCTGTAGTGCTTAAGAAAACAACCGCAGAATATTGTTTTAGGTTATCATCCGTAAACATTTCCGCATTTTTGGTCGTATCAACGGCAAAACCGTTTTCTTGTCCCATCTTTTGCAATGCGGCAATTCCTGCGGGTATGGATGCGTGTTTAAAACCCATGGTTTTGGAGAATACCAAGACCTTAGGTTCCCCTTCACGTTTATTGCCACCACATGAGACAATAATAAGCGCAAAGCCCAAGAGCAGCGCATTAAATACTTTTTTCATACGTAAATTTTGTTGTTTGTCGGTTTAATAAGCCTCAAAAATAGGTTTCGCAAGCTTATCCACCAATTGTTTACGGACTAAAATTGTATTTTAAACACAATTTAACACTGAAAAAAGATTATATGTCAAAAATACCAGAGCTCTATTTCAAAAATGATACGGAATTTAGGGAATGGTTGCACATCAACCATGATAAGCATTCCGGCATTTACTTGATATTTTTCAAGGTTGCACATGCCAACGACAGTATGCGCTGGGAGGAAGCGGTAAAAGTGGCCCTTTGTTACGGATGGATCGATAGTACCGTAAAAAGTTTGGGAGATGGTAAAAGAAGACAATACTTCTGTCCGAGGAAACCCAAAAGCGTTTGGAGCAGGGTCAATAAGGATTACATAAAAAAGCTTAAGGCAGAAGGATTGATGCATACAACCGGACTTAAGGCAATCCGTATCGCCAAAGAGAACGGGTCATGGAGTGCCCTGGACGACGTAGAAGACGGAAAGATACCCGATGATCTACAGTCTGCCTTCAATAATAACAAAAATGCTTTCAAAAACTTCCAAAACTTCACCAGAGGGCAACAAAAGAGTTATCTCTATTGGTTGAATCAGGCAAAGCGTGAAGAAACAAGACAAAAGCGCATCAGCGAAATAATACAACATTGCCATGAAATTAATAAATATAGAAACGGGGGTGGAAGGTAACACCATCTACTTTTCTCATAAAAGCCCTTGGATTGTACCAATTAAACTGAATAAAGGCCTATTTTTGCCCGGTAGTTGTTTGGTATGACAAGCTAGCGTGTTCCCGTTATTGTTATTTCAAGCAATTGCCAGTCAAATGTCCAAATTACCTGAAGAACACCGTTTTTTCGATCTATCGGATTACGGAAGATCAGTAGCCTTTCAACTGGTCCAAGTACTAAAAACCACAGCTCTAACCCCTATTCATATTACGGTTGCATTCGTTGTAAGCGGTTTAACCGCAATTTTACTCCTTCTCAATGAATACTACGGATTGGCGTTGCTGTTTTTGATTCTAAAATCAATTTTAGATGCAGCCGATGGAGAATTGGCAAGGGCTAAAAATACGCCTTCACATACCGGAAGATATTTGGATTCTATATCGGATATTATTTTGAACCTGATTTTGTTCTTGACTATCTGGTATATCACCGATGGTTCTTTACTGCTTACAGTAATATCCTTTTTGTGCCTGCAATTGCAGGGCACCCTCTACAATTACTACTATGTCATTTTACGAAATAGACACAATGGGGATACCACGAGTAGGGTTTTTGAAAATAAAAGCCCCAATGCGCTTAAAGGGGAAAGTCAGAAAACGGTAAACTCCATGTTTAAGATATATTCCTTGTGCTATGGTACTTTTGATTCCATTATCTATAGATTGGATAAAAACGCCGCCAAAGGCAAAGTCTTTCCAAATTGGTTAATGACCGGGGTTTCGTCATTTGGATTGGGCTTTCAACTATTGCTCATCGGTCTCATGTTTACGTTGGGCTGGCAGCAGTATATCATTCCCTTTTTCATAGGCTATTCCATCATGATATTTATATTTATCCTGATCAGGCAATTACTGAATCGGTAATTCTTTTTACCTTCCGTACTCAATTTATTTTTTAACTGATGAGATACGGATTTTCCCTTTTAGGTATCGGAATGTTGTTTTTGCTGTTGATAAACTGTGAATCAGAAAAAAGGGTTTCCTATGATACCCTTTTAACGGGAGGGAATATCATTAACCTGGAAGATGGCTCCGTCAACGTGGGTGATATTTATATTTCCGATGGACAAATTGCCAAAGTGTCCTATGATAAAGCCGATGAAAACTCCACCGCAAAAAATGTGGTAGATGCCACGGGAAAATTCATTTTACCCGGATTTTGGGACAACCACGTACATTTTCGCGGGGGTGACTCCCTAATTGAAGCCAACAAACGTTTTTTAGGACTTTTCATCGCCAATGGAATCACTACCGTACGTGATGCCGGTGGCGACCTGACCACATCCGTCATGCAATGGAAAAAGGCTATTGAAAACGATGATATGGTTGGACCCACCATTTTTACATCAGGGCCTAAAATAGATGGCCCCGGGGCAACTTGGGCGGGTTCCTTGGAAGTGGAAAACGAGGCAGATATAGAAGAGGCATTGGATTCCCTGCAGTCCATCCCAACCGATTTTGTCAAAATCTACGACAGTAAGATTTCCGGGGAAAACTACCTCAACACGATTCGCGCTGCGGAAAAAAGAGGATTGATTACCTCGGGACACATGCCCTTTACCGCTACGTTGGAATCCACCATAGATGCAGGAATCGATGCCGTGGAACATCTATATTACATCATGAAAGGTTGTTCTTCACAAGAAGATGTAGTTACCGAACAACTTCAAGACAATAAGATGGGTTTTTGGGATGCCATGCCGATACTACAATCTACTTATGATGATTCTGTGGCCAAGCAAACATTTGAACACCTAAAGCAAAAAAATGTATTTGTGGTGCCTACATTGCATATTGGGCATACCCTGAGCTATTTGGACGAGGTGGACCATAGCGAGGATGCATATTTAAAATATATGGCTCCCGGCATTATCAAGACCTATGAAGGGCGCATCAATCGGGCCAAAAATGCTTCTGAAAAGGCGATACAGGACCGAAAGGAACTGGACACCTTTTTCAAAAAATTGGCATTGACCCTAAACCAAAATGGGGTTTCCCTATTGGCAGGTTCTGATAGCGGGGCTTTTAATAGCTATACCTATCCCGGAATATCCCTCCACAAGGAAATGGAGGCCATGGTAGATGCGGGCATATCTCCATTGGATGCCCTAAAGGCTTCGGCCTATAATGGGGCCGAATTTCTAAAGCAAAAGTCGGACTACGGAACCTTGGAATCCGGCAAAGTGGCCGATATCGTGATTTTGGATAACAATCCCCTGGAAAATATTCAGAACACCCAAAATATTTTTATGGTGCTTAAACAGGGTGAAAAATTCACCAAGGAATCCTTGGAACAACTACTAACCCATTAATGGTATGAAATGAGCCATAACAAGTCTTGATACCCACTGAAACCAAGGGTTCACGAACACCTGTTTTAAAAATAGACAAGCTTCGTGAGTAAATGGTTGTTGGCGAAATCGAAGATTCATGAACACCTATGTAAACAAAATGAAATGGTGTGAATAATTGCATCTGACCTATTAATAACAATAAAAATAAACAGATGAAAACAACACTTTTATTTGTATTTCTGACTTTTTTGATTGCCTGTAACGATGGAAATCAAATCGAGACCAAAAAGGATATCCTGATCACCGATATTTCCATTATCGATGTAACGGACGGTTCGGTTTTGAAAAATAGCTATGTGGTTATCGATTCAGGCCGGATACGTTCCATCTCCCAAAAAGCCGTGGACACCTCATTTTTTAAAACAGTGATCAATGGGTCCGGAAAATACCTGATGCCCGGTCTCGCAGAAATGCATGCGCACATCCCCCCTCCTGAAGTCGGTGAGGAGCGAATAAACGAAACCTTGTTTTTGTACCTGTCGAAAGGCGTAACGACTATTCGTGGAATGCTTGGAAATCCGATACACTTGGAATTAAGGGAAAAGGCGGCTAATGGAAATTTACTGAGTCCCAGAATTTATACTTCAAGTCCTTCTTTAAATGGGAACTCCGTAACCTCAAAAGAGGAAGCCATTGAAAAGGTAACGCAATATCAAAAAGACGGTTACGATTTTTTAAAGATACATCCAGGGATTCAACGGGAGGTGTTTGACCAAGTGGTGGAGACCGCCAACAGTGTAGGTATTCCTTTTGCCGGCCACGTTCCGGTAGATGTTGGTATTCGCCATGCCTTGGAAAGTAAGTATGCCTCCATTGATCATGTGGACGGATTTTTAGAGGGACTCGTTCCGGAATCTGCGAATGTAAATCCTAGCGATAATGGATTCTTTGGATATGCGTTTACCCCACTTGCCGATACCACCAAAATTGACGAGCTGGTTACGCTTTCCAAAGCAAACAAAGTTTGGATCGTACCCACCCAAAGCCTTTTTAAACGATGGTTCGCCCCAATTTCAGCGGATGAATTACTCAGTCAGCCCGAAATGAAATACATGCCCAAAACTACCTTGGAGAATTGGCGGAATACCAAGAATAGCTACATGGAGGATGAAAATTTTACGGAAGTACAGTGGCAGCAGTTTGACGCCATCCGTAAAAAACTCATTAAAAAATTACAGGAAAACGGACAGGGAATTCTCCTAGGTTCTGATGCCCCTCAATTGTTCAACGTCCCGGGCTTTTCCATACAACATGAGATTGCGGGAATGCTAGGTGCCGGAATGACCCCTTTGGAAATTATACAGGCAGGGACCATCAATCCGGCTACATTTTTTAATGCCGGGGATCAATATGGTGAAATTAAGGAGGGTTTGTCGGCCGATTTGATTCTGCTAAATGAAAATCCCTTGGAAAAGCTATCCACCTTACACCATAACGAAGGTGTTATCGTGAAAGGACAGTTCTTGTCCAAGGAAATGATTCAGGAAAAACTAAATGAAATTGCACAACATGCCGCGAACAATTAAATCCATAAAAAACTGGTCCGTTCTATTCTTATTTTTTTGTAGTACTAGCTATAGCCAAATCCTTTTAAAACCCGACCGTGTATTTGACGGGACCGATATCCATGAAAATTGGGTGGTATTGGTGGAAGGCAATACAATAAGCTATTCTGGTGCATTGAGCGGCCTCAAAAAGCCCAAGGGGACCCAAGAAATCGATTTGGCAGGAACCACCTTAATGCCTGGTATTATCGAAGGACATTCCCATCTTTTATTGCATCCCTATAATGAAACGGATTGGAACGACCAGGTACTCAAGGAATCGCCCGTTGAGCGTGCCATACGGGGTTCCGTACATGCCAAAAATTCCTTAATGGCCGGTATCACGACCATGCGCGATTTGGGCGCGGAAGGTGCTGGATATACCGATGTCTATTTAAAAAAGACTATTGAGGACGGCATCATTGTAGGCCCAAGATTATTGGTCGCAGGTCCCGCCATCGTGGCCACAGGGGCATACGGGCCCAAAGGCTTTCACGACGGTGTCACGGTTCCCTTGGGAGCGGAGCCCGTTAGCGGAAAAGAAGAGGCTATAAAAACCGTAAGAACCCAAATGGGCAACGGTGCCGACCTGATAAAAATATATGCCGACTACCGCTGGACGCCTGGAGCGGATTCCCAGCCTACCTTTTTACAGGAAGAAATCGATGCCATGGTTGAAACTGCCGAAAGTGCGGGAAAATATGTGGTAGCGCACGCCAGTACACCGGAAGGTATGAAACGGGCCATTCTGGGTGGTGTGGAAACCATTGAGCACGGCGATGGAGGAACCTTGGAAATTTTCACCATGATGAAGGAAAAAGGCATTGGCCTTTGCCCTACCCTGGCTGCCGGGGACGCCATTACCCAATATCGCGGATGGAACAAAGAGAAGGACCCCGAACCGGAACGTATTACCCAAAAAAAACAATCCTTTAAGTTAGCCCTTGAATCAGGGGTACAAATCGTTTTTGGTGGGGATGTGGGTGTGTTTACCCATGGAGAAAACTATCGGGAGATGGAATTGATGGTCGATTATGGGATGCAGTCAAAAGATGTATTGGTTTCTGCGACCAGTGGTAATGCCGCCATGTTCCACTTGGATCAATTAGGACAATTAAAAAAAGGATTTTTGGCCGATGTCATTGCGGTGAAGGGCAATCCGCTAAAAGACATAAAAACAATGCGGGAAACGGTGTTTGTGATGAAGGACGGCGTTATCTATAAGTGAAAAATTAAAAGTGAAAAGTGAACAATGAAAAGTGAAAAATGAAAAGTGAAAAGTGAAAAGTGAAAAGTGAAAAATGTAGAATGAAGAATGAAAAGTTAAAAGTAGAAAGTGAGGGCCTGGATGTTAGATGTTAGATTCGAGAAATTAAGGGAAGTAAAGAATTTAAAAAAAACGAACAACGCCTGCCCTGAGCGTAGTCGAAGGGAACAACGAACAACTAAAAACCTTGCATGGCCACCAAAAAACCTAAAAAACCCTGGCCCACCAAGGCCGCCATGGAACAGATTTACGAACAGCACCTATGGGGCGGTGACCACCATATGTTTTATTCGGGTGAGGGTTCGCATGACCCTAATTTGGTAAAACCCTATGCAACCGTCGTTTCTCGGTTTTTAAAGTCCTTTGAAACCCCATTAACGGTTTGTGATCTGGGCTGTGGCGATTTTAATGTAGGAAAGCAGTTAGCTCCGTATACCAAAAAATACATCGGTGTAGATATTGTAGAAAACCTCATCGACCACCATCAAAATACCTTTGCGAGCGACAACATACGTTTTCAATGTCTGGACATTGCCCAAGATGAGCTTCCGCAGGCCGATTGTGCCATTTTAAGGCAAGTGCTTCAGCATGTATCCAACACCGAAGTCCAACACATTGCACAAAAGCTATCAACCTACAAGCATATCATCGTGACCGAACACCTCCCGGAAGGCGATTTTGTCCCCAATCTGGATATCATTTCCGGTCAAGGCATCCGATTGAAAAAGCAAAGTGGGGTGGATTTATTGGCCCCGCCCTTTAATCTAAAAATAATTGAAAAAAACGTATGGTTGCGCCAACCTGTAGGGATTGACAAAGGCACTATCGTTACAGTACATTATGTCTTACGATAAGTCACAGCGGAAAATGAATTAGTGATCCGTTTCAACATTCGTTCTAGGTCTCCTATTTAAAATGACCAACGTGAAAACATAGATGAGGACAATGGCAAAGGGAATGGCCACAAAACGATATTCGGGCAAAAGATACCATAGGGCCAACACTACCGCAGTTCTGGTCGCCGTGTGAAAGATACCCACCCAATGCTTTACTATCCAGGAAAAGGGCAGCCACATAAGGCCCGTTAAAATGCCTACGCTCAATGGTAAAGAGGTATAGTCTATCAGAAAAAAGGGTATGGCTATGGAATAGACCAGTACAGCTTGGGCAACGGTGAACATAAAGAGCGCATCGAATTCATTTTTCGGTTTGCTTTTGTCCAAAAAATGCTCCCCCGTAAATTTGGATAGGAAGATTCCCAGATACACTATGCTTCCAGTACCGATAAAGATTGACCAAACTGCGACTACAGGCGAAAAGAAGATACCACATAGACCAATGAGGAACCATACAATCAAACCAGCCAAGGGCGTGGCCATAAACTTTCCGTTAGAGAATTCAATGCGTTGTACTTCCAAGGTTCTTTTCATGGTAGGAAAGTTATTATAACCAAATTTATGCAAAACAAGGGAAATGTCACGCATCCCAAAATAGGCCGGTTTATTCCCCAAGCGTCAATTTATGCTACATGGATTTCTTTTAAAAAAAAGTTCCCCTCCCTGGTCAGGGAGGGGTGTTTCGCCTTGGCGTAATGGGGAGGGTCAGGTTTTCTTTCCGATACTTTTTCCATCGACGAAAAAGTATCCAAAAAGACTTAGTTGAGAGCAGTGAACTAGCAATAGATTCTTCGTTCCACGGTTCTTCCCTCAAAAAAAATACGTGTCTTAGGCTACTCCCCCGCTCTACGCGCAGCGAGCAAGGTGTTTTCTTCCTGGGAATGTTTAATTATCCTCTGATAATATAGGTGGAAGGGGTTGTCGATCCCCAAATTTTGAGTTAATCATTTCAATCGCTAAAAACGTTTTTAACTTGTAAAAATATAACTCAAAGTCACTCTCAATTAAGTTGTCCAGCAAGATTCTAAATGTCGAGTCAGGCTGGTTTTCTTCTATTGCAACTGAATCTAACTCCGTGAGTATTCTTGTCCATTTTGTGGAATGGTTCACTTGATTATTCACACAGGCTTGAATTTGGGTTTTAATGGATTCGTTTACTTTATACCAAGGGTCTAGATCATAAAAGGAAATCAAAGAGTCAATTTGAAAATTTTTGTTAGCAAGAATCCTATTTAATAGTGTAATGTAACTTTTACCACTATTGTCCTGCAAAAGTTTACTTTCGATCAATAAGATTTCGTAGTCATTGATGGCTTTTTTCAAATCATAATTTACGCCTTTGTAAATTTCATTTTGGCAATTAATGATTTGATTTTCAACCAAGTTTTTTTGTGCTGAACAAAAGCAGATTAGACCGATATAAATCAGTGTAAGAATATTTTTTTTCATAAGATGACAAAAAGTAGGGGTCTTAGGCTACTGTTTTAAATTAAAGTTCCTTCACCATGTACATGGAACTGGAGGGACATATTTCGGAGAATTCCTTCGTATTCGAAATGGCCTTGGGAGCGGTAGACCGTTCCCTTACCTGAAAACCATAGCGTTTAAAATAAGCATCGGCCGTAGTGGTCAGCAGGTGCAATCGCTGAATACCCTCCTTCCTGCTCTTCGTGCATAAGGCATTCAACAACTGTTTTCCAAGGCCTTTGCCCTTGTGGGAATCGGCAACGGCCAGAGAACGCAGCAAGCCATCGGTTCCATATTTCTCAATGCCAATGCACCCTATAATTTTTCCGTCCTGTTCCCTGGTAATGAATACCACGTTGGATTCTACCAAATCTTCAAAGGGAAGGTTGTTCGCCTGTAACAATTCCTGTATGGGTATTAGGTGCGTCAATGGGTTCATGACCGTAGTTTTAGTTTGGAACGTTCGTAATTATTTATTCATTCATTATGGCACCAAACCTAAGGCTTGGTAGTATTTTAATGGATTCTTTCTTGCTACGCGCGTCATCAGAAGGACATTCTAGTATATTAAACCGTTGTACACTTTAAAAATTATATATATAAATGTCAGTTCGAGTGGTTGATTTTCGATTTTTTTCATCGAAAATCAAGTGTATCGAGAACCTTTTGGGCCTTAAAAAGGTTCTCGATACAATTTTTCTTCATTGCATTGCGAAAAATCACTCGAACTGACCCTTTGGTCACAATGACAGGTTCAAAATCCACAACGGTTTTTGTTATATTGCCACCAGCCTACTTCACCTGTCCCATCAAAACCTCAATGGATTTTTCCAGTTGCTGATCACGGCCCTTTGCTATAACTTCAGGTTGATTTTTGACAAGTATATCAGGGTCGGTCTCATTATTTTCCATCCACTCCCCTGCCTTGTTCTTGGCACTAACGGGCACCACGCCCCAAACCCCGCCATTGGGCAAACGTTCCCAACCGGCAAAGCTACAGGTCCCCGGAACGGGCATTCCCACCGTTGTCCCTATTTTTAATTCAGTATACCCACTGGCAAAGCAGGAACCATCACTGTACATGGATTCATTATACATGGCCAAGGTTGGCTTGGTCCATCTAGAGGTAGGTTCTCCCCCAACGACCCGGTCCTCTGTTTCGTAGGATAAAAATGGCACTCCGGTAAAGAACATGGCCAAATCGGCCACCAAATCGCCACCGCCGTTAAAACGGGTATCCACGATCACGCCCTTTTTATCAAAAAACTTGCCCATCATTTCCTCATAGATAGATCGGTACGGTCCGTCGCTCATTCCTGGAATATGGACATAGCCCAGGGCGCCATTGCTCTTTTCCTTGACTTCCTTTTCGTTCATCTCCACCCAACGGTCGTACAGTAGTCCGGCTTCCTCATTTAGGGAAATAGGCTTTACGGTAATCTGCTTGCGAACATTGTTGTCACCAACAAGGTCCAATAACATGAATTCACCTTTCTTCCTATTCAGGTAACTGGCCACATCCCTTGCAGGCACTATGGTTTCCCCGTTTATTTTTTCTATGATCATCCCTGGCTTTAGATTAAAATTGGCCTTGTCCAACGGTCCGCCCTTAATGATTTCCGCAATTTTGATTCCGTTGCCCGTATGTTCATAATCCATAAAAATACCCAAGGAAGCGGTTTCATCGCCATTATCGATAGTATCGCTGTAACGGCCCCCGGCATGCGACACATTGAGCTCGCCCAACAGTTCCGAGATCATTTCCGCAAACTCGTAGTCATTCCCAATGTAGGGCACGTATTTCTCATATTCTGTTCGCATGGCCTTCCAATCAATTCCATGGAAGTTGGAATGGTAGAAAATACCATTGGTGCGCAACCAAATATGATCGAACATATACCTACGTTCCGCATCGGCATCCAATACCATTTCTGATTTTAGCTTTACCGGCTCCTTCTTTCCGGCCTTTACGTCAATTTTAGCGATGCTTCCATCGGCCATCAAATACAGGTTTTCCTGCTTTTTGTCCCATTGTAGACTGCCGCTTTTGGCCCCCAACGTTACCAATTTTTTGGTCTCCTTCGTCCGTATTTCAGTTTCCCAAAGGTCTAGGTCCTCCTCAAAACGGGTCAGGTAATACAGTTTTTTCCCATCCTTGGACAACACGGCATCGCTTAATTTGGAGGAGTGTATGGTGAGTCGGGTCTTACGGTCTTCTGTACCATTCAAATCGAATTTCAAAGGCTTTACGGGTTCCTCCTTCTTTTCCGCATCCTTTTTCTTTTTCTTGGTATCGTCCTTGTCCTCCGCCTTATCCTCATCCTTTTTATCGCCTTCCTCGATCAATTTCATTAAATCGTATTCCTCTTTGGACAGATTGAATTGATCCCAAGCATCTTGGGTTAGGAACATGGTATACACATCAAATTCCGACTGCCCACTGGTGGCATAACTTTTAAGTCCGTTTCTGTTGCTAAACCAAATAATTTGATTGCCCTCCCCTATCCATTTGGGCTGCATGTCGTAATACCCGCTTTCGGTGAGGTTTTTTCGGGTCTTCCCATCTGCGGAAATCAGTAAAATCTCACTGTTGCTCAAGGATACGCCCCAATCCACCAAAAGCCATTTACTATCCGGACTCCATTGGTAGTATTTGTCGCCGTCCGAGAAATGGTACAATTCCTTGGGCGTCAACAGGGTTACTGTTTCATTTGTTTTTAAATTTTTGACTTTCAAGGTTCTACGACCTTCAATATAGGCTATCAGGTTACCATCGGGTGAAAATTCTGGTAGATATATATCAGTACTGTCGGTTACCAAGGTATCTTCCCGAACCAAGGTAGATGCAAAAAAGTAGGGCTCTTCCTTACGTTGCTTAACGGTCTTAAAAATGGACCATTTTCCATCTCGCTCGCTGGCGTATGCAATCGCATTACCATCCGACGAGAATTTCACAAAACGTTCCTGCTCCGGTGTATTGGTGAGCCGTTTGGTCATACTACCATCTACCGATGTGGAAAAAACCTCCCCACGGCTAATAAAGGCGATTTCCTTTCCGTTGGGCGAAATATCCATTTCCCTAACCCCGCCGTTGACGGACACATATTCCACGGTATTATCCGCCGATTGTGTACGGACTATGATATCCACTTTTTGCGGTTCGCTGCCTTCCTCAAAAGAATAGAGTTCCCCATCGTAACTAAAGGCCATGGTTCCGTTTCCAATGCTCAAGAAACGTACAGGATGCGTTTTAAACTCGGTCAGCTGCTCGTTGGATACGGGGTTCTCCAAATTAAGTTTATGCACATTAAAGGTGCCACTCGCCTCGCTCAAATAGTATGTGGATTTACCGTCCGCACCAAAGACGGGATTACGGTCTTCCCCTTTAAAAGTGGTAAGCATGGTATGTTCACCGCTCTTCGTATCATATTTCCAAATATCCCTTGTTATGGCCGATGTATGGTGTTTTCTGAACGTATCCTCAAAACCCTTTTTATCATGGTAAATCATTTGGGTGCCATCCGTATGTACCTGCACATCCTCCGCGGGAACGGTGAGGACTTGGGACACCCGACCTGCGGTAACCGGCACGCTGTACAGTTCCGGTTGCCGACTCAAAGGATATTGGCGATGTTGTACATCATCCTGTCTTGCCGCTCCAAAAATCACACTCTAATCATCCGCAGAAAACGAATAAGGTGTCTCATCATTGCTATGGAAGGTTAACCGGGTTGCCTCACCCCCTTTGGCGTCCATGACATACACATCAAAATTCCCAAAGCGGTTCGAGGCAAAGGCCAAAGAGTCCCCATCCTTGCTCCAAACCACATTGTAATCATGGGCCTTATGAAAGGTGAGCTGTTGGGCCACACCACCGTTCTTGGGCACCCTGTAAATATCCCCTTTATAGGTAAAGGCGATGGTATTGCCGTCTGGTGATATGGCGGGATAGCGAAGCCATTTAGGATGCTCTTGAGCGACTGCACCTAGGGTAAAAACGAACGATAAAATAAAAAAGGACAGATGGTTTTTCATGCTTGGAATTTAATCGCGCCAAGATAAGTAAAAAGTGTATGAACGGAATCAAAATTTGTATATCCGGCAGAGAATCCAGGATGGCTTTGCAAATTGTTCCTACTTTAGCATCCAATAACGCTATACCATGGATGAAAAGACCTATTGGGACCAACGCTATGAAACCGGTGAAACCGGCTGGAACATTGGCTATCCTTCCACGCCTATCAAGGAATTTGCCGATCAACTGAATGATAAACAAATAGCCATTCTAATACCCGGTGCTGGCAATGCCTATGAGGCCGAATATCTGTATGGGCAAGGATTTAAAAACGTTCATGTGTTGGATATTGCTGATGTGCCACTGAAAAGTTTCAAAAAAAGAAACCCGCATTTTCCCGAAGCTCAGCTTTTAAACGAGGATTTTTTTACGCACAAAGGAGCATATGATTTGATTCTGGAGCAGACCTTCTTTTGCTCCCTTGTTCCTACCGATGAGAACCGAAGCAATTATGCGAGGCAAATGCATCGATTGCTAAAACCCAAAGGAATTTTGGCCGGGGTCTGGTTTAATTTTCCCCTGACGGGCAATATGGAAAAACGACCTTTTGGTGGAAATAAGGAGCTATACCTCAGCTATTTGGAACCTTATTTTAAAACCATCACTTTTGAATCGTGCTACAACTCCATTCCGCAACGACAAGGAAACGAGCTTTTTGGGATATTTGAGAAAAAATAGTCCCCTTGGTAATTTTCTTTTTCCTGATAAAGCTAAGTTCAACAAGGTTCCGGTTCGCGCTCCCACACTTTTCCCTTATCTTTAAACAAGTCTATTAAATTAATAGCCTCTTATGCTTAAAACATTTTGTTCATCAACCTAAAAAACACATCCCATGAAAAGAATTGTATTGCTTTTTGTAGTTGCATCGCTCATTTGGAGCTGCAAAAACGAACCAAAGGAAACCGTCCAAACCCAACAGATAAAGTCCTACACCATTGAACAAATGATGGATAACGAGGCCATAAGTGGCGGAAGTTTTTCGCCGGACAATTCTAAACTTCTAATTTCCAGCAACCGCTCCGGGATTTATAATATGTATACCGTTCCCGTGGATGGAGGTGAAATGATGCCCATAACCCAATCTGACAGTTCTTCGGTATTCGCTATTTCCTATTTCCCGAAAGATGAGCGCATGCTCTTTAGCATGGATGGTAATGGTGATGAAATCTATCACATATTCATTAGAAACCTCAATGGCAGCGTTACCGATCTTACCCCGGATGAAGGGGCTAGGGCCGGCTTCCATTCTTGGGCGGAGGACAAGAAAAGTTTCTTTTTTACTTCCAACAAAAGGGATTCGCGATTTATGGACTTGTACCAGATGGATTTTCTGGACTATACACCAAAACTGATTTATAAAAATGATGAAGGGTACGATATTGGGAATTTAAGCGACGACAAAAAATATCTTTCGCTCTCAAAATCCATAAACACCAACGATTCTAACCTGTTTTTATATGATTTACAGGCCAAGACCCAAACCCAGATCAATACTGAACAAAGTGCGAATAGTAGTCAGGATTTTTCACCGGACAATAGTGTCCTTTACTATACAACCGATTTGGGCAACGAATTTTCCTATTTGATGAAATACGATATTGCGACCGGAGAACGAACCAAGGTCATGGAGCGGGATTGGGATATTATGGGAAGCTATTTTACTGAAAATGGCACCTATCAAGTAACGTATATCAACGAAGATGCAAAGAATACCATTGAGGTGATGGAAACGTCCACGGGGAAAAACATTGAACTTCCCTCCTTCCCCAATATGGATATCACCAATGTAGGTTTCTCCGATGATGAAAAATGGATGCGTTTGTATGCAGGAGGCTCACAAACCCCGAGCAATTTATATGTCTATAATTTGGAAACCAAAGAAGTCAAGCAATTGACCCATGTACTAAATCCAGAAATAGACCAGGACGACTTGGTTACGGCAGAAGTAATTCGGTACAAATCCTTTGACGGATTGGAAATTCCGGCCATTTACTACAAGCCGAAACAGGCTTCGGCAGATAGCAAAGTGCCAGCTTTGGTTTGGGTCCATGGAGGTCCGGGAGGGCAATCCAGACAAAATTTCAGTTCTTTTATCCAATATTTGGTCAATCATGGATATGCCGTTTTGGCCGTGAACAACCGTGGAAGTAGTGGCTATGGAAAATCCTTTTATAAAATGGACGACCTAAACCATGGCGATAAGGATCTTAAGGACTGTGTGGAAGGCAAAAATTGGCTGGCCACCCAACCGGAAATAGATGCCGAAAAAATAGGAATTATTGGAGGTTCCTACGGGGGGTATATGACGATGGCCGCATTGACCTATACTCCAGAGGAATTTGCGGTAGGCGTGAATCTTTTTGGCGTCACCAACTGGATCAGGACTTTACGAAGTATACCGCCCTGGTGGGAATCCTTTAAGGATGCGCTGTATTTGGAATTGGGTGATCCCAATAGTGCGGATTCCGTACGTCTCAAGGCCATTTCGCCCTTGTTCCATACGGACAAGGTTACCAAGCCTTTAATAGTGTTGCAAGGCTCAAAAGATCCTAGGGTCCTCTAGGTAGAGTCGGACGAGATTGTTGCCGGGGTCAAAAAAAATGGGGTTCCTGTAGAATACGTACTTTTTGAGGACGAAGGACACGGATTCGTAAAAAAGGAAAACCAGATAGAGGCGTATAGCAGGGTGCTTCAATTTTTGGATGTCCATTTAAAGGGAGATAAAGGAACGCCCATTGAAGACGGAGAAACCATGGAAAGCGATTTATAAAATAAAGGTCTATTAATCATGCTATTTAAAAAATTAAAACAAAAGGTATTTTACAACATATGAGGAGATTACTTTTAGCAGTATTTACCCTAATTTCCATTGCGGTACAGGCACAAGAAAATGGGGAGGACAAATTGGGAAGCTGGCACATGTACTTTGGAACCAACCATATAGCCGACAAATGGAGCATCCACACCGAAGCACAGCTTCGATATTACGAGCAGGCCAAGAATTTTAACCAACTCCTTTTGCGTACCGGGTTAAACTATCATATTGATCCCAATTCCATAGCAACGGCCGGGTACGCCTATATTGAAACGGATGGTACTTTCCCTGAAAATCCAAAAAGGGCGAATGCAAGGGAGCATCGCATCTTTGAACAGTTTATTCTTAAAAATAAGGTTTGGGAATTATTGTTTGAACATCGGTACCGGCTAGAGCAGCGATTTATCTCCCAAACAAATATTTTGAGTGATCCCGAGCAGGATTTAGGTAGAACAGAGCACCGCGCCCGATACCGGTTGCAAATGACCGTGCCCTTGACGGATATTTTCTTTTTGAATTTCTACGATGAAATTTTCATCAATCTACAAAACGAGGCATTTGATCAAAACCGGTTGTATGCAGCGGTCGGACTCAATGTGACCCATAACCTAAGCGTTCAAGCCGGATATCTTAAAAATCATTTTAGGACCGTCAATTATGATCGATTACAGGTGGCCGTTTTTTATAATCCCGACTTGCGCAAGCTATTCAAATAGTGTGATTTATACCAAATAACACTGTTATTAGGAATACTGCTAAAATGATTGGCGTATGAGTTCATATAGCGCCCGAAATTTCTTAATTTTAACAAATAAGAAAAACAAAAACCAAGAGACATGAAAAATGTAATAAAATTTCCTTTGGCCGTACTTGCCTTATTCGCGGTCATTAATTGTAAAGAAGTAAAAAAAGAGTCCAATGAAGCTGCCGATGAAATGGAAGAGACCATGGAGGAAATGACTCAAGAGGAAGAAGTAGAAACCGTTAAATTTATGATGGAGCCCAAGAGCGATAGTGGCGTACAGGGGGAAGTGACCTTTACCGAAGAGGATGGCGAAGTCAACATGATGGCAACCTTCTCCGGTCTGTCCGAAGGGGAACATGCCATCCACATCCACCAGACCGCAGATTGTTCCGCCGCAGATGGAACATCGGCTGGGGGACACTGGAACCCAACCAATGAACCACATGGTAAATGGGGTGCCAGCGAAGGATACCACAAAGGTGATATTGGCAATTTTATGGCAGATGCCGAAGGCAACGCCACCGTTGAATTCTCAACCTCAGAATGGTGCATGGGATGTGATGACGAAAACAAAAATATTTTAGGCAAGGCCGTAATCGTGCACCAGGGGGCAGATGATTTCACAAGTCAGCCAAGCGGTGCTGCCGGAGCCCGTGTGAGTTGTACCGGAATTATACAATAACGTTAAAAATAGTATGAATAAAAGCCATCCAGAGGGGTGGCTTTTTTTATTTTTAATCGTTAAATTCGGCCCTATGCAATTAGATCTTTTAGTAGAGCGATTTCAAAAGAAAGATGCTTCGGCTTTTGAAACACTTTATGGTATGTACTCCAAAAATATTTGTGGGGTCATTAACACGATTGTTAAGAACGAAGGCCGCTCCCAAGAAATCTGTCAGGATGTTTTCGTAAAGATTTGGAATAATTCCGATAGCTATAATGCATCAAAAGGAAGGTTTTTTACGTGGGTTTTGAATATCGCACGTAATGCGGCCATCGATGAAATACGCAGTAAGTCGTATAAAAATGAAAAAAAGAACCTTTCCGCGGACTACTTCGTAAGTATTTTGGAAAGTAGGGAGGATGAAAGTAATGCTACTATTGACACAAAAGGTCTTAAGAAGTTGATACAAAGTCTAAAGAAAAAATGTGTTCAAATCATAGAACTGCTCTATTTTAGAGGATATACACAAAATGAAGCTGCCGAGGAATTGGCCATACCCGTTGGAACGGTAAAGACAAGAAACAGAAGCTGTCTTTCCAAACTAAGGGAAAACATGGAAGTCAAATAAATGAATGTTCAAGAATACATAGCGACCGGGATATTGGAACTTTACGTGGCCGGGGTTCTCACAGAAAAGGAAAATCTGGAGATCGCTGCCTATGCGGAGGAGTATCCTGAAATCAAGGCTGAAATACTAGCCATTGAGAATGCCATTTTGGAATTGACCCGAAGAAGTAGCACCGTAAATCCCTATTCTTTTGATACGCTCAAACCTAAATTAGGTAATCTGGAATCCGATACCAGCGTAATTCCCTTGAAAAAGGAAGCTTCCAATTGGACGTCTTATGTAGGTTGGGCCGCTTCGGTATTATTGGCCATTGGCCTATTCTGGGTCTATACCCAAAATGAGAATCTAAAATCTGAAATTCAGCTCGTAAATCAACAAAATCAGGAATTGGAACAACAAATCGCCGATTCCGATGCTTCCCTGGAAAAAACCCAGGAGTTATTGAACACCCTAAGGGACAAGGATATCGCTGTAATTCCTCTGGGCGGACAAGAAGTATCTCCATCCTCTTATGCCAAGGCCTATTGGAACAAGCAAGAAGAAAAAGTCTTTATAGATGCCCAAGGTTTACCTGAACCACCCGATGGTTTTGTCTATCAGGTCTGGTCGTTAAAACTTTCACCCTTGACCCCTACAAGCATGGGATTATTGGAAGATTTTGCCACGGATGACAATAAGGTATTCGCGTTAAACAACCCTAACGATTCCGAAGCCTTTGGTATAACCCTGGAACCTGAAGGTGGCAGCGAATCCCCTACTTTAGAGCAATTGTATGCTTTGGGTGTTGTCTCCACTTCTTAAATAAATCGATTCACAACAGCATACTAATACTGGAAAATTTACTATTTTTCCACCATGGATTTAAAGAAACTCTTCGGAACCATTCTCACTTTGCTAGGCATTGGTGGTTTGGTATATGCCGCTATCTTGTTCGGCAATAGTACGGGAACTACAAAAGCCTTAATTGTGTTTGCCGTATTGGGTGCTATCTTCTTCTTTTCGGGAATTGGATTGATCCGAACAACAAAAGGGAAAGAGTAAACAACCTTAGAGCAAGCCTACGAGGCATTGAAAATAACCTTTACATTAAGTTTCAACGCAAGCGTCGGAGCAATTAAATCTCGATTATCGAGTAATTTAGGACTAAATATCCTTAGAGATTCTGTGAAAGCCCAGTGTCTTTACCAGCCATTTAGGCAAGGGTTTGGTAGGATTCCTGTTTTTTAGGTTCAAGTACAATCCTAAAGGTTTAAAAATGGGAACCTTATGGGTTTCCACAAATTCTATTAGGGTTCCGTCCGGATCTTCTACATAACTGAAATGCCCGGCTGCATCGCCCATATCAAAGCTATTGGCACTATCTACGGTAAAAGGATAGTTAAGCCCTGCAGCGCGTTGCCTAAGATTTTCCATACCATGAACATCAAAGCATAGATGAATATAACCCAGATCTCCCCATAACCTATTTTCAAATATTTTAACGGGATTTCTATCCAAGGCTTGCAAGAGCTCAATCTGGGTAGGGCCCAAAAGAGCACCAAAGCCACCAAACTTGGGTCGGGAATGTTGAAGTACCACTTTTCTATAAAGACCCCATTTTTCACGGTTTGGATTTAAGGGAAGTTTTACGGTCTCTTCGCTGAGCACTTTACCATACCCCAACAATTCTTTATAAAACCTGATAGATTCTGGAATGTGGGAAACGCCTATAACAGCGCCTAGAACACCACCAGTACTTTGTTTTGTTCTGGAAAAACAATACCCATCCTCTACAACCTCTACCAAGTTATCCCAAGGATCTTGAAAATAGAAGGAAGAGATTCCCAACGTATTGGTCATAATATCCGTTTGATAGGGCAAATTCAGTTTTTTAAGGTCCTCAAAACTGGTGGTAATATCCATGGTTCTTAATTTCATGGCATTGATTCCCAAGTCTCCCAAAATAACAGGGGTTTTCGGATTCTCCGGTATCCTACTTGTAAATTGCCATATTTCCAATCCCCCGCCCCCATGCATATTCAACGATAGATAGGCATTTCTATGACAAACCTCTTCCTGGGTGTATCTGGTCATAAGGGTTGCCGGGGCTTCGTCCTTAAATAACAATATATCAAACCCTAGATGCTTTCTGTACCAATTGAAAACAGCTTTGGTATCGGATACACCAATTCCTACTTGCTGAATTCCGTTAATAATATCAGGTGTTGTAGGGCGTTCTGATGAGTTTATCATGTAGGGTCTTTAATTTTTGGCTGGAATATCCCATTTTAAAAAGTACGACCAACAACAAATTGGACAGGTTCACTCTTAAATAGGAGTTGGAATCGTATTTCCTAGCGGATACAATAAGGTTGTTTTTTACGATTTTATATCTAAGGCCATGCTTTTTTAAGCGTTTAAAAAACTCAAAGTCCTCCATCAGTACTTGGGTTTCATCAAATTGACCCAAGCTATTGAAGTGTTCTGTCTTAATAAAAAGGCATTGGTCACCGCCTCCCGTAAAAATACCGTCCTTGCCCGTGAAATAGGAATTTATACGCAAGGGCAGGCTTTCCTTGTCAAATCTGTACGAGAAGAATCCGGCATCATAATCTTCTTTAATAGTTCTTCTAATATCGAGTAGAAACGTTTCAGGAGGTCTTACATCGGCGTGCAAAAATGCCAAGACATCTCCCTTAGCTATTCTGGCCGCCTCGTTCATTTGTGATGCCCTACCTTTCTTATGGCACTTGAGAATAATGGCATTCTCATTGGTTTCATTACAAAAATCGGCCTGGCTTTCAGGAGAAAGCGCCACCAATATTTCAAAGGGTTCCTTCTTCGTTAAACCTGATAGTTTTCGAACTAAAAAGTCAATATTCTCGGCTTCCTTATGTGCTGGGATAATTATACTAATCATAATAGTAAAAACATCATTCCAAAAAATGTAACGTAACAATTGTGACTGCTCTAAATCTACGGAAATAGAATACGAAAGGTTTTAAATAAGGATTACAATTCTAGAAATAATATCTGAAAGTTTAAAGATTATTTACGACCTACTTTAAAACCCTACCCTATTCGATTACGTATGTGTTAAAAAGATAAGTATGATTCGATTAAAATATTTAATTAGTTTATTGATAATCCTGTTTTTAGGATGTAAAGAGGGTAACGGGCAAATGCAGTCCGCTACCGGAAAAATGAATTTCAATGAACTTTCAGAGCAGTTTCTCCATAAAATAAAGAACAATGAAAGTACTCAAGAAATTCAAGATGCCCTATCCCGCACTACTATTGATTCCCTGGAAAAAAACTTGGATACCAACGATAAAAAACTAGCCTTTTGGGTAAATATTTATAACGCCTATATCCAAGTAATCCTGCAAAAAAATCCGGATCTGTACCAAGATCGAAGTGAATTCTTTAAAAAAGATCAAATTCCCATTGCTGGGGAAACGATATCCTTTGAAAAAATTGAACACGGTATCATTAGAAAATCCCAATGGGAGTATGGATTGGGATTTGTTGGAAAAATTTTTCCGGGCGAATTTGAAAAAAGACTACGAGTTGATGAACCGGATTACCGTATTCATTTTGCCCTCAATTGTGGTGCATTGGACTGTCCGCCAGTGGCCATTTACGAATGTGAGCGATTGGACGAGCAATTTAGCGAGGGAACCTCCAAGTACCTTAAACGAACCACGGACTACAATGCTACTGAGAAAAAGGTACTGGTTACGGCTCTTTTTAGTTGGTTCCGAGGAGATTTTGGCGGGGTCGATGGTGTAAAGGACATCCTGAAGGACCAAAAACTTATCCCTACCACAAAAGGCATTGATATTGATTATAAAAATTATGATTGGACCTTGAAATTGGATAATTTTGTAAACCTCTAATTTTAGACAAAATAAGAACAAACCGGTTGTATTTGTTCTGCCCATGCAGTAGATTCACTTTATGAACCACCTATCCCTGGTAAAAAAATTTTGTATCATTTTATTTGTGGGCCTTGGGATTTTTTCAGCCACCTTACTCCCAAATCTTAAGTTTACATTCGACTTCAGCCAATTTTTTCCCGAGGAGGATCAGGACCTTGAATTCTATAAAGGGTTTGTGGAGGAATTCGGTACAGATGATAATTTCCTATTGATTGCCATAGAACAGGACTCAACTGTTTTTGAAGCGGGGTTTTTGAAGAAATTCAATGCGTTTTCAGAAGCAAGCAAGGATTTTGATTTCGTCACGGAAAGTGCTTCGCTAACTTCATTATCCTATCCGCTTAAAACCTCCTTTGGCTATACTACCCTACCCATCATCCATATTGAGGACAGTTTGGCCTACGCCAAGGATTGGGAAAAAATAAAGGAAGACGGATTATTCATCAACTCCCTGATCGATGAAAAGGGTACCTCCATGGTCGTGGCACTAAGAACCTTGGATGACCTAAACTACGAACAGAGTGAAATCCTGCTATCCCAAATCCGGACTTCCTTAAAAACACATAAATTAACGGAGTACCATATTTTGGGGAGGGCCTTTTTTTTGGAAGCCATTGTGGATATGCAAAAAAGTGAAGTGCTAAAAACCAGTGTCATAGCAGCTATTTTAGTGTTGATCATTCTCCTATTGGTCTATAGAAGTTTGCCCTTGGTTTTGATTTCCATGGCCTCCATAAGTCTTTCTCTTTTAATTTTTATGGGCATATTGGCACTTTGGGGCAAGGAACTCAATGCCATGGCGGCCTTCTACCCCGTCTTGATGCTCATAGTGGGCACTTCGGATGTTATCCATATTACGGACAGTTTTATACGCAAAATTCAATCTGGGGCGGAAAGGTATACGGCTATAAAATCATCGTTGGGAGAAGTAGGCCTTACCACCTTGCTCACGTCGGTTACCACCGCGGTAGGATTTATCACGCTTTTATCTTCCCGACTCGTGAGTATCCAGGAATTTGGTATCAATGCCGCCATTGGCGTTATTGTGGCCTATATCACCGTAGTTTTCTTCACTGGTTCCCTTTTGATCAGTCTTCCTAAAAAAGCACTCTTGGGAAAGAAAAGTGTTTCCAAAAAATGGGTGAATTATCTCTTGGCCATCAATCAGTTTACCAAAATACATCCCAAGGCCATCTTGTTGGGTACCGTGATCTTTACAAGTCTGTGCTTCTGGGGCATCAGTTTGGTAAGCACCAATTATGAGTTTAAAAGAACCCTGCCCAATAAAAGTGAAATCGCTTCCGATTTTGAATTTTTTCAGCAAAATTATGCCGGATTTAGGCCATTGGAAATAGCGGTGATGGCCCAAAACGATTTCTCCGTGCTGGATTATAAGGTAGCTATAGAAATTGAAAAATTGATAGATTACCTCAAAACGGTGCCTTCCATAGGAAACCTACAATCCTCGAATTTACCTTTTAAAATTCTCCACAAGGCAAACAATGTTAATAAGTCTGATTTTCTGACCATACCCAAGAGCGCATCGGTTTTTGAGAAGTACAAGAAGGATATTCGTAGATTGGGAAGAAAGGAGCTGGAACGTTTCGTCAATGCCGATGGGAACATGGCGCGTATAAACGGGAGGTTGCAGGATATTGGTACGGACAATTTAAAATTGGTATATGAAAACATTGAAAATTTCGCCCAAAGGAAGTTGGATACGACCAAAATAAAGGTGAGGGTTACCGGAAAAAGTATGCTACTGGACAAAAACTCCGAGTATATACGGAGTAGTCTTTTGGAGGGATTGTTCTACGGACTCCTTCTTATTGGTCTATTAATGGTTCTTGTTTTTAGAAATTTTAAAATGTTCCTTATTTCCCTTATTCCCAACATACTTCCTATTCTTTTCGCTGGAAGCGTCCTAGGGTTTCTGAACATACCTTTGGAAGCCTCCTTATCGGTGGTATTTGCTATTGTTTTTGGCATTGCCGTGGACGATACGATACATTTTTTAGGGAAATATAAGTTAGGGATAAGCCAAGGGCTTACTCAAGAGGAAGCATTGGAAAAGACTTTCGCCCATACCGGGAGGGCACTTGTCATTACTACAATCATCCTATTTTTCGGATTCATGGTCATGCTGTTTTCCATTCATCAGCCCAGTATCACTATAGGTTTGATTATAAGTGTAACCTTGGTAACGGCGTTGGTACTGGATTTACTGCTATTACCGGTGCTAATTCGAAAACTGATCAGGGAAGCGTAGTTTTATTTCCTATCCAGCATTTTTTTAAGTGAACGATGTGCCAAAATGGTTTTTCCAAGCATAATGGCCATGATTGCAATCCACAAAGAGAAGAGTAGGTATTCCATAACACGTGAATTTAAAAAGGTTTGGTTCGGTTAAATTCGTATACTATTTTAAAGTTTTGGGGCTATTAAAATAGACTTTGAATGTATTTCATCGATAAATATATACGAAGTGGTTTAAACTTTTTTTGGATCGAAAGACAGGGTTGCAGAGATTTGTGTTGTGAAACATAAGTCAAACCAAAACAACCCTTTATGTACTTTATTCTTGACAAAGATATGATAGAAGAATCAATAGTCGCATACCTTCCTTCACCTAGTCGTGGCTTTAACGTTACGGTACCCATGGCCG
>NZ_MDGL01000007.1 GCF_002742265.1 Maribacter sp. 4G9
CCGGGGACATGGAAAAGGTCCTGCCCGAGAAAAGATCGGTCGAACAGTGTACCTTCCAACTTCGCTTGTGTATGTCGATACCAATGAATAACTTGGGTGGGGCAGTTTGTTGTGTTTTCATATCTTTTGATTTTGGTGAATCTTAAAGATACTCGACAGGCTGCTTTTACATAGATGCTATAAGTAATTGCTTGTTCTTGCCTACTTCTGAAAATCCTCGCGGATTTTCAGCTTGGTGTGTACTTGCAAAGTTAAGTGCTAACCCACGCAACCACTCATAGCCGGGACCGATGATGTACAATTCACCTAAAGGTGAACCCAAGTCGCTACATTGTCGCCAAAGGCTCCAATTCCCGCCCCTTGGGATTTGTACATCATCGCAGGGCCATGCCAGTTTGCATAATCCGTAGGATGAGGGACCTGCGAACTTTTATCACCTTTAGGCGCCATCGAGGAAAACTGTACATATCAACGGCTACCAGCCCGACAAAGCCTTTCTGGCGGGTATGCAACCTGGCCACGTTCAACACGTATTTGTAAATTTATCCCAACAAGTTGCGTAAATTTAAAATCCGTAACGTGGCTTCACATAGCCCTGCGTTGTGCTTCATTATCACAAACCGCTAACTAATGATAAAATTCTTTAGAAAAATCCGCCAAAACTTACTTATGGAAAACAAAACTGGAAAGTATTTTAAATATGCCGTTGGAGAAATTATACTAGTAGTAATCGGAATTTTAATCGCGTTACAGATTAATAATTGGAATGAAAATAGAAAAAGCACAAAAATTCGCAATAATTACTATAGACAGGTGTTACAAGATTTAGAAAAGGACACTATTTATATTAATAGAGTAATTGTATATCTTGATTCGAGTCTTACATTATATCAAAACTATTTAGAAAAATTACCTGAAGCTGAAAGTATTAATGATGTTATACCTCTTATTGGTACACTTGATTGGGAATTTGGTTATTATACTTTCAATACAAATACAATAGAATCTTTACTATCTACGGGAGACATTAAATTAATGCCAGATGAAATTAGGAATGCTCTACTAGATTTGAGAACTACTCAAAATGTAATTGTTAAAACTATATCTGGGAATAATGATGTTCATTTGAAGGATAGCCAAAAAGCGGTTGGTCTTGGACCTATAAATTATATTTTAAATATAAATCCCAAACTATTGAACCAATTAATTAGGGAGGAAGATATAATTTCAGCAATTAACATCATAAATGGAACTTTTCAATTGAGAGATTATACAGATAAGAACTTACGAAAGCAAATGCAAAATATGCTAGAATCCACAAAAGAATTATCTGAATTAATCAACGAAGAGTTAAACAAATAACGAAAGCACAACAATGGCTCCTATGAAAAGCCCTAGTCCAGTTCTCTAAAGTTAGTATTTAATTTTCAATTACTTCATAATGATGGTTTTGGGGTGTTGAATCGTTGATAATTCCGAAAGGATTATCAACCATTCAATACCATATAACTTGCTCGGCATCCTATATGGGATACACTTATTTTTGTGTTCACCGGCATCTGAATGATCATAAGCCATAATAAGTTTGGCAACTTACAAACCGATTTGTTTCCCGATAGCTATCGGGAATGTTCCCAATACCGTGAAAACCACGATAAACGGCCAAGGAGTGGCCGTATCGATGACCGATAATCCGGTTCAAAATATCCATATACAGCCATATAACCGAACCATCGTCACAGGTTTTCACTGTATTTCCATAAAATTCGCCACCAGCGCTTCAACTCGCACGTTGCTTTCGCAAACGCCGCGCTATGCGCGCCGTTGGTTTTAATTTGGAATGACTCAAGCTGACAAATACTTTGAATCATTTTTTACATATTTCGAGATTATTGCCCAAAGACCTTTTTCATTCGAATCGGTTGACTATAAAAAAAAGACTACAGACGCTGTCTTTGTGGAGTTGATAGTATTTATTTTAAAGTAGATGAAGATATTGTTGAAATAATGGCAATTATCGGAAAATAAGATTTGAATGAAAAACTGTTGTCTACAATAGTAACCGTTGCACAAGTCTAAATTTCTAATAAAATAGGATTTTCCTGATTTTAAGAATCTGGAAGTTGCTGGTTCTTAAGTGTATATTATTTTTCGAAACTTCTATTAATTCATAATTTGATTAAAAAAGAAGTTGTGCAACAACCACACGCTTTATAATTAATTGTGGTCTGCTTTCCCAAATGGCAATCCATTGCAATTAACTATCTTCGGTACAAGCGGACATTTTCCTGGCTTCGACTGCGCTCAGCCTACATGAAAAGTCCGCAACTAATCATAACCTCACCGTTAAATGTAGAAATATGAAATTTAGAAAAGCTTCCAAGTTCCTTTATTGTTTGGTTTTGTTTTTTCTGTATAATTCTGTTCTATCGCAAGATTTAAAGCACGAAAAGATGGAGCAACTAAGCTTCTTGGTTGGAGAATGGGTGGGTACATCAAAAATTTATGAAAACGGGATTGTCACCAAAACAGGTTCTGCCTACGAAAAAATCTCCTATGATTTAAACAGTAGCATTCTGGTCATTGAGTTGAATACCGAGTTTCTGCAACTCCATACAATAATCCTCTACGATGAGGCGGACGAAAAATATTACTACTATCGATTTTCTAAAGAAGGGGCCGCTAGATACCCCGCAGAATTTAAGGAGGAACAACTCATTGTGTGGAAAGATGAAAAGACCAGATTCTTTTTTGGCAGCACACCTGAAGGGGGCTTTAAAGAATATGGGGAACAATTGATCGATGGAGATTGGGTAAAAATTTTCGAAGATACTTTTAAGAATACGCAGTAAATGAATTATCAAACACATCCATGGCTCTAAGCAATGGTGCCATTACCTCTTGTGTTTTTAGCTCTCTGTGTATGCCAAAAAAAAATCCATATCCTACCCATTAGTCTATTGGCAATAATTGTATTCAAAAACCTACAAAAAATGTTTAATGAAAAAATTGACTTAGCTACATGGGAAAGAAAAGAGCATTTTGATTTTTTTTCAATACTTTGTAGGTAAAACCAATAAACGACTTTAAAATGAAAAAAATATTCCTCCTTACCCTGATAGTCTCTCAACTCGGTTGGGTTTATGACATCAGGGCACAGCAAAAAGACAACTCCAAAAACAATAGATGGATTTCCCTATTTAACGGAGAAAATCTGGATGGTTGGAAAGTAGGGGAGAATGCCACCAGTTTTTCCATTGTGGACGGGGCCATTAAGGTTCAAGGAGATGTAGGGCATCTTTTTTATAACGGTGAAGTAGAAGGCCATCAGTTCCAAAATTTTGAGTTCAAGACTACCGTGATGACCAAACCTGGGGCAAATTCCGGGATTTACATCCATACGAAATATCAAGAAGACGGTTGGCCCTCACAAGGCTACGAAGTTCAGGTGAATAACTCCCACACGGATTGGAAACGTACCGGAAGTCTCTATGACATCGTGGATCTAAAAGAAAACTACGTACATGATGACGAATGGTATACGGAGCACATAAAGGTAGAAGGTAACAGGGTCATTGTGAAAATTAATGATATCGTTGTTGTGGATTATACGGAACCTTCCCAGCCCAAAAGAAATGAAGGCTCCATGCGGCTATTGAAGGGAGGGACTTTTGCACTACAGGCCCATGACCCCAACAGCATCGTATTTTTTAAGGACATTATGGTAAAACCCTTACCTTAAAAATAAAACTGACCAAATCCCAATTCGTTTTGCCAACTATCATAGCCGTAAGCTCAACAGCGCATATAGCAACAGTCGCCCATTTGGCTCAAACCATCTGGACCGACCATTACACGCCCATTATTGGTTCGTTACAGGTAGATTACATGTTGGCGAAATATCAGTCGGAAACGGCCATAAATGACCAAATTAAAGAAGGGTATCAGTATTATTTGATAAAAACCGATGTTGGTCATGCAGGCTATTTTGCCTTGAGCCTTCACAAAGATTTTCTTTTTTTGAGCAAGTTTTATGTGCTCAAAAACATGCGTGGAAATGGGTTGGGTAAATTGGCCCTTTCCTTCATCGAAAATAAAGCAATGGAATACCATTTGCCCAAAATAAGGCTCACTGTTAACAAGTACAATTCTAAGTCCATCTCCGCCTATAAAAAAATGGGTTTTGCCAATGTTGACTCCATCGTGCAGGATATAGGGAATGGATATGTTATGGACGATTATGTTCTTGAGAAGAATATTACTTAGAAAAACGTATACAATTCTACTTTTGCCTAACTTATATCTAAAAATATGTTGACCGAAATCCATCCCAAATTACCCATGCGCAATAAGAACAGAACCATGAACTATTATATGGATACGTTGGGCTTTCGTAATATAGGCGATGTAGATTATCCGGATTACTTGATGCTCGAGAAGGACAGTGTTCAAATCCATTTCTTCCTTTTTAAAGGTTTGGACCCCAAAGAAAATTACGGCCAGGTCTATATTCGCTGTAATGATATTGACCATTTTTATACAGCACTTCTGGAGCAAAATGTGGCCATTCATCCCAATGGGAAATTAACGGTAAAACCTTGGGGACAAAAGGAATTCTCCCTCCTTGATCCTGATAACAACTTGTTGACTTTTGGGCAAAGCCTCTGATTGATTTAAATAATTGTTTATCAGCATTTTAAAATAAAAATAAAAAATCCCAACGGATCGATTTTAAATCGACCTTCGCGCGAAAAATCAATGACCTTACCGCAAAAAGTAACGTTGATAGAACAGTTGTTCCATCAACTGGAAAAGGAAACCGCAGCTTTTCAAAATAATACGGGTTTAAGTTGTCTTTCCGGCTGTGGAAGGTGCTGCACCCATCCAGCTATAGAAGCGTCCCCATTGGAGTTTTTACCATGGGCCTTTCACTTGTTTTTAACCGGTGAGGCAGAAAAAATGTTGCAGATCCTTAGGGAGATTCAAACCCCTACCTGCGTAAACTACCAGCCACTTACCCTTGTAGACCAAGGCCATTGCAAAACCTATAGGTATCGCGGGCTTATATGCCGGTTGTTCGGCTACGGGGCCAGTACCGATAAATATGGCAAGCTTAGACTGGCAACTTGTAAGGTCATAAAGGAGGGGCAAGCGGAAAATTTTGCATCGGCTTCGGAAAAAATAAGCCAAGGCCTTTCCGTTCCGGTTTTTACGGAATACTACATGCAGCTCAACCAGATTGATTTTCGTTTGGGAAATATCATTGTACCCGTAAACAAGGCGTTACGATTGGCCTTGGAAGAAGTGTTGCAATACTATGCCTATAGACCCTTGCCACTTTCTGACAAGGAGTGCGTTTAAAACGCATTAGAACTAATCTTTGATTTAATGGAGTTAAGCATAGGAATGCCCATGGCTTACCTTGTTTCTCTATTAATCCGGATGCTAATTGCTGTCTCATTTAATAAGCTGGCCAAGTTAGAGTCCCCAAAAAGATTTAGAAATGAACATTTATAAAGCCATCAAGGACGATCATGATATCCAACGGGAATTATGCTCCAAAATCCTAAAAACCTCAGGAGATTCCGAAAAAAGAAGGGATATCTGGGAGGAATTGAAGAAGGAATTGGAAGTACATGAAGTTGCGGAAGAGCGATATTTTTATTCTCCATTGATAGATTCCGATAAGATGCAGGAAGATGCCAGACACGGCATGGCAGAACACCATGAAATGGACGAACTCATAGAAGAACTGGACGATACCGATATGAGTTCCCCACATTGGTTGGCCACTATGCAAAAACTTGCCGAGAAGGTAGAACACCACTTGAAGGATGAGGAAGAGGACTTCTTTAAAAAGGCAAAGAAAATCTATTCCAGTGAAGAAGCGGAATCCCTAGCCAAAAGCTATGGGGAAACGGTTTCAGAATATAGAAAGGGATGGCCAGAAGCCATTCCCGGCAAATAATAAATAGTTGCTATTTCAACAAAAATCCGCAGGGAGATTTTATACTCCCTGGCGGTTTGAACAACTAACCAACCTAAAAACTATTTTGCTCGCTTCCTTACCACATCCATGGTAGGATTGGAAGTCTTTATTCTTTTCTTAGCTACGGTACCCTTGCCCGTTTTTAAATATTGCTGATATCCCCTACCCTTAAATTCGTAGATAGTTCCGCTATCTGGGTGATATAATTCTATAGTGCCATCATTGACCACATATAGCTCAAAATAATCGTTGCCAAAAAAATCATAATCCAAGGTCAAGGTCTTTAAGGAAGTATCGTTGGCAACATCATAGACCTGATAATTCCCTTCATAATCCCACTGCAGACTACCCAAGGACGTTCCGGGAGCATCCACCGAAGAACGGAAGAAATTGGGCAAAAACTGTAGAAAGTTCTCATCGTCAAAATCGTTCAATTTCCCTTCCACACTGGTATAGGTCTTTTCCCAAGCATCGTACTCCTGGATGAAGTAGTTGATGTTATCATAAAATACCTGGTCGTAATCAAAATTGTTTCTTTGATAACCTTGAAGTATATATGATGTGTCCGTGCTGGGGTCGTAAAGCTCTATCGTACTTCCATTAACGGCATACACCTCCAATAACCATGTTCCGTCCACATCATGATCTATTTCTACCACGCCACGGTACGTATCATAAAAACCAACGTCGATTCCAAACCCGTTTCCGGTCTTCCCGATGCCCACAATATTGTTGTTGGCATAAAAAGTACCACGATCAAAACTAACGGTAAAGGCCCTTTGTAAAAAAGGAACTTCGCCACTTCCACGGGTTTCATTGATATCTACATACCATAGGTCATACGATTGCAAAACCTGATCCGTATTAAAGGCGGATTCCTCAATGAATTGATCCTCAATAAGTACATCTGCATAGCAGGAAACCAATAAAGTCGCCAGTAATGCATATCCAAAAAGTAGTTTTACATGTTTCATAACCCTCAGTTTTAATTCTAGAACAAATAAAACAAGCACCGTGCCAAAACAGCGAACACGTTGATTTACAGCGCATATACCACTACCAATAATTTGGTAATTTAGCGGCATTATATAAATGGATATGAAGAACGAGATGAAATTTGCGGTTTTGGGCGGAGGTAGTTGGGCAACGGCCATTGTAAAAATGTTGACCGCGAATCAAGATATGGTAGGCTGGTATATGAGAAACTCTGATGCCATTGGTTACCTTAAAATTCAAAAGCACAATCCCAACTATCTTACCTCGGTCGAATTCAAGACGGAGCAGTTGCTCTTGACCGATGACATCAATGAAATAGTACATTATGCCGATGTCTTGATATTTGCCATACCATCGGCTTTTTTAATGCAAGAGCTAGCTAAACTTTCCGTTGCCTTGGACGATAAAATCATATTTTCCGCCATTAAAGGTATCGTGCCCGAAACTGGAAAAATTGTTGGCGAACATTTTCATGATACCTATAACATTCCTTTTGAGAATATTGGGGTGATTACAGGGCCATGCCATGCGGAGGAAGTTGCCATGGAACGACTTTCGTATTTGACCATTGCCTGTGCAGATTCCAAAAAGGCTAAGTTAGTGGCCAAAAATTTGTCCAGCAATTTTATCAAGACGAAAATAACCAAGGATATTATTGGTACGGAGTATGCCGCCATGCTAAAGAACATTTATGCCATAGCTGCGGGTATTGCCCACGGTCTTGGTTACGGCGACAACTTTCAAAGTGTATTGATGAGCAATGCCATTCGAGAAATGAAACGGTACACGAAGCGAATCCATAATATAGACCGAAACATCAACCAATCTGCTTATTTAGGGGATTTACTGGTTACCGGATATTCCACATTTAGTAGAAATAGAATGTTTGGGAACATGATCGGAAAGGGATATACCGTAAAAAGCGCCCAAATGGAAATGAGTATGGTCGCCGAAGGGTATTACGCCACCAAAAGTGCCTACCAAATAAAGAACGATTTTAAAAAGAAGGTAAAGACTCCCATCATCGATGCGGTGTATGAGGTGCTCTATGAAAACAAAAATGCCAAAAAAGTCTTCGCTGCTTTGACAGAGAAGCTGGATTAAGCTCTATTCAATGAAAAATCCGAATGTTCCTTGATTTCATTTTCCAAGGTTTTCTGCCAAGCTTTTAGATGAGCATCGTCCGATTTCAAAATAACCTTAAATTCATTTAGGACCGGATTCATATACTGAGTAATACTCTCAATGTCAAAATAGAGCCTACCCGTACGCCTAATAAAGAAATCCATGGGGTTTAGCACCATTTCGTTGTAGAATCCGTACTCCAACTCCGCCAAAACAAGTTTGGTAGCATTGTCCTTTTCAGTTCTTTTTCCATAAAGCTCAAGGATTGCCTCCGTTTGCTCACCATAATTCGTAACCAAAAACCACGCGTCATGTTTGGAAAAACGTTCGGGCTTGATGCGTTCGTACACCTTGTCAATGTATTTTTTCACGTGTTTGAACTTCTTGAAATTATCGTTTCCGCAGAGCGAAATCTTGTCCGTATAGCATTTCTTGGTTTCGGTATTGTGTTCCTGTTTCAGTTTCTCCACTACGCGGTCCACGACGCGTTCCGCCATTTTACGGTAACCCGTAAGCTTTCCACCCGCTATACTGATGAGCCCCGTATCCGAAACAAAAATCTCGTCCTTTCTAGATAATTCGGAAGCGGATTTTCCTTCTTCATGAATCAAAGGTCTAAGACCTGCCCAGGAAGAAACAATATCATCCAGTTCCAGATTGATATCCGGGAACATATTGTTCACTGCCGAAATAAGATAGATGGCATCGGCAATATCCGTTCGAACCTTGTCCTTATTATCGTTATAATTAGTATCCGTAGTCCCTACATAAGTTATCTTCCCCCTTGGAATGGCGAACATCATTCGGCCATCGGGAATATCAAAATAAACAGATTGTTTTACGGGAAGCTTTTCATATGGAAAAACCAAATGGACTCCTTTTGTTAAGTGCAGTTGCTTACCTTTTTTGGAATTGTTGAGCACCCTAAGGTCGTCTACCCAAGGTCCCGCAGCGCTAATGACGTATTTGGACTTGATTTCAAAATCCGTCCCAGTAACCTCATCCCGTACTTGTACACCGGCAACCTTTTCATTTTTATACAAAAAATCGGTTACCACGGCGTAGTTCAAGGCCTGCGCGCCGAAAAGCAAGCTTGTCTTTATATTTTCAATGGTGAGCCTGGCATCGTCCGTTCTATATTCGGCATAATAACCCGCTCCGTTCAATATCTTTTTGGGCAAAAGGGGTTCCAATTTCAAGGCTTCCTTTTTCTCCAACATTTGCCGTTTATCATCTCCTGAAACCTGGGCCAAAATATCGTATACCTTTAGTCCGATGGAGGTCAGCCATTTCCCATAGGAGCCATTCTCGATTAATGGCAACAACATTTTCTCTGGAAGCACCAAGTGAGGAGCCAATTTATGTACAATGGCCCTTTCCGAACCCACTTCCTTAACCAGCCAAAAATCGAATTGTTTTAAATAGCGTAAGCCCCCGTGTATCAATTTGGTAGACTTGCTACTGGTACCGGATGCAAAATCATTTTTTTCCAGCAAAGCTACTTTCAAGCCCCTGGACGCTGCATCCAAGGCTATACCGGCCCCGGTAATCCCTCCGCCGATAATCACCAGATCAAAAGATTCGGTTTTTAACCGTTCAATATATTTCTCGCGGTTTAAATTGGAAAACTCTATGTGCTGCATAACTTTCTTTCTTCCATAAAGATAAGATGTAAGGCACCCGCATGAACTGCCATACTTCTTAATTTAATGATAAAATAACAGGCTTATTCCTCTTCCCAAGCTTTAGATCGTTCCACGGCCTTTTTCCATTGGGCATATAATCGTCTTCTTTTTGCCCGATCGAATTTTGGTTTGAAGATTCTGTTCATAGGTCGGTTCTCATCAATATCCGCTTGTGTCCAAAGCCCCACTTGGATACCTGCCAAAAAAGCGGCTCCCATGGCGGTGGACTCTATCACTTCGGGCCGATGCACTTCACTATCCAAGATATCGGCCTGAAACTGCATAAGGTGATTGTTTGCACAAGCACCACCATCTACCCTTAGGTTTTTTAACTGTAATCCGGAGTCATCCTCCATGGCCTTTAGAATATCCTTTGTCTGATAAGCAAGTGACTCCAAGGTTGCTTTGGCTAAATGCGCCTTGCCCGTATCCCTGGTCAACCCAAAAATGGCTCCACGGGCGTACATATCCCAATAAGGTGCACCCAGCCCTGCAAAGGCCGGCACAACGTATACGGAACTTTCTCCCTCTACCGAATCCGCGAGCGCCTCGGTTTCCTTGGCATCTTTTATAAGTTCCAGGCCATCACGTAACCACTGTATTGCCGCCCCTGCGATGAAAATACTGCCTTCAAGAGCATAATTGACCTTGCCATTCAAGCCATAGGCAATAGTGGTCAATAAACCATTCTTTGAAAATTGGGGTTCTTCGCCGGTGTTCATCAGCATAAAACAGCCAGTACCATAGGTGTTTTTTGCGGTTCCCTTTTTAAAACATCCCTGTCCAAACAAAGCGGCCTGCTGGTCACCGGCAATCCCCGCTATGGGGATTTTAACTCCGTCGATTTCAAAATCCCCAAAATGGAATGCCGAGGGTTTTACTTCGGGCAGCATGCTTTTTGGAATATTCATGGCACTTAATAGCCGATCGTCCCATTTTAAATTTACAATATCATACAAGAGGGTTCTTGAGGCATTGGTATAGTCCGTGAAATGGTTTTTGGTCGTGGTCATATTCCATACCAACCAAGTATCTATGGTTCCAAACAGCAATTCGCCCTTATCGGCTTTCTCCCTAGCACCTTCCACGTTATCCAAAATCCATTGGACCTTGGTTCCGGAAAAATAAGAATCAATGACCAAGCCCGTAGTTTTTCGTACATGCTCGGTAAGACCTTCCTTTTTAAGATGCTCACAAATGTTTGCTGTACGTTTGTCCTGCCACACGATGGCATTGTAAACGGGTTTGCCCGTATTTTTGTCCCATACCACGGCGGTTTCACGTTGGTTGGTTATACCGATTCCTTTTACATCATTTAAATCGACATTATTCCCCGAAATTAGTTCTTTTAAAACACCCAGTTGTGTTTCCAAAATTTCAATGGCATCGTGCTCTACCCAACCCGACTTGGGGAAAATCTGTTTGAACTCCTTTTGCGCCATCCCTTGAATTCTCCCTTCTTCATCTACTAGCAATGCACGCGAACTTGTCGTTCCCTGATCTAACGATATAATATATGCTCCCATAAAATCTTTTGAATTTAAATACAGCCAAAGCTGCATTTCTTAGAAAGATAATAGGATTTAATTAGTTTTCAAAGGAAATGGTGACTTCCCTAATATGTAAGTGATTTTACTTTTCCCAGGAATACTCCCGTTCTACCTTACAAATTCTAACTTTGTAGTTTTTATACCAGTCACTAATTCCTTTGGACTGCGCCAACATATGTTCAGAATTGCTTTTCCAATGGGCAATGGCCTCCAAACTTTTCCAATAACTTACCGTTATTCCGATATCTTCCCTTGCACTTTCAATACCTAGATAACCGGGTTGGGTTTTGGCCAATTCATCCATGGCCTCTGCCATTTTCGAATAACCATGATCACCATCCGTACGAACGGAAGTGAAGATTACGGCATAATAGGGTGTGGTTTTCATCTAGTCAATAAACTCCTTTTCTAAAAAATAATCTACAATGGCCTCTTTCATTAAAACGGCCTGCTCACCAGCCTTTAAAGGTGGAAGATTTTCCTTGATTTTGTAATGTGGCCAACCATCATCATCGAAAAATTCAAATTCATAATACCCATACGGTTCCAACAATCTGCAAATAGCAATATGCATCAAATCCAATTTGTCGTCTTTCTTGTACTTTCTGTGGTATTGGCCAAGTTCCTGCACACCTACCAAGTATATAATGGCATCCATCTCCAGGGGATCCCCATCAGAAAATCTATTGGACAATTTTAGCACCAATACTTCCCATCTTTCCTTCAATAAAATATCCCTGGCCATAGAATTTCGTTAGAATGTATTGATAGTATTTTAAAGGTATAAAGGTACTAATCTAAAGTTTTATATTTGTTGAAACTAGTGAAATGAATTTTTTGGACATTGTACTGGGATTGCTTCTTTTATGGGGTCTTTGGAAAGGACTTAGCAATGGCCTTTTAGTGGAGATAGCCTCTATCATCGCCATAATTGCAGGTATTTATGGAGCGATTCATTTTTCTTACATCGCGGGTGATTATTTATCTGAAAGAATGGACTGGGATGAAAAGTTCATCAATATTGCCGCTTTGGTCATTACTTTTATTTTAATCGTGATGGCCGTACATCTTTTGGGAAAGATATTGACCAAAATAATCGATATAGCCATGTTGGGTATTCTAAACAAACTGGCAGGAGCCATCTTTGGTATTTTGAAGGTGGCCGTAATTCTTGGGGCGCTTTTGGTGTTCTTGGAACGCTTGAACACTAATTTTGTTTTCCCTAACCAGGAGATGAAGGCCAATTCCGTTCTATACGACCCTTTAATAGACATTGGTGCCTTTCTTTTTGACAATGTACTCCAAAGTGATTTAACGGAAGAACTTCCTTGATCGACCAAAAACCCTAATTTTCAGACCAAAAACATTTTCTCCTAGATTCTAGGCATTTGGTCGAAAAATAGATGGGTTTCAACATGACCAACGTGTATTTTAAGTAATATTACAATGTTGATTTCCCCGATCAACACGAGAACAGAAACCCTATCTTACTTTCCTACGAAGCTATCCTGAACGGCCTGCTTACAAAGAGAACACTATATGAAAATGAGATTGCTATTCGCTATCCCGGTGTTGTTTGTATTGCTCCATTCTTGTACGGCCGAACCCTTGCAGGACGATACAATTATTGAGGAAGCCCAGAATAATGCATTTCTGGAACAGGAAGTACTGAGCATAGTTAACGATCACAGAGTATCTTTAGGCCTGAACAAACTTGAGTTCAGTGAAATCGCCTACAAGTATGCGAACAAGCATACGGACTACATGATAGCCAAAGGGAGTTTAAGCCATGACAATTTTAGCGCTAGGGCGTCCAGCATTAATTCTGAGGTTACCGTAAAGATGGTAGCGGAAAATGTGGCCAAGGATTACGATACGGCCATGGAAGCCTTTGAGGGATGGTATCGGAGCGCCAGCCATAAAAAGACCATGGAGGGCGAATTTTCACATACAGCGGTCAGCGTTAAAAAGAACGCCCAAGGCGACTTTTACTATACACAGCTTTTCTATCAGGAATAGGTGTAGCTTTCAATGCCCATATTCTCAATACACTTACAGGGAACGGCTATAAAAAGTCGATAAAAAGAACATGTAGTTAGTCGATTATCGTCTATTTTACGGTGTTTGTCTTATCATCGAATTTGTTATCCACCATAAAGATAAAATATTGATCCAGGTTTCATTTGGGGATACCTTTGCCCCATAGAATAGAAATCCCCCGGAATGAGAACAATTAATAAAATGTTCTATGTATTGGTCCTTATAGCAGTTCAATCCTGTTCAAAGGACACGTA
The DNA here is from genome assembly GCF_002742265.1 of Maribacter sp. 4G9. Taxonomy (GTDB): domain Bacteria; phylum Bacteroidota; class Bacteroidia; order Flavobacteriales; family Flavobacteriaceae; genus Maribacter. Next base: position 13,640 of record NZ_MDGL01000007.1, read on the forward strand.
TGTAGAAATGGAAGAACAAAGTAATTTGGGCTTTTCCGTTGCCTCAAATATTCAAACAACACAGGAAAACGAGCTTTTTGATTTGGTGAACGAACATAGATTATCTTTAGGTCTAAATGAACTTCAATTTGAAATAACGAGTTATCAACAGGCAAGTGAACATAATGATTATATGATATCTAAGGGGCAAATAAGCCATACTAATTTTAATACACGCGCAGAAAATATTTCCGCTAAAACGGGAGCCACGGACGTAACGGAGAATGTTGCCAAAGATTATGATACAGCTGCTGAAGCCTTTGAAGCTTGGTTGGACAGCCCAAACCATAGAAAAAACTTGGAAGGGGATTACACCCATTCCGCTTTGAGTATCCTCCCTGACGAAGAGGGAGAGTTGTACTTCACACAAATTTTTATTAGATAAGGTTATTACTGATTTGATTTTACAATGGAACCCTTGTGAGAGCAGGGGTTTTTTTATGACCAATTCCCAATTAGTTCTTCACTTTTTTTACCTTTAGAAAAACTAAGATTATGGGAATAAAACCTCCATTCAACCTCAATCAATGGATTGAGGAAAACAGACAAACATTAAAACCCCCAGTAGGCAACAAAAACCTTTACAAAGATGCCGGGGATTACATTGTTATGGTCGTGGCAGGACCAAATGCTAGAAAAGATTACCATTATAACGAAACAGAAGAACTTTTTTATCAGTTGGAGGGTACTATTGAAGTTCACATTCAGGAGGATGGCAAAAAGAAAACCATGAAATTGGGCCCGGGAGACATGTACCTGCATCCTGCCAAGGTTCCCCATTCGCCCGTAAGGCATGAGCATTCCATTGGTCTGGTCATTGAGCGTAAGAGGGCGGACATGAATGTAGATGATGGACTTCTATGGTTTTGTGATAACTGTAACCATAAACTTTATGAGGCTTACTTTACCTTGAACGATATAGAAAAAGACTTTTTGGCCCACTTTAAACATTTTTATAGCTCAGAGGAACTACGAACCTGTGACAAATGTGGTACCGTTATGCCGGTTGACGAACGTTTCATAGCAAAAGAAGAGTAATGTTAATCTTGGCTAAAGGGATTACGGTTTTGGTTGCATTGATGCATTGTTACTTTTTATGGTTGGAAATGTTTGCCTGGACCACCAAGGCTAAAAAGGTATTTCGAAATTTTCCTGATGAACTATTTGAACCCACCAAAAGTATGGCAGCCAACCAGGGATTGTACAATGGGTTTTTGGCCGCAGGTCTATTGTGGTCCTTAATCATATCCTCGCCGGAATGGTCCGTAAATATTGCCCTTTTCTTTTTGGCCTGCGTCTTTATTGCTGGTGTATATGGGGCAATTTCCGTCTCAAAAAAAATATTTTACGTACAGGGACTCCCTGCATTGTTGGGAATCATCGTTTGGTCCGCCCTTAAGTTTGGTTTGTAAAGAGCAAACTATTCTTCGTATTTTTGTTTAAATATAACATCAGGGGATAAAAAAGTTACAAATGTCAGAAATTGCTAAAGAATTTGGAATAGTTGATGCCTTATCGGCCTTAGGCCTAAAAGAAAACAACAACGGCTCTTCAACGGGCATAGAAAATTTTGCAACAGGAAATACTATTGAATCCTATTCGCCAGTTGACGGCTCTTTAATAGGCAAGGTAATATCAACCTCCAGAGAGGACTATGAAAAAGTGATGGAGAAGGCCACCAATGCCTTCAAAATTTGGAGAAAAATGCCCGCTCCCCAACGTGGGGAAATTGTACGTCAATTTGGTAATAAACTTCGGGAGCTAAAGGAGCCCCTGGGGAAGCTGGTTTCCTTTGAAATGGGTAAAAGTTATCAGGAGGGCTTGGGAGAAGTTCAGGAAATGATAGACATCTGCGATTTTGCAGTGGGCCTATCACGACAACTCCACGGACTTACCATGCACTCCGAACGCCCTGGACACAGAATGTACGAGCAATACCATTCCTTGGGAGTCGTAGGGATAATTTCTGCCTTTAACTTTCCCGTGGCCGTCTGGGCCTGGAATACGGCCTTGGCCTGGGTATGCGGAGATGTCTGTGTATGGAAGCCATCGGAAAAAACACCTTTGTGCGGTATCGCCTGCCAGAACATTGCGGCGGCCGTTTTCAAGGAAAACAATCTACCCGAGGGTATTTCATGCCTTATCAATGGCGATTACCAAGTTGGCGAATTTATGACACAGGACAAAAGGATTCCGTTGGTATCCGCAACGGGATCTATCCGCATGGGAAAAATAGTGGCCCAAGCAGTGGCCGCTAGGCTGGGAAAATCCTTATTGGAGCTGGGCGGCAACAATGCCATTATCGTAACACCCGATGCGGATATCAAAATGACGGTCATTGGAGCTGTTTTTGGCGCAGTAGGTACCGCAGGACAGCGTTGCACCTCCACCAGAAGGTTGATTATACACGAATCCATATACGATACGGTAAAGGATGCCTTGGTATCCGCATACCAACAATTGCGAATTGGCAATCCCTTGGATGAGAACAACCATGTAGGTCCACTTATTGACACCCACGCCGTCACCCTTTACAAACAAGCTCTCCAACAGGTCGTTGAAGAAGGCGGTAACCTAATCGTTGAAGGTGACGTACTTCAAGGTAAGGGCTATGAAAGTGGTTGTTATGTAAAACCCGCCATAGCGGAAGCCAAAAATGATTACAAAATCGTTCAACACGAGACCTTTGCTCCCGTCCTGTATTTGCTAAAATATTCCGGCGATGTAGAAAATGCCATAGAAAAGCAGAATGGAGTGGTTCAAGGACTTTCATCCGCTATTATGACGAACAATTTACGGGAAGCGGAAAAATTCCTTTCCGTAGCAGGAAGCGATTGTGGCATTGCCAATGTAAATATTGGAACCTCCGGAGCAGAAATTGGTGGTGCCTTTGGTGGTGAAAAAGAAACGGGCGGTGGCCGTGAAAGTGGTTCCGATGCTTGGAAAATCTACATGAGGAGACAGACCAATACCATTAACTATACCACCGAATTACCGCTGGCCCAGGGCATAAAATTTGACTTATAAGAGATGGAACACAAACGGCGGCCTATACTTTAGGCCGCTTTTTGGTTAGGCCCGTTCTGTGTCCAACTACCTTCCAATAAATTCTGGATTCCCAGAATCACGAACATACATAGCAATTTAAATGCTTCGATAATTCCTTTTTTGAGCTTTTTCATAGTGTTCATTTTCACATCTTAAAGTAGCGCAATCAAGTAGATGCTTTCTACATACTTGTATATTTGGAACTATAGCCTGTACATCAAGATAATTGATTATCACATCCAAAAAAAAGCTCCATGCTTACTACAAAGATGGAGCCCTTTACTTAAACCAACTAACTCAAATATTACTATTAACTATTACAATGCCGCAACTTGGTGGGGAGTAATAGAGATCCTATTATTTGTTCAAGTAAGTTCTTAAAAATTGATTTTATTTAAAAACGGATTTATACCGATGATCACCCTAGATGTACGAATGGAAAAAATATCTGTGTAATTGGAAATTTGTTTTTTGCTGATTACTAGTGATTAAGGTGTAAAAAAACGAAAAAAATTAAGAAATTTTTAATACATTCGGTGCCAAACACTAAACTATTATGAACAATGAGTAAAACAACAACCAATCTATTGTTGATGTTGATTACCATTATTGCCGGCACTTATTTCTACATTAATTATTGTAGCGAATGTGGTACCATGGCAGTAGAGGAACCGCCCAAGGAAGCGGATATTCCAATAGAAGTGATCTCAACATCCAACCCTTTTGCCTTTAGCGACGGCGATTTTTCCTATGAAATCAATGACAACTATAATTTTAATGTCGCTTCATCATCGATTTTGATGCCACTTGCAACAGGCATTGGAACGGGTATCAACCAATTACAGAATTACTTTTCCGGGAATCCTGACAAAGTTATCAATGTAATAGGCTTTTATACAAGTGAAGAGGAGAACAACACGGCCTATCCAGATCTGGGACTTGCAAGGGCCAATGCGGTCAAAAACCATTTAGTGGCCCAGGGTATCCCGTCTGTCCATATCAACGTCCTTAGTGAACTTAAAAATGAAATGGTTGCCAAGGACGGCATCTATTACGGGCCTATTGCCTATAATATTGATGCCAGATCTGAAACGGCGGATGAGGAGCTTTCTGCCTTGTTCGATAAAATCAATGCGGATCCCTTGATCCTGTATTTCAATACTGCAGAAGCTTCTATCAACTTGACTGCGGAGCAACGTCAAAAAGTAGCGGATATTTCCAGGTATTTGGATAAAGTGGCCGAGGCTACCGTGAGCATAACCGGACATACAGACAATACCGGATTGGCCCAAACCAACTTGAAGCTTGGACTGGACAGGGCCATTTTTGCCAAGGACTATTTAATGGGCAATGGCATATCGGCAGAAAAGATAACGACCTCCTCCAAAGGACAAACGGAACCCATTGCAGACAATGCCACTGAGGAAGGAAAGTCCAAGAACCGAAGAACTGTTGTAACCCTAAACAAATAAACCAACTAACTATTAAACATAAAAAAAATGAATTTTGAAACAATGAATATCTGGTGCTGGTTGATACCCTTATTAGTAGGTGCAATCTGTGGAATATTGGGATACCTAATAGGTAAATCTGGAAATAAAACCATTGACAATTCTGCCGAGATTAAAGTCCTGGAGGACAAAAACGCCAAACTGAAAGCCGAACTTGAGGCTTGTAATAAAAAAGCCACTACCTCCGTCAACCTTGGGGCATCTGCCGCTTCCTTTGCCGCTGGTGCTGCTGTGGCTTCCATTCCTTTTGATGCGGATGGCGCCAAGGCGATTTTTGGAAAGGCCATAAAACAGGACGACCTTAAAGTTGTGGAGGGAATAGGTCCCAAAATTGAAGGAATGTTCAAGGATGCAGGGATAAAAACCTGGAAAGCCCTCTCTGAAGCTTCCGTGGCGGATTGTCAAAAAGTATTGGACGGTGGCGGAAAACGTTATCAAGTACATGACCCGGCTTCCTGGCCCATGCAAGCCAAAATGTGCTATGAAGGAAAGTGGAAGGAATTGCTTAAATGGCAAGAAGAGCATAAACATGGAAAATTGTAATAACCAATCCAACCTAACGAAAAACCCCAACCGAAATCGGTTGGGGTTTTTTACTATTATATCAGTGCTATAGTATTACAAAGCACCATTGGCCTCCACCCATTTAAAGTGGTACTGATCCTGGGGGTACTTCATACGCTCCGCGATACGCTCCAGTCTTGCAGGCAAACTTAATAGATAGTCCCGTGCCTTTTCAGCATCTTCGTTAAGGGACCTTATGGATTCCAAATCCCAAAAGGCATTTAATTTTTTTAGGATATCTATATAATCCATGGCGGTATAAACGCCAAGACGTTGTGCACAATTGGAAAAATTCTCAAAAGCAGAACCGATCGTACCGCCAGACTCGCGTAGGAAATGGGCTGGCATGACAATTTTCTTCTTCATCATATCGGCAAATGCCAGCATCATTCCGGAAGGATCTTCACCAAAAATCGTTTTTACGAATTCCCTGTAGGCAAGGTGGTGTCTCATCTCGTCACCTGCTATAATAGTGCACATTTTACCTAATAGGGCATTTCCCTTTTTCTTGGCCATTTGCCCAACCCGTTTGTGCGAAATATTGGTAGCCAATTCCTGAAAAGAGGTGTATACAAAGTTTTTGTAGGGATCTCTGTCCGTTCCAATGTCAAAACCATCTGAAATCAGGTGCTGGGTCGTTATTTCAATTTCCCTCATATTTACCCTGCCGGACAAGTACAAGTATTTGTTCAGCACATCGCCATGCCTATTCTCCTCACCGGTCCATGCACGTACCCATTTGGCCCATCCGTTGGTCTTAAAATCACCATGTTGGTCTATACCTACCACATCCATTAACCAAGATTCGTATGTGGGCAATGCCTCTTCCGTAATAGTATCGGCAACCATGGTCACCCAAAAATCATAACCCAATTCCTTGGACTCCTCCCTAATCTCCTTCACTTTTTCCAAAAAACCATCTTCCTCAGAGTCGGGCAAAAAATCACTAGGCTGCCAAATCTTTTCAATGGGTACAAGAAAAGAATCCATAAATCCAGCGACTTTGGGCTCCAATGCCTGCATTACTTCCAGTCTTATATTTTTTTCAACCATGTCCTGTTTTTTATCAAAGTTCGGTATTAATATAATGTTTTAGTATTAAAATCAAATTCATTTTTCAATTTCTACCCTTTTCGCCTGGATAATAACTATGCACTGGATCACTTTGCCAAAATTCCTTTGTATGGACATCCAATGCGGTCAAGGGTCCCTTGAAAGCTGCCCCGGTATCTATATTCCAGACGTTCGCGGCCTTCTGCGGTGTGGTCTTACCCATTCTGGTGACAGGGGTGTGACCAATATATATTTCATCATAATGTACCAACCTTTGGGGATAGTGCTCATGGTTTTGGCTCAAGTTGGGGTTCAATGAAAGGGCGAGCTCCCAAAGCGTACGGTCCCAATAAAAGGACTTTGTAAAATATTCATGTTCAATCCCCTTTAAATGGGTAAAACCGGCATGAAGGAAGAGCTTGTTATTATCATCCAGATGATAGTTTTCCAAACTTTCGTAGAAGGAAATATGGATTTTTTTGGTTCTTTCATCGGACTTGGCATAAGATTCCGCCGTCGCCCTGCCGCCGTGCTGGAACCAAGTAGGGTTGTCCCTTCCTTGCGTAAGCCATTCATAACAGAGTTCATCGTGATTGCCCCTTAAAAAAATACAGTTGTGCGAATCCCTTAACCGTATTAGATAATCTATGGTCTCCACGGCATCGCTCCAGGCGTCTATATAGTCTCCCAAAAAAATCAAGGTATCTTCCTGTGTGACCTTTGCCCTTATCAATAAATCCTTTAACGCCCTTAATCCCGAATGGATATCCCCTATAACTAGGGTTCTTTCTGATGTCATTTTGCAAAAATCGCAAATAGTCCAATTAACACAAGGATAAAGAGTACTAAAAAAAATATTTTCCAGAAAGAGTAGGGCCTACTTCCACTTACCGTACCCGATTGCCCGTTGATATAAAAACTATATTCCTTCCCGGAATACCGGTAAGAACTAATGTATACGGGCAACAAAACGTGTTTAAAGGTTTCGTTGGAAAGTTTAATATCTGCATGTGCTATACGCTGTGTATCCCCGCCAATATCCCTTCTGATCCAATTATAGGCTATGTTCTTGGCTTCCTGAAAAGATCTGTGGTGTCCTTCCTTTAAGGAGACCGTATATTTTTCGGTCACAAATCCAGACAAATATTTGGTATTGAAAACGACCAGGTCCTTCAAGTTCCAAAAAGCCACTTTGGAGGGAATATCCTTGCTTTTTCGCTTTGAGGCATTGATCAGAATATCGTCCACAAAACCATTTACGGCACCTGAAGCATATGTCCACCGGGTTTTTCTAACTTGGCGGGTCCTTTTCCCCTTATCACTATTGTAGGTCTGGGTTTCATAATAATAATCGCCTCTTTGTCCTTGGTAGGATGCATAAAGATTGGCATCAAACGTCCAATAGGGAACGTACAATCCGTGCAGGCCTTCCGGATCTAAGGCCGCCCTTTTAAGTTTGTTGGGGGCAAACCAAAGGTTTTCCACCCAGGACTTAAAAATGCTCCTTGCCTTTTTAGAGTCCAATTGAAACGGTACGAGTGCGCCGGGCGTTATCCATCCCTCTACTTCTGCATCTTCCCGGATCAGGGGCTCACCGCAATAGACGCAATTTAACGATTTGTAGTTTTCCTCTACATGTTGGTTGGCCCCGCAGTTCTTGCAGTGTAGCAGTTCAATGGTCTCTGAATAGGCGTTCTCCCCAACAACGGTTAGATAATGAGCCAATTCCAACTCCTCAAAACTGCTTTTGGATTGTTCTATGAATTCCTCATAGCCGCAATATTCACAGATAAGCTGATGGGAACCTGGCTTAAATTTTAGTTCCGCACCACAATTGGCACATGCCTTTTTAAGTTCTGATTGTTGAATGTCTTCCATAGCAATCGTATCCCTTATTCATGTAAGTGAAATGGGTAGCTGTTTTTATTGGGGAATTAGGCCGATGGCAATGGAGGTGGTGTGTTACCACCTAAAAATGACTTAAGCTCCTCGATTTCCTTAAGCGATGTCCAATTTTCCATACCCTGCTTCCAGACCAAGGTGTCCCTATTGATGGTCCTACTGGCAAATAATTCCTTCAACCTATCGAAATTGACAGGGCCTGCCTGTTGCCCGTTCACTGCGTAAAAATAGGTTACCTGGGCAGGAATTGGCGGAGGACCTGATGGGGCTTGTTGCGGCTGACTTCCCATGGGCTGACCCATCATACTACCCATTTGTTGCGCCAACACAAAGCCCATTCCCATGCCCATTCCGGCCCCGGCGGTCCCACCTTCATTTTTAGCGGCGGCTTCCATGGCTTTGGCGGCCTTAAATTGGGAAAGTTTGGTCATGTCCAATTTATCCAAACGGCTGTATTCGAAAATTTCCTTTTTCAAGTCTTCCGGCATGGAAACGTTCTCAATATAAAATCGCTCCAATTCGATTCCAACCCTATTGAATTCAGGTTGCATCACCTCCTGACAGGTTTCTGATAACTCACTTGTATTAGCCGCATATAGTTCTATGGGAAGGTTGGCTTCCCCTACCGTATCGGTAAATCTTGTTACTATCAAACTTTTCAGGTGTTCGTTCACCTCATAATTGGTAAAGTTACCGTCTGTACCCACTACGTCTACCACAAATTTCCCGGGATCGTTTATCCTGAAGCTGTACGTTCCAAAGGCCCTTATTTCCACTAGACCAAAACGATCGTCACTAAGCATAAAAGGATTTTTGGTGCCCCATTTTTCATCGGTGAACAAACGGGTATTTACAAAATATACCTCCGCCTTGAACGGACTGTCAAAGCCATATTTCCATCCTTTAAGGGTGGTTAATATGGGCAGGTTTTTGGTGTTCAATGTATACGTGCCGGGAGTAAATACATCGGCCAATTGGCCTTCATTGACAAACACTGCGTGCTGCCCCTCACGAACAATCAACTGGGCATTGTTCTTTATCTCGTTCTGATACCTTTCAAATCTGTGGACAATAGTATCGTTACTGGTGTCCAACCATTCTACAATATCTATGAACTCATGGCTCAGTTTCTTTTTTATCTCATCGAATAGTCCCATTTTCCTTTGTTTTTAATTGCTCTAAAAAGGTAGGGATTTATGGAATACCCACAAAAAAATAGTAGGCTTCAAAGGAGCCTTGAATCCTAAAAATAGTCCGGTTGGCCCAAGGCACAAACCTCCAATAATCAATTATTCTCAACAAAATTTACTTGAAGCTATTTTTTCTGATTACCTTAGAAATCCGAATTTTTAAAAGAGTATGGCAAGGTAGTGCCATAGCGACTTAGATTGCGGGCTGCGCAAATCATGAAAACGGCGCAAAGTCTAATGACGTTAAAGCTATGTCCAATGTTGTCCATCAATAATATAACTAGATGAAGAAAGTATTTTGCATAGGTGAACTACTCATAGATTTCGTGGCAGAAAACCAAGGAAAAAACTTATCCATTGCCAAAGAGTTTACCAAAAAGGCCGGTGGTGCCCCTGCCAACGTTGCCTGTGCCATAAGTAAATTGGAAGGCAAAAGTATATTTGTGGGGTGCGTAGGCGACGATCCCTTCGGGAATTTTTTACTGAATATTCTTGAAGAGAACAATGTGGACACTTCTATGGCCCAGAAATCTGAAGTATTTACCACCTTGGCCTTTGTTTCCATTGACGACGATGGGGAACGTGATTTTGTTTTTAGCAGAGGTGCGGACAAGGAATTAAAATATGACTCATCCCTTAAAAAGGATTTTAAGAACAACATGGTTCATTTTGGGGCGGCAACAGCCATGCTTGGGGGTAATTTGGAGGAAGCCTACAATAGGTACTTTTTTGATGCCCTCACCCAGGACTCCTTCATAAGTTTTGATCCCAATTACAGGGAGGACCTCTGGAAACACAAAGAGGATGCCTTTATCAAGAAATGCATGCCCTTTATTCAAAAATCCCATCTGGGCAAATTCAGCCTTGAAGAGGCCCAACTATTATCCGGAAAAAAAGATATGGACGAAGCTTGCTCCTTTCTACATGAAACCGGGGTTGTCATTATCGTGGTGACATTGGGTAAGGAAGGTACCTTGTTGAGTACAAAACAGTTTAGAAAAACCATACCAAGTATCGAGGTATCCCCTGTGGATACAACAGGTGCGGGGGACGCATTTATTGGTTGTATGTTAAAACAGATTGCGGAGCACGACAGTCTGGAAACTTTATTGGAAAGTGAAACAGAACTTTCCCAAATAGTTTCCAAGGCCAATAAGGCGGGTGCCATTACCACTACAAATTTTGGGGCCATTGAGTCGTTACCCACCCGAAATCAATTAGATTACTAGCATGAACCAAGCTGCCTTGCACCAATTACTGGCCTCCAAAAACATACTTGGAAAAGCCAAAAAAACACCCACAGAGTTATTTCAACAAAGATTTCATACAAATCTTGCGTACATCAAAGATTTGTTTTTTACGCTGTACCCAGAGGTGGATACCGTTTACTTTTCAAAGAAACTTCCTGCAAAATTGGAGTTGCTTTTTAAGGAACGTCCCTCAGAATTAAAAAAACAGGACTTGGATAGATTACAGGAAGGTAACTGGTACCAAAGTGAGAAACTGGTAGGCATGCAGTTATATGTTGATCGGTTTAACCAAGATTTAAAAGGTTTACAGGAGAAACTGTCCTACTTTGAGGATTTGGGGGTCAACTTTCTTCATTTAATGCCCATTACCACAAGGCCTAAAGGAGAAAACGACGGGGGGTATGCCGTTAACAGCTATCATGAAATAGACCCCAGGTATGGCACCAGGGACGACTTTACGGAACTCTCAAAAAAAGCACGAGAAAATAACATCATCCTAATGTTGGATTTTGTGGTCAACCATACTTCGGATGAGTTCGCGTGGGCAAAAAAAGCGAAAAAGGGGGATATAAAATATCAGGACTACTATTACACCTTTGACGACCGTACCATTCCGGACGAATATGAAAAGACCCTGCCTGAAATTTTCCCTGAATCGGCTCCCGGAAACTTTACCTATATTCCAGAGATGGAGAAATGGGTCATGACCGTTTTCAACAATTACCAGTGGGACCTTAACTACAGGAACCCTGAAGTTTTCTTGGAAATGTTGGGGAATCTAATGGCCCTGGCAAACATGGGAGTAGATGTCATTCGATTTGATGCGCTCGCGTTTTTGTGGAAAAAACTAGGGACCATCTCCCAAAACCTACCCGAAGCGCACACGTTGATTTCCCTGTTCCGGATGTGCCTGCAGGTTATAGCTCCGGGCGTTGTTCTCTTGGCCGAGGCCATTGTAGCACCGCGCAATATCCTTAAATACTTTGGTGAAAACCAGTTTGAGGGAAACGAGTGCGAAATAGCCTATAACGCATCCTTAATGGCGCTACTTTGGAACTCCATCGCCACCAAGAAAAGTTCCCTGATGATCCGAAGCCTAAAAGGAGTGCCTAACAAGCCCATTGATAGTACTTGGATCAATTATATCCGTTGCCATGACGACATAGGATTGGGGTATGACGATGATTTTGTGAGGGAAATGGGTTGGGAACCGTTTCCTCATAAACAGTTCATTCTAAATTATTACTGTGGCCGCTTGGAATGGTCCCCGGCAAAAGGACTGATGTTCATGTACAATCCAAAAAATGGTGATGGGCGAATTACGGGAAGTGCCGCCTCGTTATTAGGGCTGGAATCCGCTATTGAACAAGGGAATAAGATCAGTATTTCCTATGCCTTGGACAAAATTATTATGATGCACGGCATCATTCTATCTTTTGGAGGGATTCCCCTTATTTATGCAGGAGATGAAATAGCCACATTGAACGACTATTCCTTTTTGGAAGACGAAAAACATAAAAATGATAGCCGTTGGGTGAACAGGCCCAAACAAAATTGGGAGGTCGTGAAAAATCTTGCTTCTTCCAAAGGGCCGGCCAGCATTATATTCCAGGCTTTGAAAAAAATGATTGCCATACGTAAGGGTCAGGAAGTCTTTGCAGACCAAAACAATACGTTCATCCATGAAAGCCCTAACCCCCATATTTTCGTTTTTGAACGTAAAATGGGTGAAAAATCACTTTGGGTCTTCTCTAATTTTGATGAGGTTTCACAATCCTTGGATGTTTCCTGGTTGCTGTCCAAAGGCATATTGCCAGGTGAGGCTTCCGTAGACCTTCTTTCAAAAAAAACCCTGGAATTAAACGGAAATAAGGACTTTTATATTAAACCCTTTGGCCACCATTGGATAACGAACATTTAACTGTATTTCACCTTTCTCATAATTCTCAATGCTTCCTTTAAGGAGATATAGGTGGTAGGGTATTTGTTTTTCACCAAGTTTTTGGCCAAGTCCATTTGGTCACGGGCCTCCTCAAAACCGTTCAAATAACATATAAGGAAGGTATCGGCCAAATAATTCAAATCGTCCATTTCCATAGGGCTCAATACCATATTGTTCTTGATTTTGGAAACCAAGGACTTACTGCTATTATATACGTGGAACAATGTCTTTTTATCGTATTGGGGCGGTTCAAACAATAATTTGGACTCAATTTTATACGTTCCATTATCATTGAAGCGGATCACTACTTTTTCCAAGGGATAATATTTTTGCTTTGATCCCAAACCAAGGTGCACATATTCCATGGTGGAGAATGAATGGTCATCATAATCGATAGTGACCTCATCCAAATCGGAATAAAATAGTTTTACCTGCTCGTTTATCAATTCTATATCTACCCGGTAATAGTACGTCTGCCCTTTAACAGCTTTTGTATTTCCGGCCCAACAAACAACAAACTGTTCCTTGAAAACCTTATAATCACTTTCAAGGTCTTTATGCCTGTTGTTCAAAAAGTCGATAACCCCGTCCAAGGTAAGTTCAATGTTGTTCCTGGCATGTTGTTCTATAGTGGCAACCGTACTGGAATTTATATCCTTCAGCGCTACCCCATAGGCCTTTGGCAAACTAATGCTACCTTCTCTAAAAAAAACCGAACCCCCATAATACTTCCATATATTCTTACGCAGGGCGCATACCTTGCCAATGGATCTAATGGTGACCAAACCCACTACCTTTCCCTCCTTTAAATGGGGAAATGGGATATTCTCATAGGAAATAATGGGTGGATTCTCTAGATAGGCGTTTACGAGATTCTGGATTTTGCTGTCATCGAAAAAATCCACGCCCACAATCGTGTTGTCCTCATCCTCAACGCCCACCACAATGAAGGAATTGTTTTTGGGGTTGCTATTGGCCAAGGCACAAACATGTTTTAGGAATTTTGCCTTACCTTCTTTTTCTCCAATGGCTATAAAACGCTTTTTGTCGTAAAAACTATTTTCATCGTTATGGGCGAGCAAGTTTTTAACAAGTAGGCGTTTATTGATCATACTCTTTTGTTGACTATGGTGGAGGATGCCTGGGCGGTGGGCATCACTATAAGGTCCGCAATATTAACGTGATAGGGCCTTGTTACTACGAAGTAAATAATATCTGCAATATCCTCTGGTTTTAAAGGCTGATATCCTTTATAAACATTATCGGCACGAGCATCATCGCCCTTGAACCTTACATTACTGAATTCAGTTTCCACCAGACCCGGATTTATGGCCCCTACCCGTATTCCGTATTGGTTCAAATCGATACGCATACCTTGGTTTATAGCGTCTACGGCATATTTACTTGCGCAATAAACATTTCCCTTGGGATAGACTTCCTTACCTGCCGTAGAACCAATATTGATAATATGACCGTCTTTTCTTTCGATCATTTGCGACAAAATGGTTCTGGAAACATACAATAGACCTTTTACATTGATATCTATCATAGCGTCCCAATCATCCGTAGAGCCTTCATTTATTGGGTCAAATCCATGGGCGTTCCCCGCATTGTTTATAAGGATGTCTATTTTAGAAAAAGCATCGGGTAGTGAATTTATGGCTTTCTGTACAGCTTCCTTATTCCTAACATCAAAGCAAAGGGTATGTACACCCACCTTTTTTTCAAATGTTTCCTTAAGTGCTTTCAATCTACTTTCCCGCCTTCCGCATAGGATAAGATCAATACCATTATTTGCGAAATGCTCTGCTGTTGCCTTTCCAATTCCACTGGTCGCTCCAGTAATAAATGCGGTTTTTCCCATTTTATTCTCTTTTAATTATGCTACTTCGTTACCAATACTAGCCTCCAATAAAAGAAACCAATCTTCCAATTCCATGTGTATCTCCAATGCCGCTTTGGCCAAGGCGATCCTTTCTGGAGTGACAGTACCCACTACCGGAAATATTTTCGCAGGATGCCTTAAAACCCAGGCAAGCAATAACTGGTCTGCCGTGGCACCATACTTTGGCACCAATTGATTAAGTATTCTTTGGATACGCTTGGTCTGGTCAGAAGATTTCCTAAAATAGGTTCCCAAAGGACTCCATGCCATGGCCATCCGTCCATTTATGACACAATCGTCAAGGATTCCGTTATCCATAACCTCGTTATTGGTCAGGGAACATTCTACTTGGTTTCCTTCAACCTTTACGGTAGTTTCCAACAATTTAATCTGTGAAGGGGTAAAGTTTGAGACGCCAAATTGCCTGATTTTTCCTTCTTGTTTCAATTTTAAAATAGCTTCATTAATTTCATGGGGATCCATCAAAGGACTAGGTCTATGCAACAACAGAAGATCCAAATACTCCGTCCTTAATTTTTGCAATGATTGTTCCACGGACCAAATAATGTACCTACTATTATAGTCGTAATGCTTTACTGTATTTTCCCTGGACGCGACCTTGAACTGTATACCACATTTACTTATAAATTGAACTTTTTCCCTTTTGATGGCACTTTTTTGAAAAGCGGCGCCAAAATCAGCCTCAGTGGTGTAATCGCCATAGATATCGGCATGGTCAAAAGTGGTAATTCCAAGATCCATGCAATGCTTCATCAAGAGCACCATTTCATTGGTTGAAAGTTTTTTCCCCCATTTTCCCCAGGTCATGGTACCGGCAATAATTTTAGAATAATCCGAAGCGTTTTTCATAAAGAGGTTAAATTAAAAAGAAATACCATAAATACTTCACAAAAATAAGGCCTTCTGGTATTTTTTAACCAATCGTTAACAGCTACTCAACCAATTAATTTTCAATTTGCACAACTGTTAAATTTTTAGCTAAATTTCGCGAAATAGTATCTGATACATGGAAGAAAATACAACTGTAGACATAAGTGCGGTCAATGAGAAAATAGCACAGGAAAGCGCATTTATAGATTTACTTGTTCTGGAAATGAATAAAGTCATTGTAGGACAGAAACACATGGTGGAGCGATTGTTGATAGGACTTCTGGGCCAGGGGCATATCCTTTTGGAAGGTGTTCCCGGTTTGGCAAAGACTTTGGCCATCAACACGTTGGCAAAGGCCGTAAAAGGAAGTTTTAGCCGGATACAGTTTACCCCGGACCTCCTTCCCGCCGATGTTGTGGGAACGCTCATTTACAATATTAAGGAGAACGATTTTTCCATAAAGAAGGGACCCATTTTTGCAAACTTTGTCCTTGCTGACGAAATCAATAGGGCTCCGGCGAAAGTACAGTCCGCCCTATTGGAGGCCATGCAGGAAAAACAGGTTACCATTGGGGACGAAACCTTTATTCTCGATAAGCCCTTTTTGGTAATGGCCACCCAAAACCCGGTAGAACAAGAAGGAACCTATCCTTTGCCGGAAGCACAGGTAGACCGTTTTATGCTAAAAACGGTAATCAACTATCCCAAAATGAACGAGGAACAGTTGATTATGCGCCAAAACCTTTTGGGAGGATTCGAAAACGTTAAGCCCGTAATTTCCGTAAATCAGATTTTAAGTGCCCAAAAGGCTGTTAGGGAAGTCTACATGGACGAAAAAATTGAAAAATATATCCTTGACATTATTTTTGCCACCCGATATCCTGAAAAGTACAACCTTGAAAAACTGAAACCCCTTATCAGCTTTGGAGCCTCACCAAGGGGCAGTATCAATTTAGGGATAGCGGCAAAATGCTATGCATTTATCAAAAGAAGGGGTTATGTTGTTCCGGAAGATGTTAGGGCCGTAGTCCATGATGTTCTAAGACATAGAATAGGGATTACCTATGAGGCGGAGGCCGAAAATATTACTTCTGAGGAAATCATCAACAAAATCGTAAACGAGATAGAAGTACCCTAAAAGTGGGCGGTTGGCGGATGCAGTTGGCAGTACACCTCTTGTGTTCCCTACTGAATACTGCTTGCTGAAAACTGTTTACTAAACCAAATGGATACCAAAGAACTACTCAAAAAAGTCCGTAAGATTGAAATTAAGACACGCCGTCTATCCGACCATATTTTTGGTGGGGAGTATCATTCTACGTTCAAGGGAAGGGGTATGACCTTCAGTGAGGTAAGGCAGTATCAATTTGGGGACGATGTACGAAGTATCGATTGGAACGTGACCGCACGCTACAACGAGCCGTACGTAAAGGTTTTTGAGGAGGAAAGGGAACTTACCATGATGCTCATGGTGGATGTAAGTGGTTCAGAATTTTTCGGCACAAAAAATCAGTTCAAAAACGAAATTGTTACGGAAATATCGGCCACTTTGGCGTTCAGCGCCCTACAGAACAATGATAAGGTGGGGGTTATTTTATTTTCCGATAGGGTGGAACTGTTTATTCCACCAAAAAAGGGAAAGACCCATGTATTGCGTATTATCCGGGAATTACTGGAATTTACCCCACAAAGTAACAAAACTGATATCGGCGAAGCCCTGAAGTACCTTACCAATGTAATGAAGAAAAAAGCCATAGTTTTTGTGCTTTCGGATTTCATAGCGGACAACTACGAAAAGACCTTAAAGATAACAGGCAACAAACATGACGTAACAGGGATACGAGTGTATGACGAAAGGGAGGAAGAAATTCCAAATCTGGGCATGGTACAGATGATGGATGCGGAGAGCGGCGTGGTTGAATTGATCAACACCCAATCAAAAAAAGTACGAAATTCCTATACCGAATTCTATAGGGAACGGGTGAATTATTTCAAGGAGAGCTTTACAAAGTCGGGATGCGGGGTTTTGGATTGCCGGGTAGATGAAAGTTATGTAAAAAAGCTATTGGGCTATTTTAAAAGAAGAGGATAGAAAAAATGCAGCAGATTAAAACCACATATTTTTCAATTTCGTTAGTGACGAGGTATGTGATTGCCTTTTGCCTTTTTTTGACCTTTCTTAAGGGAAGTGCCCAGGACAATCCAAATATTAGTACGTCCGTAGATACCACATATATAAAGATCGGGGAACAGCTCAAATGGAAGGTTTCCGTTCAGGTCGATTCTACGGACCAGGTCATATTCCCTGAGGGGCAGAGCTTTTCGCCGTTGGAAACTGTTGAAGCGTTCGCGACCGATACTACAAGAAAGAAGGATAGGCTAACATTACAAAAAATATATGCCCTTACCCAGTTCGATTCCGGGTCCTATAAACTGCCCACGCAACGCATTGAAATCAATGGCATAGGCTATTTTACGGATAGCATGACGATCTATGTGGAAACGGTACCTGTAGACACGATAGCACAGAAGATGTACGACATAAAACCCCTGATCAATGTAGATAAAAGCTACATAGATTGGTGGAAATATTTGGTAATAGGGCTATTGGTTTTATTGATTCTCGGGGGCCTTTTTTATTGGTTCTTTATCCGAAAAAAGCCCCTTACCCAAGAAGAAAAAGAAGCCTTGTTACCCCCCTATGATAGAGCGCTCTTAGAATTGAAAAGACTTGAGAATTCCAGGTATTTGATTCAGGACGAATTCAAGGAATATTATTCGGAATTGACCACGATCGTACGTGCCTATTTGGAAGAGGAGGCGAACGTAGCCGCCCTAGAAAGTACTACGGGACAATTGATAGAACGATTGGAGCTACTGAGCGATTCTGGGGAGTTACAATTGGACAAGGATACCATCCAACAATTTAGGAATATACTACAGACCGCAGATTTGGTTAAGTTCGCCAGAACAAAACCTTCATTGTCCGTGGCGGAACAGGACCGTAAATTGGTGGAACAAATTGTGGTCAAGACCCATGAAGCAATCCCGGAACCCACGGAAGAAGAGTTGATGCAACAAGCGGAGTATCTGGAAGAGTTGAGCCGAAGAAAACAAAAAAGGAAATTGGTAATTGGACTCTCCACCTTGGCCGGAATCATTGTGTTGGGCGTAGTCATTGCCGGGTTCAAATTTGGGTTCACCTACTTAAAAGATACGGTGCTTGGCCACCCTACCAAGGAATTGTTGGAAGGGGAATGGATTTCAAGTTCGTATGGATTTCCTCCCATCCTTTTGGAAACCCCAAAAGTATTGGTACGGCAAGAGGTGAAACTACCGCCGGAAGCAAAGGCCAATATCCAAGACATACAGGCCTTTGCCTACCATAGCCCCATAGGACTTTTTACGGTTGGGACGACTTCCGTGACCATGAACCCAGAAATGGAAGCTCCCTTTGAACAGACCATTGAACAGATCATAAAGGGGTTTGAGACACAGGGAGCAAAGAATATCATTACAAAGCAAGAGGAATTCACTACCATTAGTGGTGTAAAGGGCATTAAAGTATATGGTTCTGGGAATTTTCCGGTTCCAAATTCCAAAGAACTGGTTAAAGGTAAGTACGCCGTGCTTCTCTTTGGGGGCAAGGGTTTCCAGCAGAACGTAATCCTCACATGGTTGGAAGACGATACGTATGCGCAAAACATTGTTGATAGGATTCTTTCCAGTGTGGAGGTAAAAACGGACGTTTAAATGTTAGATAATATATCATTCGCAAATCCAGATTTCTTTTGGCTGTTTTTATTACTGCCCTTAGCGATAGCATGGTATATGTTTAAGCGCAAAGAGGAAACGGCAGCCCTTAAAATAGCGACGGTAAAAAGCTTCAAACATAAAAGTTTTCTTCCAAAGTTGAAACCAGGGCTTTTTCTACTACGGCTCTTGGCATTAAGTGCCATAATTGTGGCACTTGCTAGGCCCCAAACAGAGGATATCTCTACCCGCACCAAAACCACAAGGGGTATCGATATTGTAATGGCCATAGATGTTTCCTCAAGTATGTTGGCAAGGGATTTAAAACCAAATCGCTTAGCGGCCCTTAAGGAGGTAGCCGCTGATTTTATCAAGAAAAGGCCCAATGACCGTATTGGTTTGGTGGCCTATGCAGGTGAAGGATATACAAAAACACCAATAACTACAGATAAAAACATCGTTCTAAGCTCCTTGCAGGAAATAACCTATGGTCAACTTGAGGATGGGACCGCCATTGGTATGGGACTTTCCATATCTGTGAACAGATTAAAGGAAAGCAAGGCTAAAAGTAAAATCATCATCCTACTCACCGATGGGGTAAACAATTCCGGTTTTATTGAACCGCAGACCGCAGCGGACCTGGCCGTTGAATACGATATTAAAACATACACCATAGGTTTGGGAACGAATGGGAATGCCTTATCACCAGTCGCATATAATGCTGATGGGTCTTACAGATATGGCATGCGCCAAGTGGAAATTGACGAAGAACTTTTGAAAAATATTGCCGATGTGACCGGTGGAAAATACTTTAGGGCGACAGATAATGAGACCCTCGAGGAAATCTACGATGAGATCAACAAACTGGAAAAAACGGATATCGAGGAATTCAAATATTACCGATACGAGGAGAAGTTTAGACCATGGGTGTTGCTTGCAGGAGCCCTACTCCTTTTGGAATGGATTTTGAGAAATACACTATTTAGAAGTTTTATATAGCAAATGATTCAATTAGACGAGAAAATATACTTTTATCTATTGTTCATCATACCGGTGATCATTGTCTTGTTCATGTTGCTCTTGATTTGGAAAAAAAGGACCCAAAAAAAGTTTGCTGATTCGGTTTTACTTAAGCGATTGACACCAACAAGGTCATATTATAAGGGTAGCCTAAAACTCATTTTCTTTCTTTTGGGACTGTCTGCCCTGATTATGGGACTTGTAAATCCCAAAATAGGCACCAAATTGGAAACGGTAAAAAGAGAGGGTGTGGATATCGTTTTTGCCGTAGACGTTTCCAAGAGTATGTTGGCAGAGGATATTGCTCCCAACCGTTTGGAGAAGGCAAAGCGATTAGTTTCAGAAATCATCAATCAATTGGCAAGTGACAGGATTGGCATTATTGCATATGCGGGCCAGGCCTTCCCCCAACTGCCGATCACAACGGATTATGGAGCCGCCAAAATGTTCCTTCAAAATATGAACACGGACATGCTAACATCGCAAGGAACGGCCATCAATGAAGCCATAGAGCTGGCCGCCACCTTCTACGATGATGAGGAACAGACTAATAGGGTATTGTTTATAATATCTGATGGGGAGGACCATTCTGAAGATTCAACGATGGGTGCCGTAGAGAAAGCCGTTGAGGAGGGGATTACCATTTATACCATTGGTGTAGGGTCTGAAAAGGGATCCGTGATCCCTATCAAAAGAAATGGTATTATGGAATCCTTAAAGAAGGATGCGCAAGGTCTTGTGGTCATCACCAAACTTAATGAGGAAGTATTGAGAGATATATCCAAAGAGGGCAACGGAGATTATATTGATGGTTCCAATACGGATGCTGCCGTGGATTTCATCAAGGAAGAACTATTGCAAATGGATAAAAAAGAGTTCGAAGCCAAACAATTCGCGGAATACAAAGATCAATTTCAATGGTTTCTAGGGGCCGGATTATTGTTTCTGTTTTTGGAAATTTTTATATTGGACCGAAAGACCAAGTGGTTAAAAAAGCTCAATCTATTCAACGACAAACACCCGGAATAAAATGAGAAAATTGATATCAACATTTTTACTCCTTTTCATTTCCGTTTCTATATTTTCGCAGGAAGAGAATACAAAGGAAAAAGAAAGGGCACTTAAGACCTCTACCAACCTAACGTGGGATGGTAATAAGAATCTATCTGAAAACAATTTTGTACAGGCCGAAGTGGATTACAGAAGGGCCATTGCAAAAAGTCCGGAAAATGCAGCGGCACCCTACAATCTTGGAACGGCCTATTATAATAATGAGACCTATAGTGAGGCATTTGGAAGATTTAAGGAGGCGGGGGAAGTCGCTACGTCCAAAAAAGATAAGCACAAGGCCTATCATAATATGGGCAATGTGTTCATGAAACGAAAGGACTACCCAAAAGCGGTGGAAGCCTACAAAGAAGCACTTAGAAACGACCCCACTGACGATGAGACCCGATACAACCTTGCCCTAGCAAAGGAAATGCAAAAAAAGGAAGAGGAGGAAAACAAGGACAAAAACGACGACAATAAAGATCAACAGGACCAAGAGGATAAAAAGGACCAGGACCAAAATAAGGACGGGGACAATAAAGATGACCAAAACCAAGATAATAAGGATCAAGGCGAAGATGGGGATAAGGGCGACAAGGGTGACGAAAAGAAGGATGAGAACAAAGAAGGTGATGGAGACCAAAAAGAGGAGCAAAACAAGAAACCTGAACAAGGCGACCAACCCCAGGACCAACCGCAACGAAAACCTAATCAGCTCTCCAAACAACAAGTAGAAAATCTACTCAGGGCCATGCAAAACGCTGAAAAGCAGGTTCAAGAGAAAATAGATGCCAAAAAGGTGAAAGGGGCAAAAGTGAAAAACGAAAAGGATTGGTAGGCAGAAAAAGATGATCAAAAAGCTAATTTTATGGGTTCCCTTATTCTTTTTCTCCCTTTTAATATGGGGGCAGGGAGAAGATGCAGTTACCTTTGAAATACAGTTGAGCAAACCAAAACTTGGTCTAAACGAACGTCTTCGGGTCGACTTTACGATGAACAAGGACGGGGATAATTTCAATCCCCCAGACTTCAACGGGTTTCGAGTTTTAATGGGGCCCTCACAGTCGATCAGTTCTTCTTGGATCAATGGCGTTAGGAGCTATTCCAAGACCTATTCCTACACCTTGGCCCCAACGGCAAAGGGTAAGTTTACCATAGCACAGGCCACAATCGTTATAGGGGGGAAAACCTATAAATCGTTACCAAAGAAAGTAGAAGTCACGGCTGCGGTTGATAAACCTAGTGATCAAATGACCGCAGATGACGTTGCCGACGAAAACCTACATCTAGTGGCCGAGGTTTCCAAAACAAATCCATATCTAAATGAAGCCATTAGTGTTGTATATAAACTCTATGTTAGTCCCAATATAAGTGTTTCCAATTACCAGCCACTTGACAACCCAACCTACAATAACTTTTGGAGCCAGGACATTAAAGTCTCAAGGTTAACGGCACAAAACGGTACCTATCAAGGCAAACCTTATCGGTATGTTGTTTTGAAAAGGGTCGTACTATATCCCCAAAAAGTAGGGAAACTGGAAATTGAACCATTGTCACTGGATGTAACTGTGGATGTTCCCACAAGTAGAAGGGACTTTTTTGGGGGTAGGATCTATTCCCAAACCAATAAAACGGTATCTGCAGGAAACAGGGTCATTAATGTAAAAAGTCTTCCGGCTGCCAATCAACCTGCCAATTTTACAGGTGCCGTAGGTGAATTCGATTTTTCTGTAAGCACCTCCAAAACGGACCTTAATGCCACGGAATCACTACAGGCCACTGTGGAAGTTAATGGTAAGGGAAATTTAAAATTGTTCAAGCTTCCAGAACCGGAACTTCCTAGCTCCTTAGAGGTCTACGAGCCTGAATTTACTGAGGACGTACGAACAAACCTCAGCGGAATGCAGGGGAAAGTGAGCAATAGTTACACGATTGTTCCATCGTTTAGGGGCAAATATCCAATTCCCGCAATCTCTTTTAGCTTCTTTAATCCAAAAACTGAAAGATATGAGACCCTCAGTTCAGACGAAATCATAATCAACGTCCTCGAAGGCCCAAATAGTGGTGGAAACTTGTCAAATACGGCAATAGCACAACCTAATAAACAACAGGTAGTTGCAACAGGGAATCAATTTAATTTCATAAAACTAACTCCAAATCTCTCCAAGATAGGAGCTTCCCATTTTTTTGGATCTAGCAATTATTATCTATGGCTTCTAGGTCCATTACTATTAATTCCGTTAGCAATTATTATTAGAAAGAAAAGGGATGCGATTGCCCAGGACGTAGTTGGCAACAAGGTAAAACGTGCCAATAAATTGGCGCGAAAATATCTTTCTGCCGCAAGAAAGGAACTTGGAAACAAGGATGCTTTCTATATTGCCTTGGAAAGGGCCCTGCACAATTACCTCAAAGCAAGATTAAAAATAGAGACCACTGAATTCAGTAAGGACAAAATTTCGGAATTATTGTCCAAAAAGGGAATAGAACAAACTACGATAACAGAATTTATTGGATTACTGCAAAATTGTGAAGCGGCAAGATATAGCCCTTTTTCGGATGTAGAGATGCAAAGGGACTATGACAAAGCAAGTGAAGTAATATCATTAATGGACAAACAATTGTAGATATGGCAAAGAAAGTATCCATACTGCTTGGTCTTCTCTTAGGGTTCTTTGGAAATGCTCAAAATGAGGCATTGTTCGATCAGGCTACCCAAGCCTATAATAACGGCGACTATAAAAAAGCCATAGAAGACTATGAAAGTATAATAAACAACGGCCAGCACTCTGCCGCTTTGTATTATAATCTTGGAAACGCCTATTATAAGTTAAGCGAAATACCGGAGAGTATCTATTATTATGAGAAATCGCTTTTGTTAAATCCGGAAGACCAAGAGGTGAGGACCAACTTGGCCTATGCCCAAAATATGACCTTAGACGCTATTGATACCCTACCACAAACAGGACTTTCTAGAATTTATAAAAGTATCACATCCAAATTGACTTTCGACCAATGGGCCTACGCCAGTATAATTTGTATGATCCTGTTCGTTCTTTTGTACATTGCTTTTTATTACAATCAATATTCCACAAAAAAGAGGTTTGCCTTTATTGGAAGTTTGTTGGCACTTTTTCTTTGCATCGTTTTCATTGTCTTCGCTTCTGTAGAAATCAGCTCATTTCAATCGGATAATCCTGCCATAATTTTCGCCGAAGAAGTAAACGTTAGTTCCGAGCCCAATGAAACAAGTGAAAATATATTTACCTTACATTCGGGCACAAAAGTAAATGTACTTGACAGTCTGAACAACTACAGAAAAATAAGGCTAACGGATGGCAAAACCGGCTGGATGCTTGCGAAGGACCTCAAAGTTCTTAAAGATTTTTAAATCACCTAAAAGATATTACAGGCATTCTTCTTTATTCTGTATCTTAGTAAAAAACAAACCAATAAATTTGAAATTATCCTTAATTTATTTTTTTTCCATTTTCCTATTGGTGGCCATTTTAGCTCCATCGGTTGGCGCATTGTTGGTGCTAGGTGAAGGTGAACAAATTGTATTGGATTTTAGTGAAGAAGAGGAAAACAGCGAAAAAAACACCTTCGAGTTTACGGAAAAGTATTTAGTAGATAATCTCCAAAGTAACCTGGCTTTCATACGTAAAGGAAATATGCTGTCTTTCGACAAAAACAGGACTAATCTAATAACTTCCATTACGAAGGAAGTGTCCCTACCTCCCCCAAAAGTATAATTTTCCTGTCCGATAAATAACGATTCGAAAATTCACTTGACCACCGATGTGGTCGACTTTAAAATAATTAAAGACATATGTTTAAACATTTAAAAAACGATATCCCTGCGAGTATCGTCGTATTTTTTGTAGCGTTGCCACTTTGTTTGGGCATTGCCTTAGCCAGTGGTGCTCCATTGTTCTCCGGTTTGATCGCCGGTATTATTGGAGGTATCGTAGTAGGTGCATTGAGCGGTTCCAAAATTGGTGTCAGTGGTCCGGCCGCCGGTTTGGCGGCAATCGTATTGACCGCCATAGGGACTCTTGGCGGATATCAGAATTTTTTGGTTGCCGTGGTTATTGGTGGGGTCATTCAGTTAATATTTGGAATTTTAAAGGCCGGGATTATTGGTTACTATTTTCCCTCATCGGTAATAAAAGGTATGCTCACAGGAATTGGAATCATTATCATTTTAAAGCAAATACCGCATTTCTTTGGGTACGACCCTGATCCAGAAGGAGATTGGTCCTTTTTTCAAGTGGATGGTGAAAATACATTCTCGGAAATATTAAATACCGTAAACAATATAAGTCCTGGTGCGTCTTTGATAGCCATCATGGGGTTGGGTATTTTAATTCTTTGGGACCAAGTTTTAACCAAAAAAGCTAAAATCTTTCAATTGATCCAAGGTCCGTTGGTGGCAGTAGCCATTGGAATACTTTATTACCTATTGACCGCGGACAATGAGGTGTTGGGGATTTCAAAGGAACATTTGGTAAGTGTTCCGGTACCTGAAAACGCTGCATCGTTCTTTGGGCAATTCAGTTTCCCCAACTTTTCGGCTATAACAAACCCTCAAATTTGGATAACCGGGTTTACCATAGCTCTTGTTGCCAGTCTGGAAACATTGCTTTGCGTAGAAGCGACAGATAAACTGGACCCTCATAAAAATGTTACTCCAACAAATAGGGAACTCTTGGCGCAAGGAGCAGGTAATATCATTTCAGGTATGATAGGTGGGCTGCCCATTACCCAAGTTATAGTGCGTAGTTCGGCCAATATTCAGTCTGGTGGTAGAACCAAGTTTTCTGCCATAATCCACGGTTTCCTCCTATTGTTCTCGGTAATACTCATTCCAAATATCCTGAACAAGATTCCCCTTTCAGTACTTGCTGCTATCTTATTTGTTGTTGGTTATAAGCTGGCGAAACCCGCCCTCTTCAAAAAAATGTATGATTTGGGCTGGAAACAGTCTATCCCATTTTTTGTGACCGTTCTAGGAATCATTTTTACTGATTTATTGGTCGGAATAGGTCTAGGCTTAGGTGTTGGTATTATAGTAATACTCTTAAAAAGCTATCAAAATTCACACTTTTTACATATAAAGGAGAATCAAGACGGAAAAAATAGTATAAAAATGACCCTTGCCGAGGAAGTCACTTTTTTTAATAAGGGAGCCATTCTGAAAGAATTGGATAACCTTCCTGAAAACACTTGGTTGACCATAGATGTGGTAAAGACCAAGTATCTGGACAACGATATTATAGAAATCCTCGAAGATTTTAAAACAAAGGCTAAAGAGCGTAACATAAATATTAAACTTGTTTCAGAACGCGGAATAATAGAAAATCCGATAAGTTTTATAGAATTTTTTTATAAATCAAAGAAAAAGTCAGCATGAAAGCGCACACAAGAGAAACACAAGCCACAATGACCCCAAATAAGTCATTGCAATTTTTAAAAGAAGGAAACCAGCGTTTTCAAAACAACTTAAAGGCGAACCGGAATTTACTGGAGCAGGTCAACGATACGAGTGAGGGACAATTTCCGTTTGCGACGATTTTAAGCTGTATTGACTCCAGAGTATCGGCAGAGTTGGTTTTTGATCAGGGTTTAGGGGATATTTTCAGTATTCGTATAGCAGGCAATTTTGTGAACGAAGATATTCTAGGCAGCATGGAGTTTGCTTCTAAATTGGCAGGAACCAAACTCATTGTAGTCTTGGGCCACACCAGTTGTGGAGCTATCAAAGGTGCCTGTGACCATGCCAGATTGGGGAATCTTACGGCTTTGATAAATAAAATAGAACCTGCTGTGGCTGCTGTAAAAGAGCCTGTGGACGAAAGTCTTAGGAATTCCGGCAACTTGGAGTTTGTGGACAAGGTCGCCAAAAAAAATGTAGAAATCACCATAGAAAATATTAGGGCAAGAAGTAGGGTCCTGGCGGAGATGGAAGAAAACGGGGAAATTATGATAGTAGGTGCTATGTACGATATATCTTCTGGAGCGGTCGAATTTTATTGAAATATACATTATACTGGAAAGGCCAATTTAGCTATATGGCCCTTTCATAAATTAGAAAGGATTATATTTCAGATAAACAATCGATTTCTATGGCATCCCACTTTTTAGATAAGATTTTTGAAAACAATAAAAATTGGATCGAGGACAAATTGTCTTTGCAGCCAAATTACTTCAACGATCTTGGCAAAGGCCAAAAACCAGAATTTTTATATATAGGATGTTCCGATAGCCGGGTTACAGCCGAAGAACTTATGGGACTCAATCCTGGTGAAGTATTCGTGCACAGGAATATTGCCAATATGGTCATTAACATTGACCTGAATACGATGTCCGTAGTTGAGTATGCCGTGGAACATTTAAAGGTGAACCACCTGGTAGTCTGTGGCCATTACGCCTGTGGTGGTGTTATGGCCGCCATGCAGTCTGCAGACTTGGGCATTCTAAATCCATGGTTACGCTGTATTAGGGATGTTTATAGGCTCCACAAAGATGAATTAAATGATATTGAGAACGAAGAAAAGAAATATGCCCGTTTGGTGGAACTTAATGTCCAAGAGCAATGTGTCAATCTTATTAAAACGGCAGTAGTCCAGAAAGCATACAGGCAACGGGAGCTTACGGTCCATGGATGGGTTTTTGATGTACATTCTGGAAAGCTCATCGATTTGAAGATCGATTTTGAGGGAATCCTAAAGGAGATTATGGAAATATATCATTTGGATTGACACACTTTGAATACCTCCCATTGTATATCTTAATCCCCAAAAACATATCACACGTTTTTTAAAAGTTTTAAATTTGCTGCCTTAATCAAGCATTATGATTGATAAAATAAAGGAACAAATTGCCGAAGTATCCTCGTTTACTGCAGACGATATGAATGCCGTAGAAGCATTTAGAATAAAGTATCTGGGCAAGAAAGGGATATTGAACGACTTCTTTACGGAGTTCAAGAATGTGCCCAACGAACAGAAAAAGGAGTTTGGCCAAACTATAAATCAGCTTAAGCAGGCGGCTACGGAAAAAGTAGAGTTACTAAAACGCTCTTTGGAGAGCAATACATCCGAAGAAAAACTTTTTGGTGACCTTACCCGTCCCGGTAACCCTACGGAATTGGGTGCCAGACATCCCATATCCATCGTCAAGAACAAGATTATAGATATTTTTTCAAGAATAGGGTTCAATGTTTCGGAAGGACCTGAAATTGAGGATGATTGGCATAATTTTACCGCGCTCAACCTACCGGAATATCATCCTGCCAGGGATATGCAGGACACCTTTTTTGTCCAAACAAACCCCGATATTTTACTGAGAACACATACGTCTTCAGTGCAAGTGAGGTATATGGAAAACAACAAACCTCCCATTAGGACCATTTCACCCGGAAGGGTCTATAGAAACGAAGCTATTTCGGCAAGGTCCCATTGCTTCTTTCACCAAGTGGAAGGACTGTATATTGATAAGGACGTATCATTTGCGGATTTAAAACAGACTTTACAGTATTTCACTACGGAACTTTTTGGAAAATCCAAGATTAGGCTTCGTCCCTCCTATTTTCCATTTACCGAGCCCAGTGCGGAGGTAGACGTATATTGGGGACTGGAAACCGAAACCGATTATAAAATGACCAAAGGAACAGGTTGGTTGGAAATCATGGGATGCGGTATGGTAGACCCTAACGTTCTCAAAAATTGTGGCATAGACCAAGGCATTTATTCTGGCTTTGCCTTTGGAATGGGAATAGACCGGATTGCCCTATTGTTGCATCAGATAAGCGATATTCGTTTGCTGAGCGAAAACGATATCCGATTTTTAGAGCAATTTAAAAGTGCCTTATAATCTTAGCTATTTAATACCTCAAAATCATTTTTTGAAAAAAGATATAGAAATACCCATTGCCAAAGATGTTTACATTGCCATGGTCTATGAATGGAACGAGGAATTTTTGTCCAAGGATTGGAACGCCTACATCATCAACAACAGGAAAACCCCTATAGAGATGGCCCTTATTGTATCAAAAGGATACGACGACCAAATAAAGACCTCGACCATGCGACATGCCATTGGCGTAGTAGCCGCCAAATCTTTTGAAAAAGTAGAATTGGTCCAAGAAGACGTGCTTAGACTAAACAATGAGTTTTTTGTCACCTATTATGCAGACAACAAACTTTATGAAAAAAGGTTCCTTTTTGAAAAAGGAACCGTAAACGAACAGCATCTTATCCATATTCCCTTAGTAGAAAAAGATGGAATATTCGCAAAATAATCTGGGTTTTTGACAATTTCATTGTAAAATTGATAATTATCACCTCCTATTATTAAATATTTTAAAATTTAATTAGGTGATTTTTATCTTATTAGGATAGGATTTGCACTTCCCTATTTCTAAATTGGTCTCTATAGCTAATTAAACCATATAGAACTAATGGAAACAGGAAATTTAAATCGTAGAAACTGGTTAAAGACAGGATTGCTCACGGCAGGAGGTATTACTTTATTTCCCCACTTGGGTATTTCTGAGGTCCCTAAAAATTATATTCCTTTGGACACACAAGGAAACGCCTTGTACAGCCCATTCTTCAAGGAGTTTGTACCCAAGGAATTTCCGGAGGAATCGAAGCTATTGGCAAAATTGAATGCCAATGAAAACCCATATGGTCCTTCACCAAAAGCGGTTGAGGCATTAAAAAATGTTGCCACAAAGGGTAACCGATATGCATGGCGAGAATTATTCGATCTTATCGATAAAATCGCGGCCGAGGAAGGTGTAAGTCCAAAAAACATCATGATGGGGCCAGGTTCTTCCGATCTCTTGGAAAAAACCGGTATGGTACTGTTTCTTAATGGCGGAAATGTAGTTTCCGCTGATCCGTCCTATATGTCGCTCATGCAGGTAGCCCAAGCTACAGGAGCCAGTTGGAAACCCGTTCCCCTCAAGGAGGATTGGTCACACGACCTAAAGGCCATGGAAGCGGCCATTGATTCAGAAACGAAACTTGTGTATATCTGTAATCCCAATAATCCTACCGGTAGTATAACGGATAGCAAGGAAATGTTGGATTTTTGTTCCAGGGTTTCTGAAAAAGTACCCGTTTTTGTGGATGAGGCGTACTTGGCCTTCCTAGAAGATGGTGCAAAACAAAGTATGGTAAGCCTTATCAACGAAGGGAAGGACGTAATCATCGCAAGGACCTTTTCCAAGATTCATGGCATGGCAGGCCTTCGCGTAGGATATATTGTAGCACAGGAATCCACGTTGGAGAAAATTCAAAAAATTACCCGAGGGGGTATGGGTATTTCCTATACGTCAATTTTCGCCGCCCTCGCTAGTATGGATGACAAGGAATTTCAGGATTCATCAAGGGAAAAAAATGCGGCCGCCAGGGAATACGTTTACAAAAGCCTTTCCAAATTAGGGTACGACTACGTTCCATCCTCAACAAGCTTCATCATTTTTCCAATAGAAATGGACGGAAAATTGTTCTTGGATAAGATGCTTGAAAAACAAGTGGGCGTCCGGGCCTTTGAATTTATGGGAAAAAATTGGTGCAGGGTGAGTATGGGCACCATGGATGAAATGAAAATATTCACGGCTGCGCTTACAGACGTTTTGGCATAATATTATGGATTATACATTACAAAAAACATTTACCTTTTTGTTGTTTATTGGTATAGGTCTTCTTCTTAAATTCAAATTTGGATCAAAGGAGGAGTTGACAGGTATCAAGAAAATAATTTTAAATCTTGCTTTGCCCGCCACTATTTTTATAGCCTTGTTGGGTGTACAATTGGATGCGGAATTGCTTTCCCTACCATTTTTGGCATTGGGACTGAACATTCTCCTATTTGTTTTGTTTCCCTATGTAATGCCCTTAACCGGAATTAAAAAGAATTCCCCGGAATATCGTACGGCAAGATTATTGGTGCCTTCTTTGGCACCGGGTCTATCCTGTTTCCCTTTTGTTTTGGAGTTTTTGGGCGAAGCGTACTTGGCAAAGGCGGCCATGGCAGACTTGGGCAATAAAATTTTTGTTTTAATAATCCTTTACCTCGTAGCCATGAATTGGTACTATGTCAAACGGGCTATAACAGACCAATCCAGGGCATCAAAATTAAAGTCCTTGACAATGGCAATGATCTCCGAACCCGTAAATATCTTTATAGTCATTGCCTTGATTTTGGTATTTTTTGGTTTTAAAATGGAGTCGTTGCCATTTATCATTAGTGATACGCTTACGCGACTCAGCGTCATAATGACGCCCCTTGTTCTTTTGTTTATCGGCTTGGCCATGAAAATAAAGAAACAGCAGATTTATAAAATTTTCTCATTGCTTTTTTTGAGGGCTGGATTTGTAAGTGTCCTTTCAGGAGCATTTATCCTAGTTGCAAATATTACGGTACAACAAGATATACTTGTACTGCTTTCATTTGGGCTAAGTGCCTGTAGTTTCTGGCCATTTTCGCATATTGCAGTGGTAGGCTCTCAAGAAATTGACATTAAGAAGAAACAAAAGACCTTCAATGCTACTTTTGGAGTGAATATCCTTGCCTTGTCGTTTCCTTTATCAACGATACTCATATTGGGTATTTTATCCAGCGGAAATCTTTTTTCCAATGGATATTCCGTATTGGTCTTAGGTATGATTTTTTCTTTTGTGGGCACCATACCATATTTATTCAAAGTTGTATTTAAATCACGGGAAAAAGAAGGTAGGCAGAAAGCTGGTTGGGTCATTTACAAAACCACCAGAACGGAAACAACCTGATTCTAGTAATCAATGGAATTTTTAAGCTAGACAAAGGATGCTATCTTAAGTGAAATCCCTTGGCCGCCCACCATGGGTGTATTTCTATGACCAATCTACCCGCATTGACCATAGGGTCCATGTGAGCAAGACTATCTGCCATTTCAATGGTTGGCGTGTTATAGATGGTAATGCCCCTAATTTCCCCATCATCCCCAAACGGTCCTGAAATATCTGCATAGCCCAATTCATACATACGCCCTAAATGTCCTAAATGTAGGGATTGGAGACTATCAGCCTCCTTCTTTGACTGACTTCTATTGGGCCCCGATTTTAAAAATGCAATGAAGTATTGCTGCATCAACACCGTATCTTTGGTTTCCGCATCTATATAATCAAAGACTTCGTAGCCCTTATCGATCAGTTCTTTCTTAATTTCTGCCCTGGTTTTGCTCGGTTCAATAATTTTGGAGTGTATTTCCCTATCCAATTTTGGATTCCCGCAAGAGACAAGCATGGTAAGAAATAAAGGTAAAATCATTTTCATATTACCAGGTATTAAAGGGTTGTTTGCTTAATTGTGAATTGTAGTATTTTATATCCCCGGTAACTTCCTCGCCAAGCCAATCCGGTTTTTGAAAGATTTCATTTTCGTTTGACAGTTCAATTTCGGCCAAAATCAGCCCCTTGTTCTCCCCCCCGAATATGTCCACCTCAAAACTATGATCGTGAAAGGATACCAAATACCTTGTCTTGTCAATAATTCCTTTTTCACAAAGTTCAAGCAACTTTTCGGCATCCTTCAATCCAATCTCCGTTTCCCACTCAAAACGAGTAG
Source organism: Maribacter sp. 4G9 (assembly GCF_002742265.1). Classification (GTDB taxonomy): domain Bacteria; phylum Bacteroidota; class Bacteroidia; order Flavobacteriales; family Flavobacteriaceae; genus Maribacter. The sequence goes on from NZ_MDGL01000007.1 coordinate 46,360, forward strand.
TACCGGAATCGTTCGATTTACCTTTTACCGTCATAAAACCTTTTTCTCCCTTGATCCTGATTCTAACGGTCCTTTCTGGATGGGTGTTTAAAAAACCCTGAACAATCCTAATCTTGGAAACCGCTACACCAACAAAATTCATGGATTTTACAAGAAACTTTCTTTCTATTTCAATCACCTTTTGCCAAATTTTTAATTTCATCGGAAGTTATCCTTCCACTCTCCTGTTCCCTATTGGCCAACAGAAGCATGCATTTTGCTATTTCCGATGGATGTACGGACCTATATTTTCTTAATGCGCCAATGAACAGTACCTCAAATACCTTGAACAGTTTCTTGGCCAACCATTCCCCTACCCGTTTTTCCTTCCTTTGCCCGGAAATTAATGAAGGCTGCAAGATATGGGTTTTGGGTACATCTATATCTAGGACGGCCTCCTCCATTTCTCCCTTTATCTTATTGTAAAAAAAAGTACTATTTGGGTCTGCCCCCATTGCTGAAATAACGATAAAGGTATCAATGCCATTGGCTTTGCACATTCGAGCTGCTTCTACAGGGATTCCAAAATCTATTTTTCGATATAGTTCCCTATCGGGTGTTTTTGATTTGGTGGTACCAATACAGCAAAATACCTCATCGGCCTTAAATACAGGTTTAAAACGCTCCAAATCCAGCACATCCCCAAGATGTTCCTCTATTTTATCCGCGGAGATATTCAAAGGTCTTCTTGAAAACAATTTTAAAGTTCCGTATCGATCATCTTCCAAAAGTACCTGTAAAAGCGCGCTTCCGGTAAGCCCTGTGGCCCCAAGAATTATAGCCGATTTTTTGTGCCCCTCCATCAAATTAAATATACCTTAATTTTACAGGATGTCCAATGAATTTCCATTACGAAAAATCATCCATGTGGATATGGATGCTTTCTATGCATCCGTTGAACAATTGGACAACCCAGAACTAAGGGGCAAACCGATTGCCGTAGGAGGTAGTTCTGAAAGGGGGGTCGTATCCGCAGCTAGCTATGAAGCGAGGAAATTTGGGGTTAGAAGTGCCATGAGCAGTGTTTTGGCCAAACGGAACTGCCCTGAACTTATTTTTGTAAAAGCCCGTTTTGATCGTTATAAGGAAATTTCCAAACAGATCCGTTCTATTTTTTATGACTATACAGATTTAGTGGAGCCTTTATCGCTGGACGAGGCCTATTTGGACGTTACCATAAACAAGAAAGGAAATCCTTCGGCAACGCTCATTGCAAAAGAAATTAGGCACAGAATTTTACAAGAAACCGGTCTCAATGCCTCCGCAGGTATTTCCATAAACAAGTTCATCGCCAAAGTGGCCAGTGATGTGAACAAGCCTAATGGTCAGAAGACGGTGAACCCAGAAGAAGTTCATACGTTTTTGGAGAATCTGGAAATACGCAAATTTTACGGGGTTGGGAAGGTAACTGCCGATAAGATGTACCGTTTGGGAATTTTCACGGGAAAAGACCTAAAAACAAAATCCGAGGCGTTTTTGGAAGAGCATTTTGGAAAGAGCGGAAGCTATTACTATAATGTGGTCAGGGGCATACATAACAGTCCGGTGAAACCCCAAAGAATACCCAAATCCGTTGGGGCGGAACGTACGTTCAACGAAAATTTAAGCAGTGAAATTTTTATGTTGGAACGTTTGGAACATATTGCCAACGAATTGGAGAAACGTCTTCAAAAATCCAAAATAGCGGGTAAAACGGTAACCTTAAAGATAAAGTACAGTGACTTTACCTTGAACACGAGAAGCAAGACCCTCTCCTATTTTATTTCGGACCAAAAACTCATCTTGGAAACGGCAAAAGAGTTGTTGTACCAAGAAAAGTTACAGAACTCTGTTCGGCTTTTAGGGATTTCATTAGCCAATTTGAACACGGAAAAAAAGGAGCGGCCTAAAAAAGAGAATGAGACCGTTTCCTATCAGCTCAAGTTTGATTTTTAGTTTTCCTTTAAAGGGTCTATCTAAATTACTTGCATGGAGGCAAGGGTAGCCAGCCATACAATGACCGAGGAGAAAAAGATACCAATAGTATTCGCCCAAAAAGCCTTTTGCCGCTCAATTTTGAATAGATAAGCAGCTATGCTACCTGCATAAACACCAGTACCCGGGAGTGGTATCATTACGAAGAACATCAACCCAAAAAAACCAAATTTCTTGATTTTATCGCCAGAACCCATTTTTGCCCTTCTTGCAACGAATAAAGCGGATTTTTTATAAAAGCGCCAACGTGTAAAATACACATTGATTTTATCTAAAAAAAACATCATCATGGGAAAAACAAGCACATTCGCCAAAAAGCAAAAAATAAATACGGCGTAGATGTCCAACCCTTTAAGCACACCGTAAGGTATCCCTACCTTGGCCTCTCCAAAAGGGGAAAAACTCCACAACATTGCCAAAAGAAAATCAAGTATCAAAATCAGTTTACTTTAGGTCTGCGAAGCTAGTCAACCTTGTGATTAAGGCACCTATATCAATTCATAAAAAAGAACTAAAGTTAAGGGTCGATACAAATTCAACAATGCTCCGAAGATTGTGTCAAGAGGATAATTATTCTATCGGAACATGAAATACCTATAAAAGAAAAAAAAGACCTGATGAATTCATCAGGTCTATGAAACGGTATTATTTTATTGTTACTTAAAAATTACAGGTTTCAATTTCAGTAACCCTTAACGTGTTTACCATACCCTTTGCCTTTATGGGCATGGCCGCCAAACTTACCAACATGTCGCCCACCTCCAAATAACCTTTTTTGCAAGCGATACCGTTCACATCCTCGATCGTTTGGTCCGTGGAAACAAATTTATCATAATAAAACGCCTTTACGCCCCATAATAAATTCAATTGAGTAAGGATTCGTTTATTGGAAGTGAACACCAAGATATGGGCACTAGGCCTCCATGCCGAAATTTGAAATGCGGTGTAACCGCTATTGGTCAATGTAGATATGGCCTTGGCCTTAATTTCATTGGCCATTAAAGCGGCATGATAGCATATAGACTTTGTGATGTACCGATTGGTCCTTACGTGCGGTGGTTCGTGTGGTACTTTTATCAGTTCCGATGATTCAACGCTTCTTAGAATACTGGCCATTTTTTCGATTACCTGTACCGGATAGTTTCCAACGGAAGTCTCACCGGATAGCATTACGGCATCCGCACCGTCCATAACAGAGTTGGCAACGTCATTTACTTCCGCTCTGGTAGGGGTAAGGCTCGTAATCATGGTTTCCATCATCTGGGTAGCGATAATTACCGGAATTCGTGCTTTTTTGGCTCTAAGAACCAATTTCTTTTGGATTAATGGAACCTCTTGGGCAGGAACTTCAACCCCCAAGTCTCCCCTAGCTACCATAAGACCATCACAGTAGGCAACAATTTTATCGATATTCTCAACGGCTTCCGGCTTTTCTATTTTGGCGATAATTGGAATCTTATGTTGGGAATGCTGCTTTATAATATTTTGTAGGTCAATCAAATCCTGGCTAAACCTTACGAAGGATAAGGCAATCCAATCCACCTCAAGCGCTATGGCAAATTCAGCATCCTTGATATCCTTTTTTGTAAGGGCCGGTAGTGAAATATTCGTGTTTGGAAGGTTTACGCCCTTTTTGGACTTTAATGGTCCTCCTTGAATTACCTTGGCCTTGACCTCAGACTCCCCGTTCGTGGAAACGACCTCAAAAATTAATTTACCGTCATCCAAAAGGATACGTTCTCCCGGTTTAACGTCTCTAGGGAATTCTTTGTAATTCATATATACCCTTTCAGCGGTACCCTCAAAAGGCTCCCCGGTCACAAAGGTAAGTTCGTCCCCTGGGCTCACTACAACTTCGCCGGACATTACCCCAACCCTAAGCTTGGGGCCTTGCAAATCGGCCAAAATGGCCGTATTGGTTTCCAACTCCTCGTTTAACTCGCGTATAAGATCTACACGTTCCTTTACATCATTATAATCTGCGTGGGAAAAATTTATCCTAAAGACATCCACTCCTGCCAGCATCATGCTCCTTAGCACATCTTTCTTGCTTGTAGCGGGGCCTAAAGTTGCTACGATTTTTGTCTTTTTGTTGGTTGACATTATTAAAAAATTAAATTGTTTCTAGATTTTAGTTTGTTCACATCTACCTCGTAGGCCGCCATAATTTTAGGGTTGCCCAAAAGGGTTTTTATTATCGTATCTGCGTCCATCGTCTCCTCATCCTCTTCGATTTTTAGGAAATAATCCACCTCCTTAAGTTCAGGAATTAAACGAGGTCTGGAATAGGTTGTTTCATATTGAAATAAATCATTGTTGTTCACCAATTCCTGTTTTGAGCTATGGTTGGAAATCAGAACCCAATACCTATAATTATATTCGTCTTCCCACTCGTAGTAGGGGAAGGATCTGCTATCCGATAAATCGAAATCGGCTCGGCTCCTTTTAAACTTTGCCCTTAAGACACTATTTAAACCATAGGCAATGGCATAATCCTCTAAGCTGCTATGCAATGCGACTAAAAGAAAGGAATCATCAAAATAATCATCTTTTATTTTATATACTGCCGACATATGCGCTCAAAACGGTAAATATAGAACTATTAAAGTATAAAGCCTAACAGGCAAATAAGTTTAAGATGGGGTTATAGTTACGAAAACGTTAGCGTTTTGTTGCAATTATAACGTTTCTACCTCATTTTATCCTGAAGGGCAAAAAAAGCCCTTTTGGAAGCTCTTTCCTCGGCCTTCTTTTTGGAGGTGGCCCTCGCTTTTGCCACTACATTATTGTCTATGGAAAGCTTTACTGCAAAGTGCTTTAACGAATCGTTTCCAGTGTCATCGTACACATTAAAATTAAAGGATTTCTTTTGCTTTTGGCACCATTCAATGATTAGACTTTTATAGCTAATGACTTTACCTTCCAACTGCTCTATATCCACATAGGGCTCTATGACCCTTTTCTTTATGAATTTTTCACAATATTTATAACCCCTATCTAGATAAATAGCCCCTACCAGTGCCTCGAAAACATTCCCGTGGATATTTTCGCCAAAGTGGGATTTTGGAATCCTGCTTTCTACGTACCTAATCAATTCCAAGTCCTTACCCAGTTCATTGAGGTGCTCCCTACTTACTATTTTGGACCTCATTTTTGTAAGATATCCTTCATCACCCTCGGGAACTTCGTTATACAAATGTTTGGAAATAATTGTTCCCAACATAGAATCGCCCAAGAACTCCAATCGTTCGTAATTCATTGGATTTCCATTCCCGTCCTTTTGGTTCATGGACCTGTGTAGAAAGGCCTTTTTATAGTAATCCAAACGCTTGGGCGCAAAACCCAATATCCTTTTTAAACCTAAAAAAAAATCCCCATCCTGTTTAGAATGGGAATTGAAAATATTTTTAGGAAAGGTCATATAGTTTTTAATCTATTTTTTTAAAGACCACACAAGCGTTATGCCCGCCAAAACCAAAGGTATTGCTCATGGCCACCCTTACATCCCTTTTTTGGGCCTTGTTGAGAGTCAAGTTTAAACTAGGGTCTATGTTTTCATCTACCGTTGTATGATTTATGGTAGGTGGTACTATTCCATGCTCCATGGCCAAAATTGAAGCAATGGCCTCTATCGCCCCTGCTGCACCCAAAAGATGTCCGGTCATGGATTTGGTAGAGTTGATGTTTATATTCTTGGCATGCTCTCCAAATACCTCTGAAATAGCCTTTAATTCAGCAACGTCTCCCAAAGGTGTAGAAGTACCATGGGTATTGATGGTATCTACCTCTTCTATACCCATTCCTGCATCCCGCAAGCAATTTTCCATTACCCTAACAACACCAATGCCATCAGGATGCGGTGCGGTCATATGGTAAGCATCACTGGAAAGACCACCGCCAGCTACCTCAGCGTATATTTTAGCTCCTCTTGCCTTCGCATGCTCATACTCCTCAAGAATCAAAGCGCCCGCCCCTTCACCAAGTACAAAACCATCCCTAGTTGCATCAAACGGTCTTGAGGCTGTTTCCGGACTTTCATTACGGGTAGACAATGCGTGCATGGCACCAAACCCACCCATGCCGGCAATGGTAACCGCCGCCTCACTGCCACCGGATACGATTACATCGCAATGACCCAAACGGATATAGTTAAGCGCGTCTATCAAGGCGTTCGCAGAAGATGCACATGCTGAAACCGTGGTATAATTGGGCCCCATGAAACCATGTTTGATGGAAATATGACCAGGGGCAATGTCCGCAATCATTTTTGGAATAAAGAACGGATTAAACCTTGGAGTTCCATCTCCTAAGGCAAAATTCATTACTTCATTTTGGAACGTTTCAAGGCCACCAATCCCTGCGCCCCAAATAACTCCTACCCTAAACTTATCCAGTTTATCCAAGTCCAGCTTGGAATCTTTAATGGCCTCATCCGACGATATTAATGCATATTGTGCAAACCTATCGAGCTTGCGACCTTCCTTTCGGTCGAAATAATCCTCTGTATTATAATTTTTTAGTTCGCAGGCGAATTTTACCTTAAATTTTTCAGTATCATAGTATGTTATAGGGGCGGATCCACTTTTACCATTTACAAGACCGTTCCAATACTCCTCAATATTGTTACCTATTGGGGTAAGTGCACCCAATCCGGTAACTACAACTCGCTTTAATTGCATTGAACTTATTTTTAGTTTAGAAATAAACCGAAGGTAAATTAAAAAAAATTATCCATGCGGAGCGTTTACCACATGGATAATTTAAAATCTGTTTAAGAAATCATCAAATTACTTTGCTTCTTCTATATAGCTAATGGCTTGGCCAACTGTTGCGATATTCTCAGCTTGGTCATCAGGGATTTGAATATCGAATTCTTTTTCGAACTCCATAATCAACTCAACAGTATCCAATGAATCTGCCCCTAAATCGTTGGTAAAGCTAGCCTCTGATACCACTTCGTTTTCGTCAACTCCTAATTTATCAACAATGATAGCTTTAACTCTTGATGCAATGTCTGACATAATAATATTGGTTTTAAAAATTTAAATTGAAGGCAAAAATAAAAAACTTTGGTTTAATAACACTAATTGTCGTTAAAATGTAAGGTAATTTAAGAAAATAAAATTCATGCGCAGGAATTTCATAACAGAAAAATTCATCTAGTTATCCGTATTTTCATCGTTGTTTTAAAACAAATCTTTGCCGTTTATTTAATTTCTGTTTTCTTTTGCCTGAGTTATTAGGCACGGCCTTTATGTAAACCAAACCTTTCTGTCCTTTGAAATCTAAACAAATTGTGCTTTTTGCATCAGGATCCGGCACCAATGTTGAAAATATTGCCAATTACTTTGGCGAGCACCCTACTATTGGCATAAAGGCCGTTCTGACCAATAAACGGGATGCCCATGTTCTGGATCGATGTAACCGACTGGATATTGACGCGCTTTTTTTCAATAAACATGCCTTTGTAAAAAGTGATTGTGTTTTGAACATCCTAAGGAGTTTTGATCCGGACTTGATTGTTTTAGCGGGCTTTCTATGGAAAATTCCAGAAAACATCATCGATGCATTTCCCAATAAGGTTGTCAACATTCACCCAGCCCTATTGCCAAAATACGGGGGGAAAGGAATGTATGGCATGAACGTACATAATGCGGTCAAGGAAAATAAAGAAACGGAAACGGGCATTACAATTCATTATGTAAATGCCAATTATGATGAAGGTGGGGTTATACAACAAGTTAAGACCAATGTTTCTGAAAGCGATTCGGCAGAAGATATCGCAAGAAAAGTGCACCAATTGGAGTATGAACATTTTCCAAAAGTAATTGAAGACCTATTGTCCTAATGGGAAAAAAGAAAAAGTTCTATGTGGTTTGGAAGGGTAAAAGACCTGGCATTTATGAGACATGGGAAGATTGTAAGGCCGCTATAGACGGAGTAAAAGGAGCGGAGTACAAATCATTTGCCACGTTCCAGCTTGCAAAAAAAGCCTATAACGGAAACTATGAAGAATATAAAGGAAAGAAAAAGGGCGAATCCCAGCTTTCCCCCGAAGCACTTTTAAAAATAGGCCAACCCAACTATCATTCCATTTCCGTGGATGCAGCTTCCAGCGGAAACCCAGGTATTATGGAGTACCAAGGTGTGGATACTAAAACCAAGAAAAAATTATTCAAACAAGGCCCCTTTGAGCAAGGAACGAATAATATTGGAGAGTTTTTGGCCATTGTACATGGCCTTGCATTTCTTAAGGACCGAAATAGTGATCGAATAATTTACACGGATTCCCGCACGGCGATAAGTTGGGTTCGAAAGAAAAAATGTAACACCAATTTACCCGAAAACCCAAAGAATAAGGCATTGTTTGACCTTATCAGTAGGGCGGAAAAATGGCTTGAAACAAATTCGTACAATACCCCCATTGTAAAATGGGAAACCAAGGCTTGGGGAGAAATTCCCGCTGATTTTGGTAGAAAGTAATTTTTGATAACTATTCAAAATTGTACCGGTCTATCAACTACAATTCCCTTGGCAAATCATTATATTTGCAACTTCATTTTCAACCACGGTATGGGCAAGCTTTTAATTGTAGGAACGGTAGCATTCGATGCCATTGAAACCCCTTTTGGCAAAACGGACAAAATTTTGGGGGGAGCCGCTACTTTTATAGGTTTGGCAGCTTCACAGTTTGACGTTGATGCCGCCATCGTTTCAGTAGTAGGTGAAGACTTTCCCAAAGCATACCTAGATCTGTTAGAGGATAGGAACATCGACATTTCCGCTCTTGAGGTAGTCAAAGGAGGTAAAACTTTTTTTTGGAAGGGCAAATATCACAACGACCTTAATTCTAGGGATACTTTGGTCACCGAGCTAAATGTGTTGGCCGATTTCAAGCCTTTGGTACCAAATAATTATAAGGACTCAGATGTTGTTATGCTGGGAAATTTGCACCCAAATATCCAGATGAGTGTAATTGATCAAATGGAAAAACGACCAAAGATCATCATATTGGATACGATGAATTTTTGGATGGACCATACTTTGCCCGAGTTGACAGAGGTTGTTAAAAAAATAGACGTTCTAACAATTAACGATGAGGAAGCTAGGCAATTAACCGGGGAATATTCCTTGGTAAAGGCAGCCCAGAAGATTTTTCAAATGGGTCCCGACTACGTTGTCATTAAAAAGGGCGAACATGGAGCACTCCTTTTTCATGAGGAACAAGTGTTTTTTGCCCCGGCCCTGCCCTTGGAGGATGTTTTTGACCCCACAGGAGCCGGCGACACCTTTGCCGGAGGCTTTTCTGGCTATTTGGCAGCTTCGGAGGATGTTTCCTTTGATAATTTGAAAAAAGCCGTCATACATGGCTCGAACCTCGCATCGTTCTCCGTAGAAAAATTTGGAACAGAACGGATGTTGGACCTCGGTAGGGATGAGATCAATAGTAGGTTACATCAGTTTAAAGCACTTACACAGTTTGAAATTGAATTACAATAATCCTCGGCCCCACTCTTGGGGTTTTTTTAATATGTACACCAATGAGTGACGCAATAAAACACGAGTGTGGCATATCGGTAATCAGACTGCTCAAGCCTCTTGAATATTATAAGGAAAAATATGGCTCGGCCTTTTATGGGGTAAACAAAATGTACCTCATGATGGAAAAGCAACATAACCGAGGCCAGGATGGTGCCGGTTTTGCGAGCATTAAGTTGGATGTAGAGGCAGGGCAACGGTATATGAGCAGAGTTCGTTCCTGCCAGCAACAGCCTATACAGGATATTTTTGCCCAAATCAATGAAAGGATCAATAAGGAGCTTAAGGACCATCCGGAGTATGAGAATGACGTGAGGCTTCAAAAAAATAACATTCCATATATAGGGGAGTTGTTGTTGGGTCATGTCCGTTATGGAACATTTGGGAAAAATAGTATAGAAAGTGTCCATCCATTCTTAAGGCAAAATAACTGGATGCACAGGAACCTCATCGTGGCTGGTAATTTTAACCTTACCAATGTTCACGAGCTATTCGATAATTTGGTTCAATTGGGACAGCACCCAAAGGAAATGGCCGATACGGTGACCGTAATGGAAAAAATAGGTCACTTCTTGGACGACGCCGTTGCCAAACTTTATAAGCAGATCAAAAAGGAAGGCTTCAATAAGCAGGAGGCATCGCCTATTATAGCTGAAAGATTAAAAGTCTCAAAAATATTGAAACGGGCGGCCAAGAATTTTGATGGCGGCTTTGCCATGGCCGGACTACTGGGACATGGAGATGCATTTGTATTAAGAGATCCCGCCGGTATAAGACCCGCTTATTACTATAAGGATGATGAAATAGTTGTGGTTGCTTCGGAAAGACCGGCCATTCAAACGGTTTTTAATGTTCCTTTTGAGGAAGTAATGGAATTGGAACCTGGAAACGCCATTATTGTAAAAAAGAACGGTACTACTAGAATTAAGCAAATTTTGGAGCCTAGGGAGCGCAAGGCTTGTTCCTTTGAACGTATTTATTTCTCCAGGGGAAGTGACAAAGAAATTTACCAAGAGCGAAAAATGCTGGGAAAATTGGTGTTTCCACAAATTCTTAAGGCCATAGACCATGATCTTAAAAATACCGTTTTCTCCTATATCCCTAACACAGCGGAAACATCTTTCTTTGGCATGGTCAAAGAAGCCCAAAATTATCTTAACAAGAAAAAAGAAGAACAGATTCTTTCCATAGGTGCCAATATTACAAGTGAAGAGTTACATGAAATTCTAGAGGTAAGGCCCAGAATTGAAAAAGTTGCCATTAAGGATGCCAAACTTAGAACCTTCATTACACAGGATGACAGTAGGGATGATTTAGTGGCCCATGTATATGATATCTCCTATGGGTCCGTCAAACAGGGCGATAATTTGGTGATTATAGACGATAGTATCGTTAGAGGTACAACTTTAAAGAAAAGTATCCTAAAAATCCTTGATAGGCTTTTACCTAAAAAAATAATTGTGGTTTCTTCGGCACCACAGATTAGATACCCGGACTGTTATGGGATCGATATGGCCAAACTTGAAGACTTTATAGCCTTTAGGGCGGCTTTGGCACTTCATGAAGAAAACAACACATGGCAAATTATAGAGGATGTCTATAAAAAATGTGTCGAACAGGTTACAACAAGGGACAAGGATATTATCAATTATGTAAAGGAAATTTATGCTCCCTTTAGCGCGGACCAGATTTCCAAGAAGATTGGTGAACTGTTAAGCCCCAGTGATATTAAAGCAGAAGTTCAAATAATCTATCAAGGTATTGGCAGTCTTCACCAAGCCTGTCCTAAAAATTTGGGTGATTGGTATTTCACCGGCAACTATCCAACACCGGGAGGTAATAGGGTCGTCAATAGAGCTTTTATAAATTTTTTCGAGGGAAAGAACGAAAGGGCTTATTGATGGAAAAGATTCTTTCAACCTAATAACTATGCGTTTCATCGACAAAAGATGTATTTCATCGATGTAATGATTGTTCAGGTAGCACTAACCTTACTTTTAAGCTTGCCATAGCATAAGTAGGTTAAGTTCATGGTAAGATTTGGGGCAAAAAAGGTGGAGGACTCTCCACCTTTTTTATTTCCTGCCATTTACAAATTATCCGACTTTCCCTTGCTGTAGGATAATAATACAACTTTGGCATTTCAACTAAGGTTTAGGCCGTTCAACCAATTCCTTTTTATTTGGACCTTCTTTAGATATATCTTTGGAGGACCATAGCATAAGTAGGTTAAGTTCATGGTAAGATTTGGGGAAAAAAGGTGGAGCTATGCTCCGCCTTTTTTATTTTGACCGCATATCAATTACATACCGTTCAAGAAATCAGGTCTCTAGTAAGGAGAAAAGAAAATTTTTTAACATTTCTTTTTTTATTTCCCACAATACCAGTAATTTAGTCTTGCCATAGCATAAGTAGGTTAAGTTTATGGTAAGATTTGGGACGAAAAGGGTGGAGGTTTCTCCGCCCTTTTCTATTATATGCACAAAAAAACCACTTACAGATCTCTCTATAAGTGGTTCTTGATTTAACTTCTGTATTCTTTTGAGACTATTTATTGGCTTCGTACAATTTTGAAACCTCGCCCCAATTGATGATATTGAAAAATGCATTGATATAATCCGGACGTTTGTTTTGGTAGTTTAGGTAATATGCATGTTCCCACACATCCAATCCCAAAATAGGATACCCCCCACAACCTACACCGGGCATTATGGGTGTATCCTGATTAGGTGTGGAACAAATTTCCACTTTACCACCTTTATGGACACATAGCCAGGCCCAACCAGATCCAAATCTAGATCCCGCCGCATCACTGAATTTATCTTTAAAACCTTCAAAGGAACCAAAAGCACCATCAATTGCTTTTGCTAAATCTCCAGAAGGTTTTCCCCCTCCGTTTGGGGAAAGTATAGTCCAAAATAAAGAGTGGTTAAAAAAACCTCCTCCATTATTGCGGACTCCCATATTGTTCATATCCAGATTGGATAAAATATCCTCGATTGATTTGCCATCCAGGTCTGTTCCTTCAATTGCTGCATTTAGCTTTGAAGTATACCCATTATGATGTTTGGTATGATGTATTTCCATTGTCCTAGCATCTATATGAGGTTCCAGGGCATCATATGCATAGGGCAAATTCGGTAATTGAAAAGCCATAATTTATTTGTTTTTAAGATTAATATTAATATCCCAAATTTAAGGATTTTAACATTTATATTAACCCAATTATTTGTTAAGAACTGTTTCATTATCCTTATTTTGCGGATAAAAATAGGTGCAAAAAAGTACGTTTAGGATATACAATGCCTCTGCAGGTTCTGGTAAGACCTATGCGCTCTCAAAGGCCTATCTTAAAATTGTTCTTTCCAGCCCCTATAGTTTTAAAAGAATTTTGGCCATTACGTTTACCAATAAGGCGGTAAACGAAATGAAATATAGAATTCTGGACAGCCTTGATTCCTTCTCCAGGGTCAGTTTATTGGATAATGCGCCCCCGCTCTTTCTTGAACTTAAGGAAGATCTGGATTTAAGTATGGAAGCTTTGAGGGATTTATCTAAGCTCCGTTTAAAGGAAATACTTCATAATTATGCTTTTTTTGATGTTTCAACCATTGATAAGTTTACGCACAGGGTTATTAGGACTTTTGCCAAAGACCTAAAACTATCCCAGAATTTTGAAGTGGTCCTTGATATGGACTTGTTGCTTTCCGAAGCGGTTGCCCGCGTTTTGTCAAAAGCCGGTGAAGACCCGGAACTCACCAAAATCCTAATGGATTTTGCCATGGAAAAAATAGACGAGGATAAAAGTTGGGACATTGGATATGACCTGTTGAAAATTGGAAAACTCCTAAAAGACGAAACCAACACCTATCACCTTCAACGATTTAAAGAAAAGAAACTGTCCGATTTTATTTCATTACAAAACCACATCCAATCGCTCATTTCAATCAGTGAAAAAGAAATTCGACGTATTGCTAAAGACACGCTTTCCTTTATAAGCGCTAGTGGAATTGAAGAATCCAATTTTCCAAGACAAACACTTCCTAACCATTTTAGAAAAATTCTGGACGGGATCCTTAGTCCCAATGTCCTTTACAACAATAAATTGGAGGAAAATTTGATAGAAGGCAAAATATTAAAAGTCGGTTTGGGGAATCCATCGGAAGAATTTGCAAAAACCATTTTACAGAAATTCTTGAATATTAAAGAAAATATCTTTCAAAGAGGTTTTCTGGCCAATATTTACGTCAACCTTGTTCCCCTAACGCTTTTAAACACTATTGAACAGGAGTTAAAGCAAATTCAAACCGAGAAGGACCAACTTTCCATTTCAGAATTTAACCAAATCATTTCAAAGGAAATTAAGAATCAACCTGCCCCGTTCATTTATGAGCGATTGGGCGAGAAATACAAACACTATTTTATAGACGAATTTCAGGACACTTCTGAAATGCAGTGGAACAATTTGATTCCCTTAATAGCAAATGCCCTGGAAGGTACGGATGACCAGGGAAGGTCAGGCTCCTTGTTCTTGGTGGGGGACGCCAAGCAGGCCATATATCGCTGGCGTGGTGGTCACGCTGAGCAATTTTTGGATCTGGCAACAAAAAAGAACAATCCCTTTTCAATTGAAGGGGAAACCCACCAATTGCCTAAAAATTATCGGAGTCAAGACGAAATCATCAGGTTCAACAATGAATTTTTCCAGAACGTTGGCGGTCTTTTGGATAATCCAACGTATCAAGCATTTTTTAAGGCAGGGAATCAACAGGAAACGAACAATAAATCAGGTGGATACGTCAAACTAAGTTTTTTACAGGAGGAGATGGACACAGCCTATGGTGAAAAGGTTCTGCAAGCCATCGAAAACTCGTTAAAAGCGGGATTCCTATATGGGGATATCTGCATCTTGGTTCGGAAAAAGAAACATGGTGTGGCCCTTACAAATTTTTTAATGGACAAAGAGGTTCCGGTCATATCTTCGGATTCCTTATTACTCTCCACCAGCCCTAAAGTTCAGTTTTTGATTTCATTGGTCAGGTTTATGTTAATATCAGATGACCCAGCAACCAATTATGGGATTCTGGATTATTTGTCCGGTTCAGAAGAGAACAAGCATGACTTTATCCGTTTTCACTTAAACGACCTACCACAGTTTTTAAGTACCGAGTATACGTTTGATATCGAAAAGATCAAAGGTCGGTCACTGTTGGATTCCATGGAACACGCCATTAAGGTTTTTGATTTGGCGAAAGAATCTGATGCACATCTTATGTCTTTCATGGATTTTGTTTTCGATATGGAACAGCAATACGGCACGGATGCCCAATCCTTATTGAACAATTGGGAACTTAAATCAAATACCTTAAGTATTGGCGCACCTGAGGATTCCAGGGCAGTGCAGGTCATGACCATCCATAAATCCAAGGGGTTGGAATTTCCAGTGGTCATTTTTCCCTATGCAAACACCAACATATATGAGGAAATAGACCCAAAACTTTGGATGCCGGTTAATCCTGAACTATTTCTAGGGTTTGATGAATTGTTGATCAGCAAAAAGCAGGAAGTCAAAAACTACGGGGAAATTGGGGCCAGACTCTTTGAGCAAGAGCACCAAAGGCTTCAATTGGATGCTTTGAACCTATTATATGTGGCCCTGACAAGAGGGGTAAACGCCCTCTACATCATCAGCTGTCAAGACTTAAAGAAAGATGGGGATTATAAACCCGAGTACTATTCCGGACTATTTATTAAATATCTGATGGATAAAGGTCTTTGGAACCAGGATGTACTTGAGTACGAATTTGGAAAAATGAACCCGCCCAAAAGGCGTCAAATTAGGGAAGGTAATACCAATACGGTTCCCTATCTTTATTCCTACAAAGATAGGGATTCCTTCAAAATAAATACCAAGGCCGGAATGCTTTGGGATACGGAAAGGGAAATCGCATTGGAACAAGGAAATGTATACCATCATATCCTACAGCATGTTAACTCCAAAAAAGACTTGGGAGCTGCTTTGGAAAAGGCCTTGCAGAAAGGAGTTTTAAGTGGGTCTTCCTTTGAATACGTACGTGAAACACTTATTAAACTAATAGGTCATCCGGATCTGAACGAATTTTATGGGGAGGATATCATCGCCTATAATGAAAAAGAACTACTATTATCAAATGGGTCCATCTTAATACCGGACCGCGTTGTCCTCATGGGAAATAGTATCAGTATCATTGACTATAAGACAGGGAAAAAAAGTCCCAAATACAAAGAACAATTGGAATCCTATGCAAATGCATATCAAGACATGGGATACAGGGTAAAAAATAAAATCATTGCTTATATTAACGAGAATATAATTGTAGAATTTATTTAATATGTACGGAAAAATAAAAGCACATTTAGAGGAGGAACTAAAACAAATAAAAGAAGACGGACTTTATAAAAAGGAACGAATTATAGTTTCCCCGCAGGACGCGGTAATCAAAATTTCCACTGGGGAGGAGGTCATTAATTTTTGCGCCAATAATTATTTGGGACTTTCATCCCATCCAGATGTAATTCAAGCGGCCAAGGATACTATGGACACCCACGGCTTTGGAATGTCATCCGTGAGGTTTATATGTGGTACACAGGATATTCACAAGGAGCTCGAACGTAAGATAGCAGAATTCTACGGGACAGAAGACACCATTTTATACGCTGCCGCCTTCGATGCCAATGGCGGGGTGTTTGAACCACTTTTGGGCCCCGAGGATGCCATCATATCAGATTCCTTAAACCATGCCTCCATTATTGACGGGGTCAGATTGTGCAAGGCCCAAAGATATAGATATGCCAACAGTGATATGGAAGACCTTGAATCGCAGTTAAAAAAAGCCAATCAAGAAGGAGCTCGTTTTAAAATAATTGTTACCGATGGTGTGTTTTCCATGGACGGTTTGGTAGCCCCATTGGATAAAATTTGTGATTTGGCCGATGCATATGATGCCATGGTCATGATAGACGAATGCCACGCTGCCGGATTTATAGGTCCAAAAGGGATTGGAACCTTAGAGGAAAAAAATGTAATGGGAAGAATCGATATCATAACCGGCACTCTAGGAAAGGCCTTGGGAGGGGCAATGGGTGGATACACAACCGGCAAAAAGGAAATCATTGAGATTTTAAGGCAGCGCTCCAGACCCTATCTTTTTTCGAATTCCCTTGCACCAGCCATTGTAGGTGCATCCATTAAGGTGTTCGACATGTTGGCCAATGACACCTCGTTGCGGGATAAGCTTCAATCCAATACCGATTATTTTAAACTAGGCATGAAAAAGGCGGGCTTTGACATTATAGACGGGGATTCAGCAATTGTTCCTGTAATGTTATATGACGCAAAGCTTTCGCAACAAATGGCGGAAAAACTGTTGAAAGAAGGCATTTACGTAATTGGCTTCTTCTATCCCGTTGTTCCAAAAGGAAAGGCCAGAATCAGGGTGCAGTTATCCGCTGCACATGAAAAGGGACACCTGGATACAGCAATTAATTCGTTTATTAAAGTAGGCAAGGAGTTGAATATCGTTTAAATGCGCGTTTTATACTATTAAATGAGTTAAAAAAACAAGAAATTGATTTTGTTAATAATATTTAACAACTTACATTTGCAGCTAATAAACACTTAAACTTAAAAATTTGAACATGAAACATCTTAGCAAATTATTGGTTGTTGCCCTACTTGTAGTAGGATTTAACAACATACAAGCGCAAGACGAGAATAATCCTTGGCAAGTGCAGTTCGGGGCAAACGCCATCGATGTATATCCAACTGGTGACGTAAGCTCTTTTGGTAATGAATTCTTTAATGTTACCGACCATTGGAACATTCTTCCTTCTATTTCGTATGTAGGAGTATCTAAAAGTATTGGTGATGGTTTTTCTATTGGAGCTAGAGGTTCCTTAAACAAAATCAGCAAACTAGGTGATGTTAGCGTTGATGATCTATCTCACTATGCTATAGATGGTACAATAAAATATAACCTGACGAAAGAAACCGTCATCCAACCTTTTATTGAAGTAGGTGGAGGTTATACTTGGGTTGATGAGATTGGTGCCGGTACCGTTAATGGTGGTTTGGGACTTAATTTCTGGTTTACAGAAAACCTTGGTCTAACTTTGCAATCAACGTACAAACATGCTTTCGAAGATTACGGAGTAAAACATTTCCAACACTTGGCCGGTATCTCTGTCAAATTTGGAGGTACTGATACTGACGGCGATGGAATATACGACAAAGACGATGCTTGTCCAGAAGTTGCTGGTCTAGAGGCGTTCAACGGATGTCCAGATGCTGATGGTGACGGTATAGAGGATAGCAAAGACAGTTGTCCTAATGAAGCTGGTTCCAAAGAAATGAACGGATGTCCAGATGCTGATGGTGACGGTGTTGCCGATAAAGATGATGCTTGTCCTAATGAGGCTGGCTTAGCAGCGTTGGCTGGTTGTCCAGATGCTGATGGTGACGGTGTTGCGGATAAAGACGATGAATGTCCAAACGAGGCAGGTCCATCTGAAAACAAAGGATGTCCATGGCCAGATTCTGATGGCGATAGCGTTCTTGACAAAGACGATCAGTGTCCAGAAGTTGCTGGTACTGTAGCAAACGCTGGATGTCCAGAAGTAACTGAGGAAGTTCAAAAGCAATTGAACGATTACGCCAGAACTATTTTGTTCGATACAGGTAAGTCTTCTATCAAGGCTGAGTCTACTTCAGTAATGGTGGATATAATCCAAATCTTGAACGAGTATCCAACTGCTAAATTTACAGTTGAAGGTCACACTGACAGTGTTGGTAGTGCTAAATTGAACCAAAGTCTTTCTGAGTCCAGAGCTCTTTCCGTAAAAGAATTCTTAGTAGACAAAGGAATTGAGGAGTTCAGATTATCAGCTATAGGATACGGTGAGGATAAGCCAATGGCAACTAACAATACAGCTGCTGGTAGAGCTCAAAACAGAAGGGTAGAAATTAACTTAGTAAAATAAGTTAGCCCAAATAAACATTAAGTGTTTTAATACATAAAAAGCTCCGCAATATGCGGAGCTTTTTTATTTTTATAACTATGGTTAGTTTTCTGGAAGAAGTAATTGAAGAACTATACAACGAAAAAGTTGAGATAGAAAAATGTATCTATGTACTTCCAAGTAAAAGAGCAGGTACATTTTTAAAAAAGATACTTTCTAGGAAAGTAGGTAAAACCATAATTTCTCCGGAAATATACAGTATTGAAAGGTTCATTGAAAAGATAGCTGGTTTGTCCTATGCTTCACAAACACAACAACTATTCGAATTATATAAAGCCTATCTCCAAGTTGGAACTTATGAAAAGGAAGCCTTTGAATCCTATTTAAACTGGGGGCAAACTTTACTGCAGGATATTAATGAGATAGATAGGTATCTTATCGACCCTAAAAAACTATTTTCTGGATTGGCCGCAATTCAAGAAGTGAATCATTGGTCACTTCGGGAAGATAAGACTGCCCTGATGAAAAATTACCTCCACTTTTGGAATCAGTTGCATGATATTTACCAGACATTCAATGCAAATCTTTTAGCAAAGCAATTAGGGCATCAGGGGCTTGTATATAGAAAAGCATCTGAAATGATGCCAAATTATCTGCAGAAAGAAGGTAGAGCCCATATTTTTATAGGGTTTAACGCACTAAATACGGCAGAAAGTAACATAATACAGGAAATTCTAACCGACCCTAAATCTAAAATCTTTTGGGACCTCGACGAATACTTTCTTAAGGACAAATTACATGATGCAGGACTTTTTCTAAGAAAGCACATAACCAATTGGAAGTATTTTAGTTCAAACTCGGTAAAAGGCACAAGTAATCATTACACGCAATCTAAAAGTATACATATAATAGGTACCCCTAAAAACATAGCCCAAACCAAATATGTGGGTAAAATTCTACATCAAATAGAGAATGAAAACCCCCAACAGTTACAAAAAACAGCCGTAGTCCTAGGGGACGAATCGCTACTAAATCCCCTTTTGAACAGTATCCCGGAAACAATCAACTCCGTCAATATAACCATGGGACAAAAATTGGAGTTATCGGGCTTATCCTCTTTTTTCTTGAACCTAATTGACCTACATCTTTCAAAATCAAACAAGGGCTGGTTCTATAAGGACTTTACGACACTTTTAAATAATCCGTTTACGGTAATTCTTTTTCAAGGCGAAACACTGGACGTGGGAGAATTGACATCCCTTATTTATGAAAAAAATTGGATCTATATTTCAGATAAGGAACTTTTAAAATTTCCTAGTTCCTCTCAGCAAACATTAAGCAAGTTATTTTTCAAATACCGATCACCGCTCTTATTTGTTGAACAATGTTCATCACTGATACTACATCTTAAAACGATTTTCGAAAAAAAAGAAGATTATTTAGCCCTTGAACAACTTTTCAAGATTCATACAATTCTGAATCAAATAAAAGAATTGATGGTTGAATATGAATATATGAATTCCTTAAAAAGCTTTAGGAACCTCTTTCGTCAATTAATTTCGTCCGAAACGCTAGATTTTCAAGGTGACCCTATGGATGGACTTCAAATCATGGGAATGTTGGAAAGCAGGAACCTGGATTTTGAAACGGTAATCCTGACCTCAGTCAATGAAGGAATACTACCATCAGGGAAATCGAACAACTCCTTTATACCATTCGATTTAAAAAATGAATTCGGGCTACCCACCTTTAAGGAAAAAGATGCCGTATATACATATCACTTTTACCGTCTTTTACAAAGGGCAAAGAATATTTATTTGATCTATAATACGGAACCAGATGTTCTAGAAGGAGGTGAAAAAAGTAGACTGATCACCCAATTGCTTACGGATGAAAACAGAACGGACATCACTGAAAAAATAGCGACACCAAAAATTCAGGAACTGGACAATCGTCCAAAATCAATACATAAGGGTCAACAACTTATTGACCTTTTGGACCAGTATGCCAGTAAGGGCTTTTCCCCCAGTTCACTAAGTAATTACATTCGAAATCCTGTCGATTTTTACAAACAGAATCTCCTAGGCATCAATGAAACGGAAGATGTTGAGGAGAATATTGCCGCCAATACGATGGGTACCGTAATTCATGATACGCTTGAGGAACTATACACCCCATTTTTAGATAAAGAAATAGACCATGAGCAACTTATAAAATCAAAGGAATCCATAAAAGCAATCGTGCATAAAAATTTTCAGAAAACCTACGTTTACGGAGCCTATGCCAGTGGCAAAAACCTAATTGCCTATAATGTTGTGGTACGCTACATCGAGAATTTTTTAAATAATGAAATTGAAGAACTTAAGACGCACAGCACAAAAATTATCGGTTTGGAAAAGAAACTTAATATTCAAATAGTCCTGCCCAATTCAAACAAACCAGTAATACTTAAGGGAAAACTTGACCGGATAGATATTTGTGATGGTGTGACCCGAATTATCGACTATAAAACCGGAAAAGTAGAAAAGCGACACCTTGAAATAATCGATTGGCAAAATCTAACCGAATCCTATGACTACAGCAAGGCCTTTCAATTACTCTGCTATTCCTATATGTTCCTTAACCAAACGCCTACGGAGGCAATAAATGCAGGAATATTCAGTATAAAGAATTTGAAAGAGGGATTGATGCTTTTTTACAAAAAATCATCTCCCCGTGACACAAAAAAGAACCCTGTCATAGACAGGGAAGTTATGCAGGAATTTGAAAAATTACTGTATGGTTTAATGGAAGAGATCCTAAATCCAACTATTCCCTTCCTGGAAAAGGAAATATAGCTTACTTTTTATCGGGTCTCGTAGGCCGTACCTCAATTTTACTGGGCAACGTCCTTGGATGCATTTTTAATAGATCCAACACAAGTTGCCCTATATCCTCCGGTTGTATCTTCCAAGCATCGGAATCATCAGGGATATGATTGTTGAAATGTGTAGCCACGGAACCTGGCATTATGGTCGTGACTTTTATATCGTATTTTCGTAAATCCAACATGGCGGCCTGTGTAAAACCAACCACCCCAAACTTGGAAGCATTGTATCCTGCCCCGGATGCAAAAAAATTGGTTCCTGCCAAACTGGCTAGGGTAATATAATACCCCTTGGTCTTTTTAAGTTCCTCGACAGAGGCTTTTAAGGTGTGAAATACCCCATTAAGATTGGTATCGATCATTTGATGCCATTGGTATTCTGTCATTTCATCTACTGGCGCAAAATTCCCAACACCTGCATTGGCAAGTACTATGTCCAGTTGGCCCCACTTTTCAACAATTTGGTTGACGGCATTTAACTCATCCTCAATCTTGCAAACATCGGAAACAATGCCAAATGCACGATCAATGTCAAGGCTTTTGAGGCCCTCTTCAACACTGGTATTCGATCTACCGCTTATGGCCACTCGCATGCCTGCGTCCAACAGGGTTTTAGCAACGCCCAATCCAATTCCTTTTGTTCCTCCGGTGATATAAGCCACCTTGCTTTTCAAGTCTTTCATCTTTTTTTTACAAAATTATAAATCCATTTGCTTTAAAGTAGCGGATATGGGTAAACATTTAACGATTTTGATTTACTATATTTAAAGGTTTTAAAATTTAAATACATGAACAAAATTGTACTGTGGTCCATTACCGCTGCCTTAGCGGGTTTTTTATTCGGTTTTGATACGGTAGTCATTTCGGGAGCCGATAAAAAATTGCAAGCCCTTTGGGAAAGTTCCGATGTCTTCCATGGATGGGTAGTTATGTCCAGTGCGCTTTGGGGAACCGTAATCGGTGCTATTTTCGCAGGAATCCCTACGGATAAATGGGGGAGAAAAAACACCTTGATAGCCATTGGATTATTGTACAGTATCTCGGCGATCGGGTCGGCCCTGTCTAATGACCCATTAACCTTTGCCATATTTAGATTTATAGGAGGGATAGGAGTGGGTGTTTCAACCATTGCGGCCCCTGCCTACATTTCAGAAATCTCACCGGCCAACAAGAGAGGGAAATTGGTAGGCTTCTATCAGTTTAGTCTCGTCTTTGGAATACTCATTGCATTTTTATCAAATTTCCTATTAAGTGGAATTGGAGAAAACGATTGGCGATGGATGGTGGGCGTAGAGGCGTTCCCAGCTATAATTTACACAATATTTATATTTACCGTACCAAAAAGTCCCAGATGGTTGTTGATGAATGGCAAAAAGGAGGAAGCAGGGAAAATACTTCAAGTAATCAACCCTAACCGAAGCGTTGAAGAAATGATTGAAGAAATTCAAAAAAACAATGTGAGGCCCGAAAGCCATGAACATATATTCATGAAGAAATATCGTTTCCCGCTAATTCTGGCTTTTCTTATTGCCTTTTTTAATCAAACGTCCGGTATTAATGCATTTTTATACTATGCCCCTAGAATATTCGAGGAAGCTGGTCTGGGTGAGAGTACGGCACTTCTTAGTAGTGTTGGAATTGGGGTAACCAATTTGATATTTACTTTAATCGGTATTAATCTTATTGACCGATTGGGAAGAAGGCAATTGATGTACATTGGGTCTATTGGCTACATAATTTCACTTTCCCTGGTTGCTTGTGCCTTTTTCTTTGGATGGGAAGGAATGGCAGTTCCCATTTTCCTATTCATTTTTATAGCTGCACATGCCATTGGACAAGGTGCCATCATCTGGGTTTTTATTTCTGAGATTTTTCCCAATCACTTACGAGGTAGTGGACAGTCTTTCGGATCATCCGTACATTGGGTATTGGCGGCGGCCATTCCAGCAGCGGTACCATTTCTTTTTTCCAGTATAGGAGCTGGAGCGGTATTTGCCTTTTTCGCTTTTATGATGGTCTTACAGCTCCTTTTCGTAAGATTCATGATGCCGGAAACAAAAGGCGCGACCTTAGAGGAATTAAGCAATATCCTTATTGGAAAGAAATAAACCAAGGATTCTAATATTTAACGGAAAAGGTATAACCTACGAAGATTGAAACTCTATAAAAAAGAAAAATATAGCGATCTAGGGCTGGATACCAAATCTCCTGCCAGTAGGTATAGGGCCCTTAACAAAGATGGTTGATTCAATGTTAGAAAAGAAAACGTATCCTTTTCTGAAGGAATGAACATTTTCCACTCGCTGGTTTCAATGTCATGGCTTCAATTTTTTTCTGTCCTAGGTCTGGGGTATTTCATCATCAATTTGGTCTTTGCTTCACTGTATCTAACCATTGGTACAGAGCATCTCACCGGAATTTATGGAACCACCAAAATGGACCAGTTCATTGAAGCTTTCTTTTTTAGTGCACAGACAATAACTACTTTGGGATATGGCCAGATAGCACCATTAAACCTAGCTGCGAACATTGTAGCTGCAACGGAATCTTTATTGGGGCTATTATTGTTTGCCCTGGCAACCGGACTTATGTACGGTAGGTTTTCCAAGCCCTTTGCCACAATTAAGTACAGCTCTATAGCTGTCATTGCACCATACAAGGATATCAACGGTTTTATGTTCAGGGTAGTGAACCCTAAAAAGAACCAATTACTGGAAGTAGAGGTGAACGTAAACCTTTCCCTAAAAAGGGAAAATTCGGATTTGCGCGATTTTTACTTCTTGTAATTGGAGCGTTCACAAGTAGTTTTCTTTCCTACCATGTGGACCATTGTGCATCCTATATCCGAAAAAAGTCCTTTACATAAATTTAAAAGCGAAGATCTTCTTGAAAAGGATACAGAGTTCATCGCTGTCATTAAAGCCTTTGACGAATCTTTTTCGCAATCCGTCTATTCCCGTTCTTCCTATAAAGCCTATGAAATTAAATGGGGAGAGAAGTTCACCTATCTGGCCAAAAGGGATCTCAAAGGAATATCCATTTATGTTGGAAGGATTGATGAAACCTTTGAAGTGGATTTAAACTAAACCATCTTTATATAAAAAAAGCCACACCATAGTGTGGCTTTTGTGGAGAATACCGGATTCGAACCGGTGGCCTCTTGCCTGCCAGGCAAGCGCTCTAGCCAACTGAGCTAATCCCCCTTTTTGAGCGTCGCAAAGGAAATACTTTTTCGCAACGTATCAAAATACATCTTAATCTTTCTTGGTACTCAGGATCAATACTGGAATGGGTACGGAAAATTCCGATTTTAAAATGGTGCTTTTTTCCCATAATTTCTTAAAAAAGCCACGCTTTCTTCTAAAAACACAGAGCAGATCTGGATGTTTGGACTGAAAATGCTCTAAAACTCCCAAGTATGTAGTGGCGTTTTCAGTTATGGTCAAATGGGAGCTAATATCCATCAGAGCAGTATTGATTTTGAGGTCGTCATCAGTATAGCCCGGTGTCTTTACCAATAACAAATTGACTTTCGACCTATGCTTTTCAGAAATAGTGATCAAGGAATTCAAAATTCTCTTACGCTTTAGTATGCCAGACCTAAAAGCCACCAAAATACTTCCAAAAGGCTTGTATTTTGTGCCTTTTGGGACTACCAAAGTTGGAATATTGGTCTGTTTAATGATTTTTCCGGAAGTAGGTCCAAGATAAACCTCCTCCTGAATATCGTTACTTCTAGGAGCCAGAATAATTAGATCTATGCCCAGTTCATTATCTATTTCCAAAAGCCCGTCTACCAAATCTCCTTTGAACGAGGCTATTTTTATATCTATTTGTTTAGTATCTATCTGGGCAATGACCCCTTTCAGTCGCTCCTTACCGCTCTCCGCAACAATTTCAGATACATTTGCCAAGGTGCCGGCCTTTGACATCACATTAAACACTTCCATCACATAGACCTCCGCTCCAAAATCTGTGGCAAAGTCTACGGCATATTGTAAGGTTTCGCTGGCATCAGGAGATGTGCCTATGGGAACAAGGATATTCTTCATGGTTGTTTTGTTGTTTATTCCTCTAAATTTACAATTTTAATATTTCGAATGATGATTCAGAAAGCAAAGATATCTGAAATTCCCGATATTCTTTCCATGACAAAAGCCTGTAGACTGGACATGGAATCCAAAAATATTTTTCAATGGACAACGGAATATCCGTCCGAAGAAAATTTCCTTACAGATATAGAAAGGAAGGAGTTATATGTATTAAAAAAGAAAGATGAAATCATTGGATGCATTGTCATTTCCAGCCTTATGGATGAGGAGTACCGGCACGTAGCCTGGCAGTCCCCAAATACCAAAAACCTGTACATACATAGATTGGCGGTTCATCCTGCTCAGCAACGAAAGGGATATGCCCAACAACTCATGGATTTTGCAGAGGACTTTGCAAGACAACACAATTTTATATCGATCAGGTTGGATACCTTTAGTCAAAATAACAGGAACCAAAGGTTCTATGAGGCAAGAGGCTATAAAAAATTGGAGGATATTTACTTCCCAAAACAGAGTTCCCATCCCTTCCATTGTTATGAACTTGTAGTATAAACCATTTTGAAATCTAACGTCTCCTTAAAACGAATCAATAGTTTGGCCATCCCTGCCACCGTTGCCGGGATTGCAGAACCTTTACTTTCCATAACCGACACGGCCATTGTGGGCAATATACCTGTAGACGGACTGGAATCACTCGCCGCGGCCGGAATCGTAGGATCCTTTTTATCCATGCTTATATGGGTGTTGGGGCAGACCAGAAGTGCCATTTCCGCCATTATCTCCCAATATCTTGGGGCGGGAAGATTGGAAGAGGTAAAAACCTTGCCCGTTCAGGCTATTTTTTTAAATATCGCCTTGAGCGTTCTAATTTTATTGTCCACTGTTTTTGTGATTCGTGAAATTTTTGAGCTTCTAAATGCATCGGGGAAAATCCTCGAATATTGTATCAGCTATTATTCCATACGGGTTTGGGGCTTTCCCCTTACCCTGTTCGTATTTGCGGTAATGGGTATCTTTAGGGGCCTTCAGAACACCTATTGGCCCATGGTCATTGCCATTACAGGGGCGGTACTCAATGTAATCCTGGACTTTTTGTTGGTCTACGGGGTTGAAGGAATCCTTGACCCTATGTATTTGGACGGAGCGGCATGGGCGAGCCTTATCGCACAATCCGTTATGGCCATAATGGCCCTTTGGCTTCTTTGGAAAAAGACCGAAATAAGTCTGGTGCTGAAATTTCCAATACATCCGGAACTGGGGCGTTTGGTGGTTATGAGCCTCAATCTTTTTGTACGTGCCTTGGCATTGAACACCGCCCTTATTTTGGCGGTACGGGAGGCGACCGCTTTAGGCGATAAATTCATCGGTGCACATACGATTGCCATCAATCTTTGGCTTTTTTCGGCATTTTTTATCGATGGATATGGTGCCGCCGGTAACATTATGGGTGGCAGGCTTTTGGGAGAAAAGAACTATGCCGACTTATGGCTTTTGGCAAAGAAAATTGTGAAATATGGAATCTATGTAAGCTTGGTCCTTATGGCAGTATCCTTCTTG
The DNA here is from genome assembly GCF_002742265.1 of Maribacter sp. 4G9. Taxonomy (GTDB): domain Bacteria; phylum Bacteroidota; class Bacteroidia; order Flavobacteriales; family Flavobacteriaceae; genus Maribacter. Next base: position 73,384 of record NZ_MDGL01000007.1, read on the forward strand.
TTCTATAAACCTATAGGCCGACTCTTCTCCAACGAGGAGCTGGTTTTGAACGCTTTCTATGGGGTATTTTACATCATCATAGTAGGATTGCCGATAAATACAATCGCCTTTGTTCTTGATGGCGTGTTCAAGGGGTTGGGCGAAATGAAATACCTGCGAAATACCTTGCTCATTGCCACTTTTTTGGGATTTGTGCCGATGTTGTTCCTGGGAAGGTTTCTAAATTGGGGCCTTGCGGGCATTTGGATAGCATTTACGGTTTGGATGTTGATCCGGGGAGGGGCCTTGGCCCTTAAATTCCGAAGAAAGTTTCGACCCCTATTACAAAACCATTAATTTTGACATAAACAGTATATCATGGGAACCGTTAGGCAAAATGGAAGTTTATATACCAGTATCAACGGCAAGGTGGCTACCATTGAGTTTGGACATCCGGCAAGTAACTCTTTTGTAGCCGAATTGTTGGATAGGCTTGCCAAGGAGTTCAGTAAACTTTCTGGGGACAAGAATATCCATGTAATCATCTTAAGATCCGAAGGGGAAAAGGCCTTTTGTGCCGGGGCTTCCTTTGATGAACTAATGGCCGTTTCCAACTTGGAGGAAGGGAAGGAGTTCTTTAGCGGATTTGCCCATGTAATCAATGCCATGCGAACCTGTAAAAAAGTAATCGTTGGTAGGGTACAGGGCAAAACCGTGGGCGGGGGCGTTGGGCTGGCGGCGGCTTGTGATTATGTCTTCGCACATGAGAATGCCTCTATAAAACTTTCTGAATTGAGTATAGGAATTGCGCCTTTGGTCATAGAACCTGCCGTGGAACGAAAAATTGGTGCAGGAGCATTGACGGAATTATCATTAGCTCCAACCGAATGGAAAAACGCATATTGGGCACAGGACAAAGGACTGTTTGCAAAAGTTTTCGATTCATTTCCCGAAATGGACAAGGAACTCGACTTTTTTACCCAAAAATTGGCTTCTTACAACCCAGATGGGCTAATGGAATGGAAAAAGGTCTTGTGGAAAGGGACCGATCACTGGGGCCGGTTATTGATTGATCGTGCTGCCATTACCGGTAGTTTGGTGCTTTCTAATTTTACTCGAAACGCACTTTCAAAATTCAAATAATAAGCAATATGTTAAAGTATACTCCGTTGTTGTCCTTAACAATTTAACTTCATGGAAATTCTACAGTTTTTAAACGGGGACCTTATCTTTCCCACTCTTGCCCTCTTTGTCGTAGTTGTATATTTTGTGAACAGAATACGGACAAGGCGCAGGTTCAAACGATAGCCCTGGCTAATCCTCAATTCCAGTATTCCTGGAAAAATTCCCAATCAACCAGGAACAGGCCCGCGGTTTTTCATCAAAAACAGCACATAACCAATTTTGAACTTGTATTGGAACTTGAATTTGAAACTTGAGCTTACGAACGTGTCTTCAGCCAGCCCGTTATGCTTAACCTTTGTCTGGTGGCCGGCTTAACTTCGTGTTCTATTTTTTGGCTCTCGAATATGACCGTCCTTCCCGGCATGGGATAAATGGATTTGGCATATTCCTTTCCGTTTTCATCCTGTAGGTACAGTACCAGCTCCCCTCCATGTTCGGGCAACCAGTCATCCTCGTTTAGATAACAAACCACGGAAAGCCTTCGGCAGTCGTCATTTTGAAAGGTATCCAAATGTCTTTTGTAAAACTTGCCTTCCGGATAGACCGCATAATGAAATTCCTTTTTTAGGATTCCCAGGAAACAGGTTTTGTTCAAATACGTTGAAAGCTCGTTGATCCTATTAAAAAATCCGGATTGGACGGTGTTAAGTTTGGCTTCGTCCATCCAAAGAATAAAATCGCCCCGTATTTCCGTTTTAATGACCTCATTGATTCGGTTACCAATAGCGGCCTTTTTAAAATGGTCCTCTTCGTATTTATGGAGAAGATCTGTCCTTAAATCTAAAATGGTCTCTTGGGGAAAGAAATTATCCAGAATACTATAGCCATCCTTTAAGATATCTTCGATCAACTGCTCGAAAAGCGGATTCTCCTCAAAATCAAGTTGTTCCACCAAGCTGGCCATTTCAAAATTTTTTAAAAGCCGACAAATGTAGTTCTAAAAGCGATCGGTTTTACAAATTGATTAATTGCTATTTTCAAAATAGTATCGAAAAATATTTTATATTAAATATATATGATATATATTTGAATAACCCGATTAACGCCACCACATTATGAGTAGTATTAAGAAACTTATTGAAGTTGATAAGTCTCTTGTTACAAAATTGAAGATTTTATCAGCTTTTGAAAACCTTAGTGTTAAAGCTCTTATGGAAAAAGCCATAAAAGAGTTTGTCTCAAAAAAGGAACTTGAAAGAATTGATAATCTTTCAGAAGAAGAAAAGGAGGATTTAGGTCTTTTATTCTTGATGCAACAAGCAGACAATGAAGATTTCGCCACAGAAGAGGCATTTTTTAAAGCTCTTGATGAATGAGAATTAAATATTTAAAGTCCGCAGAGAAAGATGTCAGAAAAATTAACTCAAAGAAAGTTCGTGCCTCAATAAAAAAAATTCTACTTCTAATTAAAGAAGTAGAATCATTAAAAGAAATACCGAGCCTAAAGAAAATTTCAGGACATCCAAGTGCCTTTCGAATAAGGGTTGGAGATTATAGAATTGGACTTTATTACTTGGAAGAAACCATTATTATAGCCAGAATCGTAAAGAGAAACGATATTTATAAAGTGTTTCCATAAACAAAAATCCTTGTTTTGATTCGTTACTTTTGTAATCAAGTTATTGAAAAATGTCTGCAATAAGGATTACCAAACAGTTCAATTTTGAGACCGGTCACGCGCTGTATGGCTACGATGGCAAATGCCGAAATGTGCACGGTCATAGTTACAAACTTTCCGTGACGGTCATAGGAAAACCCATTACGGATACCTCCCATGTAAAATTGGGCATGGTGATTGATTTTGGTGATCTTAAAAAAATCGTGAAAGAGGAAATAGTGGATAAGTTTGACCACGCCACGGTTTTCAACAAAAACACGCCGCATGTAGATCTGGCCAATGAGCTTACGGAAAGGGGGCATAACGTGATTTTAGCCGATTATCAGCCTACCAGTGAAAATATGGTCATGGACTTTGCAAAAAAAATTAAGGCCAGACTTCCCAAAAACATCGAACTATTCTCCCTGAAGCTTCAGGAAACGGAGACCTCCTTTGCGGAATGGTACGCCAGTGACAATTAAGGGGCAAACATTTCCTATCTTTATCTGCGATGACCAGTATACATCTACCCAAAGGCAAAAAAGTTTACTTCGCAAGCGATAATCATTTGGGTGCCCCCAATACCGAAACGAGCTTTCCAAGGGAGCAAAGATTCGTGAAATGGCTGGATGGGATTAAAACCGATGCCGGTGCCATTTTTTTGCTTGGCGACCTATTCGATTTTTGGTTCGAGTATAAAACGGTAGTACCAAGAGGTTTTACAAGAACTTTGGGGAAACTGGCAGAACTTTCGGACTCCGGGATTCCCATCTACTATTTTGTGGGAAACCATGATCTTTGGATGAATGGTTACTTTGAGGAAGAACTCAATATACCCGTGTATCATAAACCCAAACAATACCTCATCAACGATGTGTCTTTTTTTATTGGTCATGGGGATGGTTTGGGGCCCCATGATAAAGGGTACAAGCGTATGAAAAAGGTTTTTACAAACCCTATCGCCAAATGGTTTTTTAGATGGTTGCATCCCGATTTGGGTGTGAAGGTCGCCCAATACTTTTCCGTAAAGAATAAATTGATATCGGGTGATGATGATGCCAAATTCTTAGGGGAGGACAAGGAATGGTTGGTACAGTATGCCAAACGTAAACTGGAAACCCAACATTACGACCATTTTATTTTTGGACATCGGCATTTACCTTTGGAAATTAAGTTGAACGAAACTTCAAAATATACCAATATTGGGGATTGGATCAATTATTTTACATATGCGGTTTTTGATGGACATGAATTGGAACTTAAGAAATTCTAGTAACCATTTTCTATCTTGGCCCATCAATCATTTTCATGCTCCTCTACATCTTTTGAAAGATCCAGTTTTCTAAAGGATGGCCATGCGAAAGCGGTAATTCCCACGGTCAATAAGGTCATACTACCACCAAAAATTACAGCAGTGACCGTTCCCATGAGCTTGGCGGTAACTCCGCTTTCAAAAGCTCCAAGTTCGTTGGAAGAGCCTACGAACATAGAGTTTACGGAGGCTACCCTGCCACGCATATTATCAGGTGTTTTTAATTGTAATATCGTTTGGCGGATAATCATCGAAATTCCATCTACGGCGCCACTCACAAAAAGGGCAATCACGGAAAGCCAAAAATAGGTAGACATTCCAAAAACAATAATACATATTCCAAAACCGAAGACTGCCCACAACAATTTCTTACCGGCATTTTTATGCAGGGGAAACCTGGTGGACCCCAACATAGTAATCGAAGCTCCCACAGCGGGTGCGGCCCTAAGAATACCAAATCCCTCCGATCCCACATTTAGAATATCTTGGGCAAAAATAGGCAACAGGGCCACCGCACCTCCAAAGAGTACCGCAATCATATCCAAGGTCAAGGCGCCCAAAATTGCCTTGGTATTGAATACAAACTTTAAACCCTCCTTTAGACTTTGAAATACAGGCTCTCCAATCTTCGGGTTCATGATCGGTTTTCTGGAAATTTGCAACAAGGTTATCAAAGCCAGCACGGAAAAACCGAAAATGACGCACATAGACCAATGCACCCCTATAAAACTAATGGAAAAACCAGCCAATGCGGGTCCTAAAACGGATGCCAATTGCCATGTAGAACTACTCCATGTGGCCGCATTTGGATAGATTTTCTTGGGCACGATAAGCGCGATAAGTGAGAAAATCGTAGGGCCCAAAAAAGCCCGCACCAAACCGCCCATAAAAACAAGGGCATAGATTCCATACAAAATGGTCTTGGTTTCCCACGTTTCTTCCAAACCGGGCCAACTCAATACGAATAATCCAAAACTGATTACCGAAAAGCCCAAAATACACTTCACCAAAAGGTTCCGTTTTTCTTTCTGATCTACGATATGCCCGGCAAACAATGCCATTCCCACAGCGGGAATTACCTCCATTAAACCAATAATGCCCAAGGACAACGGGTCTTTGGTCAAGGAATAGACTTGCCATTCGATAACGATGAATTGCATGGACCATGCAAAAACCATGGCAAAACGCACTAGTAAGAAAATATTGAATTCCTTAAACCGTAAGGCTGCGTAAGGGTCAATGTTTTTGTTCATACCCTAAACCGTAATTTCTATTTTATTTCCTTCTGGGTCCACTACCAAACTTTCGTAATATCCATCCCCGGTAGTTCGTGGCTCTCCAAGCACCTGTATTCCAGTTTGTTTCAAATGTTCGGTAAGGCTATCCACTTTTTCCTTGGAACCAACGGAAATCGCAAAGTGTATCAACCCTAAGGATTCCTCTGTCACATCGTGTTTCAATATTTTCTCAGATACATCAGGTCGATGCATTAACTCCAATCTTGGACCGCCATGAAAACTCAAAAAATAGGATGAAAAGCCCTTTCTTTCATTGACATATTTGCTCCCAGAAGTAGCACCGAAAAAATCCTCATAAAAATTTCGCATACGCTCAAGATCCATTACCCAAATGGCCAAATGTTCTATCCTCATTGAATATCACGAAGTTTAAGTTGTAAACTAATATTTCCCTGCCACTCGTTTTCATCGATGGAAAATACCGCATTAAAAGGTCTTCTACCGGTAACTTTTGAAAGTTTATCCCCCAAATTAAAACCGATCCCATCAATCTTATAACTATCCTCTTGCGTCACCGAAACCTTTAAATGTGCCCCTTCCTGTCCTACTGTTCTCGCATATCCTGTGTCCGTTAATTTTTCACCCATAAAAACGGGTGCCATGTTTCCAGGGCCAAATGGCGCAAACTGTTTTAAAATGCGCATGAGTTTAGGTGTGATGTCCTTTAATTCAATAATGGTATCGACCAAGATTTCCGGCGTTAATAAGGTGGGATCTATACTATTCTTGACCACTCGCTCAAACTGTTCCTTAAAAGCCTCGTATTGTTCCTCTAATAGGGTAAGACCTGCAGCATATTTATGACCACCGAATTGCTCGATACAATCAGAACAGCTTTCCAAGGCATTGTACACATCGAAACCTTTAACCGATCGGGCTGATGCAGCCAATTTATTACCACTCTTGGTAAAGACCAACGTAGGTCTATAATAGGTTTCTGTCAATCGGGAAGCTACAATTCCAATAACCCCTTTGTGCCAATGCTCTTGAAAGACCACTGATGTGAACCGGTCTTCCTCCTTGTTGTTCTGAATCTGAAGAATGGCTTCCTGGGTAATTTCCTGGTCCAAACCTTTTCTATCGGAATTATACTTTTCTATTTCCGAAGCAAATTTGCTCGCCTTGGAAATATCCGTTTCGGTAAGAAGGTTTACGGCATGTTGGCCATGCTCCATTCTACCGGCGGCATTGATTCTAGGGGCAATGATGAATACGACATCGGTAATGGTAAGTGTCGATTTGTTTAGATGTTGAATAATGGCCTTAAAACCCTCCCGTGGGTTTTGGTTGATAACCTGTAGGCCATAAAATGCCAAAATCCGATTCTCTCCAGTTATCGGTACGATATCGGCACCAATCGCAGTAGCCACTAAATCAAGATAATACGCTAAATCATCTATAGTTTCACCTCGTTGGGAACCTAAAGCCTGTACAAGTTTAAATCCTACCCCGCAGCCACAAAGTTCATCATAAGGGTAGGTACAGTCCTCCCTTTTGGGATCCAATACCGCAACCGCAGGGGGTAAAACCGAATCTGGTCTGTGGTGGTCACAGATGATAAAATCGATTCCTTTTTTGGAGGCATATTCAACCTTCTCAATCGCCTTGATGCCACAATCCAAGGCAATGATCAAGGAGAATCCGTTATCCTCGGCAAAGTCGATGCCCTTATAAGAAACCCCGTAACCCTCATCGTATCTATCGGGAATATAGGTGGCCACATTTGGATAGTAGGAAAGTAGATAGGAAGAGACAAGCGCCACAGCCGTTGTTCCGTCCACATCATAATCCCCATAAATTAGAATATTCTCGTTTTCGGAAATGGCGTTTTCTATTCGGGCCACGGCCAAGTCCATATCCTTCATCAAAAAAGGATCGTGCAAATCCTCCAATTGCGGGCGGAAAAATTTTTTGGCCTCCTCAAACGTGGAGATTCCGCGCTGAAGCAATAAATGTGCGACAATATCATCCACCCCCAAAGCCTCGGCTAAAGAGTCGATTTTAGATTGTTCGGGTTTTGGTTTTATTCTCCAGCGCATTTTCTTAAGCTCAAGTTCAAACTCAAATATTAAGTTCAATAGGGTCTTGTTATTGTTTTTTGTTCTTGATAATAGTAGCAATAATTCTTACAAGTTGCTCTACTTCGTTCAACAATTTACTCCTCATGGAGTTGTCTCCGTATTTCACCCTGTCCAAGATTTTTAAATTAACTCGGGATTCCTTCAATTCCTTTAGAGTAATCGATACTTTGTCGATATAATCTTTATCTGAGTTTGTTCCCTGTGCTTCGCCAAAATTCAATGCAGAACTACCACCAGATCTCAACAGTTGGTTACCATAATATTGACCTGTCATATCTGAGGGCATATCTTTGCAGAAGAAAACGATATCCGCCGCAAAACATACAAGTCTATCTTCCAAATCAAACTTTTTATCGGGATTCATGTAAATTCAGTTGAGCTTGAACTTGAATCTTGCACTTGATATTCAACTATGGTGAAATATAGTTTTAATATCCAATACAGCAAACCTCCGGAACATCTCCATTACCCCACAATATTTCTCCACCGAAAGATCTACCGCGCGTTGTAGTTTTTTCTCATCAAGGTTAGGGCCGTGAAAATGGTATTCAATAACGACCTTGTCATAGTATTTGGGATGTTCGTCAGTAAGGTTGGCGATGGTTTCGATGTGAAAATCGATTACCTCCAGTTTCATTTTTTTGATAAGTGCGGCAACATCCAGGCCCGAACACCCGGCCAATCCGGATAGCATCAGCGCCTTGGGTCTTACCCCACTACCATCGCCGCCGTCTTCCTTGGCGATATCTATCCGTATAGTTTGCCCTGAGGGATTATTGCTCTCAAAGGCCATGTTTCCCAACCATTTGGTGGTGATGTGATTTGTTGTACCCATAATTTTTTGTTTCTTGTGGAATACAAAAATACCATAATTAACCTCCAAAAAATAGCCTATGGCACTTGTAAATCCCTTAGACCCCAACCACGACCCCGAAACAAAAAAATTGGCCGAATTCTTCAATGAAACCTTGGGGTTTTGCCCTAATTCCGTATTGACCATGCAGCACCGGCCTGCGATATCAAAAGCCTTCATAAACCTCAATAAAGCGGTGATGGCGAATGAAGGCAGGGTCACTTCTGCCCTAAAACGGATGATTGCATGGGTCAGCAGCAATGCCACAGGTTGCAGGTATTGTCAGGCCCATGCCATTAGGGCCGCCGAACGTTATGGCGCAGAACAGGAACAACTAGACAATATATGGGAATACCGTACCCATTCCGCTTTCTCCGATGCAGAACGGGCCGCATTGGATTTTTCACTGCAAGCCTCCCAAGTACCCAATGCCGTGGATGCCAAAATAAAAGAACGACTTTACAAATATTGGGACGAAGGCGAAATTGTGGAAATGCTAGGGGTGATTTCCCTGTTTGGCTACCTCAACCGATGGAACGATTCCATGGGAACCTCCATTGAGGATGGAGCCGTGGATAGTGCTGACCAATATTTGGGAAAACACGGTTGGGAAAAGGGTAAGCACGATGGGTCAAGGTATTAGTTGTTGGTTGTTGGTTGTTGGTTGTTGGTTGTTGGTTGTTGGTTGTTGGTTGTTGGTTGTTGGTTGTTGGTTGTTGGTTGTTGGTTGTTGGTTGTTGGTTGTTGGTTGTTGGTTGTTGGTTGTTGGTTGTTGGTAAAAGATATGGATTTTCTGTCTCTTCTATTAGCTTTTCATAAATATTACTAATAAGTGAATCCACTGATAAAGGCAATCGACAAGTCTATCTATAAATCGAAGGTTCCCAAATTACACCACAAACCTCTTAAACAACCAAATTGTCAACATCCCCCAAAAGGTGCCCGTGGCCATACTTAAAATGGCCAATACAATGGCATGGGGCATCCACTTAAGGTTATAGGCGGCCGTAACAGCGGGCGCCGTGGCGATACCCCCTACGTTGGCCATACTGGCAATGGGCACCCAGGCCATATTCACGTTCAATGCTTTGGCCACCAGGACCATAATAATAAAATGACCCAAAAGCCACACGCATAAAAAACCGAAAAAAGGAAGATTAAAACCTAGCGTGGCAATCTGTAATTTCAATCCCAATACCGCCATCACCACGATAATCAAGATTCCCCCCGCCTTTAGGGCGAATCTATAGTTCCATTTCAGTATAAAATTGCTCAACGCCAACCCTATAAAGGAAAGTAGCACCACTTTTACAATGAAGCTGTCAATAAGGTAATTGTTTACAACCACAATGATTAACAGCACCAAGGCACATAACCATGGGTTCCATTTGCTTCCCTTTTCCAAACGGATATCTTCAGGAATGGCAACATCCGATACCCGAAACCACTTATTTAACCAATCGCTTTTTTTAATGGTTTGGAACATGAGAATTGTCCAAACGTTCACTAGAATATTATCCATCACAAGAACGGTCAAAAAGATATTCTCCGGGCATTCTACCAATTCCTTCAATACGAGCTGACTCGTACTTCCCCCGATCCAGCTACCCACGATGGGCGGTATGCCCATCCAATAGTTTTCCGTTACCAAGGTCTTTGAAATCAAGTCGGTTTCAGAAAAAAGTAACATAAAGACTATCGGGAAAATGGCAATGAAAAAGGAGCCCGCTAGAAAAACCAATATTGGCTTATAGCCTATGGACTTCAACTGTCCCAAGGACAAACTACTCATCACGGCGATGATGGCCAAGGGAATGAAATAATCCCTACTAAAGTCATGGATATCGGCCTGGGAATAGTCTACGTTGAAGATATACGAAATAACGGCTGGGATAATGTAGGCTAGCAAAATGGCAGGAACCCAATCGAACAAGGATTTTATATGCCTATTTTCCCATCGGTCCAAAAAATAGACTGCAATTACGGTTAAACCGGAAATAACCCATGGTGCCCACATGGGTTCAATTTAAGCTAAATTTTTATGTATTATATGATTATTTTCTACCCCCCACCACAATCACTATTTCTCCCTTTGGAGGCTTTTCGGTATAATGTTTTAGAACTTCTTCCGCTGTTCCCCTCACCGTTTCCTCGTACATTTTAGTAAGTTCCCGGGATACGGAAACCGGCCTATCCGCCCCAAAGTATTCCACAAAATTGGTCAATGTCTTTTGGAGTTTATGTGGGGATTCATAAAAAATAAGGGTACGTGGTTCCTCGGCCAAAAGGGTCAATCGAGTTTGTCTTCCCTTTTTGACCGGTAAAAAGCCTTCAAAAACAAACTTGTCATTGGGCAAGCCACTATTCACCAAAGCAGGTACAAAGGCCGTTGCTCCTGGAAGACAATCCACTTCCACATGGGCTTCTATACAAGCCCTGGTCAATAAAAAACCGGGGTCCGAAATGGCCGGGGTGCCGGCATCGGAAATCAAGGCAATGGAATCCTCTCCCTTTAATCTGTTAACGATCGCTGTTACCGTTTTGTGCTCATTGTGCATGTGATGACTTTGCATGGGCGTGGAAACCCCAAGATGCTGTAAAAGCTTTCCACTGGTACGGGTATCTTCGGCCAAAACCAAGTCAACCTCCTTTAAAACCCGAATGGCCCTTAGGGTAATATCCTCCAAGTTGCCAATGGGAGTTGGCACAATATATAGTTTTCCCATAGTCCCAAAATTAAAGACCCAACACCAAGTGTTGGGCCTCTTCAATAAATAAATTCCGTATTTATGAAAATCTGCGTTCTATCAGTTCCATAAAACGTATTTCATATTCTTCCTTTCCTTCCCAATTATCATAATCTGGCTTTACCATATTTTTAATGAAGGAAATCGATCGCTCATGGCTGTCTATAGTACTCAATTGGGACAATACCCTATTGTAGTCCTCCGTACTTCCATGGAAAAGATGCTTTATAAACCCAAGCTTGCTGTTCAAGTCCACTTTGAGCTCCTTGGTTACCAAACTATCGTTCAAGGATTTAGGTATATCCTGTTTCTTGGTGCTTGCGGGGGGCATAAACAGTTCTTTATCGTTCTTCATCAGGTCAGGTCTGGCCATAAACTCCGTTAGCACCTCTTCCAAGCTATCTGAGTTGGGCATTTCAGAAACCATATCTTTTATGGTATCCATCCCTGGAGTCATGATGTCTTCCTCATGTGGGTTACTTTCAGGAACAGAGGTATTGGCACTCATCACTGCCTTGGCCATTTTTTCAAACTTTTCCGCAATAACGTTTTTTGAAACGTCTACTTGAATATCGTTCAGTTCCTCCTCGATAAACTTAAGTACTGCAATTTTCTCGTAAAGCTTTTTGGCGGCCTCATACAAACCCGTGATGTCCTTAACCTCCCTGGAAGTAATAATGTCCGTGGACATTCTGATAAGATCTTCCCTTAATTTTTCCTTCATAACTACAAATTAGGTTATTCCGCGCTAATCCCGCGCCTTTTTTTAATAACTTTAAGATTCTATGAATAGAACGGAAAAACCTCTTATTTTCGTTTAAAAATACAAAATGTTTCTCGAAAACACCGTTAATCACCAAGAACAATTCGGCTGGATCGAGGTCATTGCCGGCTCCATGTTTTCGGGTAAAACCGAGGAATTGATACGCAGGCTAAAAAGGGCCCAGTTCGCCAAGTTGAAAGTAGAGATTTTTAAGCCCATGGTAGATACGCGGTATGATGACGACATGGTGGTTTCCCACGATGCCAACGAAATTAGGTCTACCCCGGTGCCAGCCGCCGCCAACATTCGTATTTTGGCTGACACCTGTGATGTGATTGGTATTGACGAGGCACAGTTTTTTGACGATGAGATCGTAACGGTTTGCAACGACCTTGCCAATAAAGGCATTCGGGTAATCGTTGCCGGATTGGACATGGATTTTAAGGGAAACCCGTTTGGCCCAATGCCGGCACTTATGGCCACGGCCGAATATGTGACCAAAGTACACGCCATCTGTACGAGAACGGGCAATTTGGCCCATTACAGTTTTCGTAAATCCAACAACGACAAGCTTGTTCTGTTAGGCGAAACAAACGAATATGAACCCTTAAGCCGTGGTGCCTTTTATAAGGCCATGCTCAAGGAAAAAGTGAGGCATATGCAGGTGGATTCAGAGGAAATTAAAAATTCTAATAAAAAACCGAATGCCTAAGGCCCAAGAGACCGTTCTGGAAATAGACTTGAAGTCGCTGGAACATAATTATCGTTTTTTGCGCTCCCAATTAAAACCGGAAACGAAATTTTTGTCCGTGGTGAAGGCCTTTGCCTATGGCAACGATGCGGACCAAATCGCATTGAAATTACAGGAGTTGGGTACGGATTATTTTGCTGTGGCCTATGTAAAAGAGGGCGTTGCCCTGCGTAAAGCGGGGATTACGAAACCGATTTTGGTACTCCACCCGCAGGCCGTTAATTTTGAGACGCTTATCGCGTACCAGTTGGAACCAAGTATTTATTCTTTTGGGGTCCTAAAGCAGTTCATTTCGGTCTTGGAGCAGAAAGAAAGCGCTCCGTATCCTGTTCATATCAAGTTCAATACCGGATTGAACCGATTGGGATTTGGAGAAAAGGACCTTAAATCCCTTTTGGAGCTATTGGAAAATCAGGATACTTTGGAAATTGTTTCCCTATTTTCCCATTTAGCCGCTACGGAAGACCCTAAAGAAGAAGTGTTCACCAGGAACCAAATTGCGCTGTTTGAGAAAATCAGTACGGAAGTATCCAATCAACTTAAAATACAACCTATACGACATATCCTAAACACTTCCGGAATCCTTAATTATACGGAATCCCAGTATTATATGGTTCGTAGTGGCATAGGATTGTACGGTTATGGAAATGACCCCAAGTTTGATACAAAATTGAAGCCTATCGCTAGCTTAAAAACCATTGTTTCCCAAATACATAAACTGGACCCATATGAAAGTGTAGGCTATAACCGGGCCTTTATCTCCAGTAAACCTAGGGTAACAGCCACCTTGCCCATTGGCCATGCAGATGGTATTGGAAGACAATACGGAAAAGGCAAAACCTTGGTGTTGGTCAATGGCCAAATGGCGCCCATCATTGGAAATGTCTGTATGGATATGATTATGGTGGATATTACGAATATCCCCTGCAAGGAAGGGGATGAGGTAATTTTATTCGGACCTCAGCTATCGGCACATGAAGTGGCAAAAACCGCGGGTACCATTTCCTATGAATTGATTACAGGTATTTCACAAAGGGTAAAAAGAGTTTATTCTTATTAAAAAATGATTTATTTCACATTTTATTAAGAATTATTTTATCTTACATTGCATCCCTATAAACCAATAAAACACTAAATCATGCTTAAAGAATTTAAGAATTTTATTATGACCGGAAATGTCATTGACTTGGCAGTTGCGGTAATTCTGGCCGTGGCCGTTGGTCTTGTTGTCAATGGATTTGTCTCCGATATAATGATGCCTATAGTAGGTCATTTTGCGGGTGGACTGGACTTCGCCGATATGAAAGTTGTATTGGACGAAGCCGTTGTAGGCGCAGATGGGACTGTAACAAAACCTGAAAATGCAATTATGTACGGTAAATGGGTCAACGCCATAATCAACTTGATTACCGTAGGCTTTGTATTGTTTATGATGGTTAAGGCCTATAATAAAACCAAAAAGAAAGAGGAGCCCGCTCCAGAAGCACCAAAGGGCCCAACGGCCGAGGAGTTGCTTACGGAAATTAGGGATGCCTTAAAAAAGTAATTATCCGTTTTAAGGATATACCGCTGCACCGCAGTCTAACTTTAAAAACCGCCAACATTGCTTCGCTAGCAGTTTGGCGGTATTTTTTTTTCGATATTCAGGATTAAAAATGCTCCAACGTTTAAGAGCCTTCGTAAATAGAATTTCTAAAATTTTAGGTTTTACACAGAATGTTGTTTCTGTAACTTTTTGTTATATTTTAATTATTAATGGCAAATTCCCTTGCCCAACTTAAGGTATTACCTATTTTTGCGCCAGAAATTCAAAATCATACAAGTATGAAGGTAGCTTTAGTGGGTGCCACGGGAATGGTAGGTGAGGTGATGCTAAAAGTATTGGCAGAACGTAATTTTCCTATTAGTGAACTAATGTTGGTAGCCTCGGAACGCTCCGTGGGCAAAAAGCTCTCCTACAGGGGTCAGGAATATACGGTCATTGGATTGGCCGAAGCCGTTGCGGCAAAACCGGACATCGCCATATTTTCGGCAGGGGGTGACACTTCCCTGGAATGGGCCCCAAAGTTCGCGGAGGCCGGAACTACCGTTGTGGACAATTCATCCGCTTGGCGCATGGACCCAGATAAGAAATTGGTCGTTCCAGAAATCAATGCCGATGTATTGACGGCCAACGATAAAATCATTGCCAACCCAAATTGCTCTACCATACAATTGGTGATGGCCCTTGCCCCGCTTCATAAAAAATATAAAATGAGAAGGGTCATTGTATCCACGTATCAATCGGTTTCCGGAACCGGGCTCAAGGCCGTCAAACAGTTGGAAAATGAAATTGTCGGAGTACCTGGTGAAATGGCCTACCCGTATCCCATCGGCAGAAATGCATTGCCGCATTGCGATGTCTTCCTTGAAAACGGTTATACCAAAGAAGAAATGAAACTGGCACGCGAGCCCCAAAAAATATTGGACGACAGAACATTTTCGGTCACGGCCACGGCCGTAAGGATCCCTACTTCGGGTGGGCATTCGGAATCGGTCAATGTGGAATTCCACAATGATTTTGACCTCAATGAAGTAAGACAAATTCTAAACGATACGCCCGGGGTTACGGTACAGGACAATCCAGATACCAACACCTATCCTATGCCAATTTATGCACACGATAAAGATGAGGTCTTCGTGGGAAGAATCCGTAGGGACGAAACAAATCGCAACACTTTAAATATGTGGGTCGTTGCGGACAACCTAAGAAAGGGCGCTGCGACGAATGCGGTTCAAATTGCGGAATATTTAGTGGAAAAAGGCTTGGTTTAAACCCACCATAAAGAATGTTAAAACCTTCAAAACACGCCCGTTTTGGAGGTTTTTTTGTGGTATTTTTAGTCCGACTAATTTTAAAAACCATGCGAAAGATCCTTTTCTTTTCCTGCGTTGCCCTAGCTTTGCTGGCCTGCAAGACAGAAACCAAAAAAGAACCGATTGTTGTGAACTATCCAGAAACTGCCAAAGTCGATACCGTAGACACCTATTTTGGAACCGAAGTAAAAGACCCCTTCCGTTGGCTCGAGGATGACCGAAGCCCAGAAACCGAAGGTTGGGTCAAAAAACAGAACGAGACGACCTTTGGTTATTTGGAAAACATCCCGTACAGAAACGACCTAAAAAAACGGTTGGAAAAACTTTGGAACTATGAAAAAGTAAGTGCCCCTTTCAAGGAAGGTGACTATACCTATTTTTATAAAAACAATGGCCTACAGAACCAATATGTGGTCTATAGGAAAAAAGGGGACGCCGAAGCCGAGGTGTTCCTAGATCCCAATACCTTTTCAGAGGACGGCACCACCTCCTTGGCCGGTTTGGAATTTACCAAGGACGGATCCATGGCCGCCTACCTAATTTCCGAAGGGGGAAGCGATTGGCGCAAGGCCATCGTGTTGAATACGGAAACCAAGGAGGTTGTTGAGGACACTTTGGTCGATATCAAGTTCAGCGGTATTTCCTGGAAAGGGAACGACGGATTTTATTATTCCAGTTACGATAAGCCCGAAGGCAGCGAGCTTTCCGCTAAAACGGACCAGCATAAAGTATACTACCATACGTTGGGAACCCCGCAATCACAAGACGAATTGGTTTTTGGAGGCATCCCTACAGAAAAGCACCGCTATGTGGGGGCCAGTGTTACGGAGGACGAGAAGTATCTCGTCATTTCCGCGTCCATTTCCACCTCCGGAAACAAATTGTTTATTCGCGATTTACAGGACCCCAACGGACTTTTAATACCCATTGTGGACGATACGGAATCCGATAATTACATCCTTGAAAATGTAGGGTCCAAACTTTATATTGTAACCAATAGAAACGCCCCTAACCAAAAAATCGTCACGGCGGATGCCAAAAATCCATCCTCGGAGAATTGGACGGATTTTATTCCCGAAACTGAAAATGTATTAAGCCCCAATTCCAGAGGCGGTTACTTCTTTGCCGAGTATATGGTAGATGCCATTTCCAAGGTTTTTCAGTACGATTACGATGGAAACTTGGTGCGCGAGGTACAGCTTCCCGGCGTAGGAAGTGCTAGTGGTTTTGGAGGCAAAAAGGATGAAAAGGAATTCTATTTTTCCTTTACCAATTATAATACTCCGGGTTCTTCCTATAAATACAACGTGGAAACCGGGGAATACGAGATGTATTGGAAACCGGACATTGATTTCGATCCTAATGATTACGAATCCAAACAAGTATTCTATCCTTCCAAGGATGGTACTAAAATACCCATGATCATCACTTACAAAAAGGGCGTGGAGTTAAACGGAAAAAATCCTACGATTCTATATGGGTATGGGGGTTTTAACGTAAGCCTTACCCCTTCATTCAGTATCGTTAACGCTGTTTGGATGGAGCAACGGGGTGTCTATGCCGTTCCCAATCTTAGAGGTGGTGGGGAATATGGTAAAAAATGGCATAATGCGGGTATCAAGACCAAAAAGCAGAACGTGTTTGACGACTTTATCGCAGCTGCGGAATATTTGATTGGGAATAAATACACTTCCAAGGAGTATTTGGCCATCCGTGGAGGGTCCAATGGCGGATTGTTGGTGGGCGCAACAATGACCCAAAGACCGGATTTGATGCAGGTAGCCTTGCCTGCCGTTGGTGTGATGGATATGCTACGCTACCATACCTTTACTGCCGGTGCAGGGTGGGCCTATGATTATGGTACGGCTGAGGATGACGTGGAAATGTTCAACTACCTAAAGGGTTATTCCCCGGTACATAATGTGAAGGAAGGAACGGCCTATCCCGCTACTTTGGTAACAACAGGGGATCATGATGACCGTGTAGTACCTGCACACAGCTTTAAGTTCGCGGCGGAACTTCAGGAAAAACAGGCTGGGGACCACCCAACCCTAATCCGAATCGAGACAAATGCCGGTCACGGTGCTGGAACTCCGGTAAGCAAGACCATTGAACAATACGCCGATATTTTTGGGTTTACCCTCTTTAATATGGGGTTTGAGGAATTGCCCAATCAATCCGTTTTAAAGGAATTCAAGGAGTAACGGATTGTAGTATCAGTAAACTACCTCGGGGCAAGCCCACGAGGCATTCGCAGGAAACAAATTTTTAATTTCGAGGCAAGCCTCGGAGTATTAAACCCTTTGGCGGTGCCAATAAAAAAAGAGAAAATCCGTTTTATTTTAGGGCGGATTTTTTATAATTCCGATTTAAAATATTGCATCATGCTTCGCATAGAAAACGTTTCCTTTAGTTATGAAAAGGCTTCCGTTTTGGAAGATATCGACCTTCGTATCCAACGAGGGGAGCATGTGGCCCTCATAGGCGAGAGCGGGTGTGGGAAAAGCACCCTTTTAAAAATTATATATGGCCTGATGGATTTGGAACAGGGCCAGATCTTTTGGGAAGATGAACCTGTTCTGGGACCTGCCTACAATTTGGTGCCAGGCGCACCATTTATGAAATACCTGTCCCAAGATTTTGATTTGATGCCATTCACCTCCGTATCGGAGAATATTAGCGAATACCTTTCCGTTTTTTATCCCAAGGAACTAAAGGAACGTACCCAAGAACTATTGGAGATGATCCAACTTACGGATTTTGCCGATACCAAGGTGAAAAAACTAAGTGGTGGACAACAGCAACGGGTCGCATTGGCAAGGGTTTTGGCCCAAAAACCAGAAATACTCCTTCTAGACGAGCCCTTTAGCCATATCGACAATTTTCTAAAGAATGGCCTCAGAAGAAACATCTTTAAATACTTAAGGGAAAACGGTATCACCTGTATTGTGGCCACCCATGATTATCAGGATGTGCTACCATTTACGGACAGGGCGGTAGTGCTCAAGGATAAAACCGTTTTGGCGAAAGGAAAACCCTTGGACCTATATAAAAACCCAAAAAGTCTTTATATAGCTTCCTTATTTGGCGAAGCAAACAATATATCCATTGATGTCCTGAAATCCTATGCCAATACCAAACGGAAAATCATCGTATACGCCCATGAGTTCCGGGTTTCAGAAAACTCGGGGATTCCAGTAAACGTAAAGGAGGCCTACCCCATGGGCGCCTACTATTTGATACAGGGAGATACGGAAGAAGGGGAAGCGTTGTTTTTTCATGCGCCCCAAGAAATACAAAAAGGCAAACAGGTGTTTCTTAATGTGTCCCTGGAAACCATCAATCAACGATTGCAGCAGCCACCCTCTCCATAACCGGAAATTAGCACAGTTCATCTAATATTTAAAAAAAAGATAGTTTCTAATAAACTAAACCCTAACCCCTTACGTTAGTGGGTAAATTATATTTTTTACAACCATGAAATGAGCCAAAACAAATCTTTGTAACCAAAGACATGTTTATTGGCAAATTTCAACTGACCAATAAAAATCAATAAATAATTACACATGAAAAGATTTCACCTAATTCTGACTATCGTAGTTTTTTCCCTATTGTTGATTCCCATTTTCATCAATTAATCCAATAGATTAGGATATAGTACCTTTGTTCAAAAGCAGTTTTGAACAAGGAGATTATTTTAAGGGAACTTGAGTTTAAGGCCATAAGAAGTAGTGGGCCCGGTGGGCAGCATGCCAATAAAGTTTCTTCCAAGGTGGAACTTACCTTTGATTTGCACACGTCTGAAGGACTTTCAGATACCGAAAAAGCCCGAATCTTGAGGAAACTAGGTTCCAAACTTACCAAGGAAGGAAACATACTCCTACAATGTGATGAATCCAGAAGTCAGCATAAGAACAAGGATTTGGTCATCCAGCGATTTTTTGGAATCCTGGAAGCTGCCTTGACCATCCCCAAGAAAAGAAAGGCCAGTAAACCTTCAAAATCGGCCATTGAAAAACGATTGAAGGGCAAGAAGATTGCCTCGCTCAAAAAAGCCAATCGGGGTAAACCGGAATTATAGAAAATCAGCTCTATCCCATTGAAGAAGCGGTCTTATTGGATGTTACGCAAACAGCGTATACAAAACAAAAACGGCCAGCGCCCCGGTAAAACCCAGTATCCCGCTTCCCAAACTGAATAATCGATAGCCATTTTTTACGTTCATCCCGCTCATTTGGGTAACCACCCAGAAAAAACTATCATTGGCGTGGGACACTACGGCCGATCCTGCACCTATAACGATCACCAACAACGCTTTTTGTATTTCCGTCTCAAAGCCCAAGGACGACATCATAGGAAAAATGATGGAGGCGGAGGTCACCAACGCTACGGTGGAAGATCCCTGCGCCGATTTTATGGCAGCGGCAATAACAAAGGGAAGAAAAATACCCAGATTATAACCGCTCAATAAATCTCCCAAGGTTTCCGCAATACCGGAGTTCTGAAGAATTTTTCCAAAAATTCCGCCGGCACCTGTAATTAGGATAATGGAAGCGGCGTCCATAATGGCTTTTCCGATCCATCCAGAGGAAGAAACCATATCGTATTCCAGCTTTTTAGGCAACAACAGACATAAAAACACACCAATCAATAAAGCAATAACCGGCTCTCCGACAAAATTTAGGAAGTCCACAAATCCATTGTCAATACCTGTTCGCTCCGGGTTGAGTATAGAGCGTAAGACAATGAGCAAAATAGGAATAATGATGGGAATGGACGATTTTAGGGCACTTGGCTGTTCCTTGTACATCCTTTCGGAATCCGCACCCCCGATCAACTCGGGTTCAATATAGGTTTTGGAGGCATACTTCGACGCAAAAACGAGCCCTGCAATCAAGGCAATGATACTTACCGGAAAGCCAAAGGCAATGACCAAGCCCAAATCGGCCCCCAAAATTCCTGCCGCAGCAATGGGTCCCGGTGTTGGCGGCACCATGGTATGCGATGCCATAAGACCCAATCCCAGGGCAATGGCAGGACCGGCAATGGAAATCTTTGCTTTTTTGGACAAGCTTTTGGACAATGGATGCAACAAGAGAAATCCACTATCCGCAAAAACCGGAATGGAAACAATATAGCCCAAAACCCCCATGGCGGTAATGATCCGTTTCTTACCGATAAACTTCAAGACCTTTTCCGCAATGGCAAAGGCGCCTCCCGTATTTTCCAAAAAGGCACCGATGATAACGCCAAGAACAATGATCAGACCAATTTTGCCCAATGTACCTCCAAAACCGTCGTTTATAGATGTAATAATATCTGAATAGGACATGCCGGAAAATAGACCGTAGGCCAAGGAAACGATCAACAGGGCCATAAAGGCATGGACCTTCAAACGGGTGGTGAGAAAAATGATGGCCACAATGGCCAGAAGCAAGTAAATCAGTACCATATCAGTGTAAATCCCGTTCTACTTTGGACCCTGAGCCTCCGACCAAAAAGTCCAAATCGGCCCCTTGATCGGCTTGTTCTACATGGTCAATATACATTTTCACGTACCCCCTATCTGCCACAGGTTTCGGTGGTATCCAAGCTTTTTTTCGTTTGTCCAGCTCGGCCTGATCAATATCCAAATGCAAGGTTCTTTTGTTTACGTCGAGTTCTATCCAATCCCCGTTCTGTACAACGGCCAAGGTACCGCCCACCGTTGATTCCGGTGAAACGTGAAGGACTACGGTTCCGGCTGCGGTACCGCTCATTCGGCCATCGGAGATACGGACCATATCCGTAATGCCCTTGGCCAACAATTTTTTGGGCAAATCCACATTACCCACTTCCGGCATTCCTGGATAGCCTTTAGGACCTACCCCTTTTAAAACAATGACGCTGTTCTCGTCGATATCCAAATTAGGGTCGTCTATGCGTTCGTGGTAGTCTTCCATCGTTTCAAAGACAACGGCCTTCCCCCGATGTTTCATCAGTTTGGGCAAAGCAGCCGAAGGTTTGATAACAGCCCCTTTTTCACAAAGATTTCCCTTGAGTACGGCGATGCCCGATTTCTCCTGAAAAGGTTTTTCAAGCTTCGCAATGACATCCGTATCATAACAGACCGCATCGTTATAATTGGCCGTCAAGGCCTTTCCGTTGATAGTTATGGTTTCTTTATGCAAAAGTGGCGTTAATTCCTTCATCACCACGGGAAGACCTCCAGCATAATAGAAATCCTCCATCAAATATTTTCCGGAAGGCTTCATATTCACCAACAAAGGAATCTTACTTCCAATGGTATCAAAATCCTCCAATTTTAAATCGACCCCGATCCTACGGGCTATGGCGGTGAGGTGAATGATCAGGTTCGTAGAACCTCCCACGGCCGCATTGACGATGATAGCGTTTTCAAAGGCATTGCGCGTCAAGACTTTGGACATCGTCAAATCCTCTTTTACCATCTCCACGATCCTACGCCCGGAAAGTTGTGCGTACATTTTCTTTCTGGAATCCGCTGCAGGAATGGAGGAATACCCCGGAAGCGTCAATCCCAAGGCTTCGGTCATGGTAGCCATGGTCGATGCCGTTCCCATTGTGTTACAGTGGCCGATACTCCGTGCTACACAGACTTCGGCTTCGCGAATATCGGCTGCGGAATACCCTTGGTTTTCCTGCCGTTCCTTGATCATCCAATTCATGGATCCGGAACCTACCTTTTCTCCGCGAAAACGTCCGCTTAACATAGGTCCGCCCGGCACTACAAGCGTAGGAAGATCCACACTACACGCCCCCATAATCGTCGAAGGAGTGGTTTTATCACAACCCGTCAATAAAACAATGCCATCCAACGGATTGGCCCTAATGGATTCCTCCGTGTCCATGCTCGCCAGGTTTCGGAACAACATGGTCGTAGGCTTCATTATGGTTTCCCCCAGGGACATGACGGGAAACTCCATAGGTACGCCTCCCGCTTCTAAAATGCCTTTTTTGACCACTTCGGCGAAATCACGAAGGTGTCCATTACAGGGGGTAAGTTCAGACCAGGTGTTGCAAATCCCTATAACGGGCCTACCTTCAAAATAATCATCGGGATATCCTTGGTTTCTCAACCAAGAACGGTGTACAAATCCCATTTTACCATCATCCCCAAACCATTCAGAACTTCGAAGCTTTTTCTTTTTATCCATAGGAAAGTCGCAACAAATATTAATTTGGTGTCAAGATAGGTAAAAAATCCACGGATTATTTAGGATATCGATAAAACGGAAAAAGCGTTCCCGTTAAATAAAAAAGTTTCCCCGGCAGTTTTTCCCAGCAACAATTTGCCTATAGGTGTTGCGGGTGAAATGCAGTAAATAGGAACACCTTCAGTAGTAATCGCTCCTGCCGAAATTGCTATATAGTAATACCGATCTTCAGTTTCTACCAAGGCCCCCAAGCCTCCCTTGGAATTCTGGAAATCCGGCCGTACCCTATGGAGCAATTCCTGCATTTTTTCACATTCGGCCAGTTGATTGCCCAGTTTTTCTCGTTCCAACTGAACCATGGCCCTACCCGTTTCATGCTTGTCCCCGGCACTGCTTTTGGTCTCCGAGGTCAAGGATTCCTGAACTTCCTGGATTTGTTTGGATATTCTGGACATACGATTGGATACAAATTCCCTGCAGTGTTCGTAGGCCTGTTTTTTAATTTGCTGATGCTTCTTCAACGTGATATAAATCGGCTAATTTGTAGATCAGGAAGTTAATCATTTGGTCCGAACCTTTGCCTTCCTGTACCATTTTTTGGATGGCTTCCCTGTTTTCCCTTTTAAAATAATCCAGGTCGCCCGAACGCTCTTCGCTAAAGATTTTCCAGGAGCGCAAACCGCTCAGCATGGCCCTATGCGCCTGAAACTTCCGTTCCGCTTCCTCCCGATCCTTCTTGGAAACACTTTCAGGGTGGTTCTGTATCTGTGTATGTTCCGCTGTAATACGGGCATCCAGCTTCTCGGCTTCCGTAATGATCTTAAAATAGGCCCTAGAAACGAGCGATATGTATTGATCCTCGAAAGCCATTTCGTAATTTGCGGTAGATTCGTCATCCAAAACCTCATCGTCATCCAAACTGGCATACAGCCCCACGGGCACCTCAGCATCTTTGCCTTTTAACGATTCCATCCAAGCTTGGGATTGAATCATCTCCCGCCAAATCTCATTATATCTATCCTGATATTTAGTCTGGTTCACCGCACAGGACGAAAACAGACCTGCAAAAAGTACTGTAAAAAGGAAGCTTCTTCCCATATAACGGAGTTCTCTTTTTAAAAAAAGCAAAAAGGTAGGAAGACATTATAAAGGCTTGGGGCACTTTATTCCCGGAAACGGGAACGTGCAATATAAAAAGAATTCCTGCGCCAAGTAAGGCTTGTGGATAAGATGGATTAAAAATAGTTGAACGGTAGTTTTATTTTCATTTAAGTTGGATAGCAAACTGATAATTTAGGGTTTAATTTAAAAAAGACGACTAATGTCACTTCGAAAAGCCTGTCCTGAGCGTAGTCGAAGGGCAGTCGAGAAGTCCTAATAAAATGGCATGTTGGAGAAGGTCTCGCATCTCGACTCCGCTCGATATGACAGCTCGACCAGACAATTACAGGAATATCATGAGTACAATTGATAATTACTTCCTATGTAGAACTCACATTACTTAAAACAGGTCACCCAATTGCCTTCCCACAGAGGTTCCAATGGCGATGCCCATACCGCCCAGACGGACGCCGCAGGCCACGTTTTCCGAGAGGTGTTTGATGATGGGTCGCTTTTGGGGCCCCACGCCCATGATACCGCTCCACCCGTAGTCGATTTCAACGTCCTGATCGGGTAAAATCACGGTTTGTAATAGCTCCTTCAATTTATTTTGCACTATGGCAGTAGAACCAAATTCCGTGGTTTCCTCCGTGTTGAAATCCAAATTTCTGCCCCCGCCAAAGAGGATTCTGTCATCGATGTTCCGGAAGTAGTAATAGCCCTCATCCAAATGGAAGGTTCCCTTTATTTTTAGTCCGGGAATTGGTTTTGTGATAATGACCTGGGCGCGGGCGGGTTGTACTTCCTCTTTTATTAATTGTTGGGCAAAGCCATTCGTGGCGACCAAAAGTTTTCTGGTTTTGAACTCAAAATCGGTACACTTCATCAAAACCGAAGTACCCAAGTCTTCTATTTGGGTGACCTCTGTGGCATTCAAGATTTGAATCCCCGAATTTTGCGCTTTCTGCAACAGCGATCGCATCATCTTTCCGGTATCGATTTGCCCCTCAAAACGATGGGTGATGTAGTTGTCCCGTATGCCCTTAAACCCAAAGGTATTCTTGGTCAACTGAAAAGGAGCCTCCTTAAAAACAGGTTTTAGCAAATGGTTGACAGCATCCATGCCATCCACGCAACTTTCATACAGGGTCCTGTCCCTTTCCAAAAAGACCTCATGCCCTCCATAGTTGTAATACCCAATGTTTTCATCGCCCAAGAGTTCCCGAAGGGACTGAATGCCCAAATAGCGTTGTTCCACCAAACCTAGCAGTTCGGCCTCAGTGTGGGATTTTAGGTCGGACAAGATTTCCGAGATACTGCCGAAACAAGCAAACCCCGCATTTTTTGTGCTGGCGCCTTGGGGCAAAACGCCCCGTTCCAACACCAGAATATTAGATTTGGGATGTTTTTCCCGAAGTCGCAACGCACAGGTAAGGCCGACTATTCCGCTCCCGATGATGGCGAAATCCACCTCGGAAAACCAGGATTTTCGTTCCCAATAGCTTAGGTTCATGAGCCCGCCTGTTTTTGGATCCATAACAGCATCGTATCAAGTGCTTCCGGGGCCAAGGTTTGGGAAATCTGCCCGTATTCGGCAGGGGAACCTGTGGTGCTTTCCTGAAAAAGATGATTCAACTTCGGAAGTTCTTTAGTGGTCACTTCGGTGTTCCCGCCACGCTCCAAAGCTTCTTGGATGGCGGTAAGGTTTTCTTTGGGAGGCACCTGTACATCCTTTTCCCCGTTGATGGCCAACACGGGACACACTACTTCCCCAAGCGTACCCGCCGGGTCATAGCGGATAAAATGCAACCACCAGGGGTTGAGCAATTGGTCTACCCTCAATTGGGCATACGTATCTACATCAACCCCAGGGGGTTTGCTCGGCCCCGGATGTTCCTTAAGATATTGGGTAAGGTCTGAACTTAACTGCGTCAGGTCTGTGGATTCCTTTATCATTGCAAATACGGTCCTGTTGGCCGTTTCAACGTCCGTTAACATAGATTCGCTGAGACCCGAAATCTTCCCCACGGCCCGTTGCTGCAATAACAGCAACTCATCACCCGGAATCCCTACACCAGCCATGAGCACAATAAAGGCGATGTCCTTATCCCGACTCGCCACCATGGGCGCGATCATACCCCCTTCGCTGTGGCCAATAAGTCCGATGTTGTTTTTATCGATTTCCGTTCGCGTTCGTAAATAGGCCACGGCAGCTTCCACATCTTCCGCAAAATCTTCACTGGTGGCCGATTCAAAATTTCCTGTGGACAGGGCCGTACCGCGGTCGTCATAGCGAAGGACGGCAATACCGTTACGGGTGAGGTAATCTGCCAAGACCAAAAAAGGCCGATGCCCTAGCAATTCCTCGTCCCGGTTTTGGGGGCCGCTCCCACTGATCAAGACCACTACGGGAAAAACACCCTCTTCTAGTGGCAGACTCAAGGTCCCTGCTAGCTCAATATTCGCTTTTTCGTTAGTAAACGTGACTTCCTCCGTGTAATAGGGATAAGGCTTTACAGGTTCTTGGGGTCTCAGCACCGTTTCTTTTTGTACAACTTCCCGGCTCAGTTCCAAGGGCATGATTTGCCCATATTGGTTAAAGTCGCCGGTGATGGTGCCCGCTGCGTTTAAAGTGCCCTCATAGACAACGCCCAAATTGGGCATTCCTATTTTTAAAACCGAACTTTCAAAAGAAGTGGACGTTACCGGAATACCCTTGGCTCCCTGATCGGGGCTGTCCATAGTAGCGGTATAGCCCTCCCCCTCATCTTGAATATGAAAAACCAACCTTAGCTGTATGCCCTGTACTTTTAAAACCCCATGCCAGTCGCCGGTAATGTCTTGGGCATTTAATGTGAGTGCCGAAAGGAATAAAATTAAAAGTAAAGGGAGGGTTTTCATAGATGCATCAACTTCTTGATTAAAGATATATGTTTGAAGTGATTAATAAATGATATTTAGCATCCTATAACTTTTACAAGGCGAACAAAATATTCTACCATTTTGAATATAATATATAACCCCCTCCAATAATTAATAGAGGAGAAGCCAAAGATAGAAGAATTATCGTCCATCGATACAAGCCCCAAAATGATATGATTCTTCTGTGATCACTAGTCTTAGAGTAAACTATTTTAACCTTATCCCCTACCTTGTACGGGGCTGGATTGGAACTTACCTCGCTTTCAAAGGTGACCCTATTATTCCCTCTGTCATAATATTCAAAAACAGGTTTATAGGTGTACCCGTCATCACTACTAACTCTTAGTAAATCAATGACGGTGGCATTGGTTTTAATTCCATCGGCCATCAATTCTTTAGAAACATTGTATTGTTTAAAGGCAAAATAGATGAGTACACCTGAAATCAATAGCAGACTAGCGTACAAATATTCAATCATTTTCATTTTGATTTAACAAGAGTTAAAGTAATGGTTAGAAGTGCCTTTCCGATAACTTCCATCGGTAAAAGATTAGTTATAGATGTTTATTTTAATTCTGGCGGTTTCTTAACTGCCTCTTTTACTACCATTGCTACTGAATCCTCGTTAATATTATTTCGCTTGCAATAATCACTTTGAAACCATTCTTCCAAAAGCTTGGCTCCCTTACTTGCATTACAGGATATGCAACATAGGGAAATATTATCTGTTCCGGTAATTCTGATATCATTTTCAATATGTTCCCAAGATGGTTTATGTTTCCTTGATACAGGTTGCCCAAAAAATTCCTGACCACAATAAACACAATTTTTATCTCTTTGCTTAACGAAGTCCTCAACATCTTTCGGTATTCCCCAACGATTTGCCATTACTAATCTTCTTCAAAAAAATCGTTATCAATTTCTTTTACTTCATAAACCGTTTTGACCTGAACTCCAACATTATATTGGTGCATTAGGTCAACCAACTTTGCTCCGTCAATTAGAATTATCGAATGGTGAGCTTCTCTTGCTTTTTTAATTGCAGAATTATCAAAAGTGGAAGTTGTTATGAATACACCTTTACTTGTATCACCACTCATGGCACCAATGAAATTTCTTATATCCTTTTCTCTTATTTTATTTTCATTGTAGCGTTTTGCTTGGGTATAAATTTTTTCAAGGCCTAATTTATCTTCATTTATTATTCCATCAATACCACCATCATTTGATTTAGTAGTTTCAACGAAATCTCCATACCCCATTTTTTTTAAAAGTATAAGTATTACTTTCTCAAAATAATATGGGTCAATTTCTTTAAGCCTTTCTAAAAGATTGGTTTTTACTTCTGTTTCAATTGAAGAAAACCCAGAATCAATTAAGTCTTGAGGAGAGGCATTCTCTACATTGACATTATCAAGTTCAATATCGTTTTCTTTTTCGCTTTTTACAGACTCTCGGTGATTTATAAAATCTTTATCATTCTGAAGGTCATGCAATGGTAAATTACCTTTGGCAAGTCTAGATTTCCCTTTTTCAGTTATTTGAACATACCCACGTTGAGGATAAGAAACAAATTTGGCCATCTTCAAATATGATTTGCCCCATAAGATTCTATCGAGAAGAACATTAGCGCCAGAACTAGTCTTTTGATTAAGTAGTTCTACAGGTAAATAAGAATAATACGTATCACGTACCCTTGATGCTAATTCACGGCTTTTTAGTGAATTGACGGAACTTAATATCTCTAGAATTGGAATAAAGGTTTCATGATATTTTGGTAGTTCCATATTCAAAACTTATAAAAGTGGATTACAATTCTAAGTAATAATTGATTATATATACTTGCATCTAAGATAACCAAATCCCTATTAGAAATAGGATTACAGGTTTATGGGTAGTGGGTTTTTGATGGTGTTTGGGTAAAAATCTATTATCGATGATTCTTTTAGGAGATTGGCATTTCGACTACGCTCAATGCCCGGACAGACTTATTTGGGTCACTGATCGGAGCCGAAGTGACCAGTACGTAGCAAAAAAAAACTCCAACATCGCTGTTGGAGTTTTGGACTTTAATTTTCCTTTGGAGGATCCATCTTAAAATCGTTCATAAAGGCGGTGGTATAGTTCCCCGCCAAATAATCTGGATGGTCCATCAATTGCCTATGGAAGGGTATCGTGGTCTTGATGCCCTCGATCACAAACTCGTCCAAGGCCCTTTTCATCTTGTTGATCGCTTCTTCCCGCGTCTGTGCCGTGGTAATCAACTTGGCAATCATGGAATCGTAGTTGGGCGGTATGCTATAGCCGCTGTATACGTGGGTATCCATACGTACGCCATGGCCTCCGGGTATGTGCAAGGTAGTAATCTTGCCGGGCGACGGCCTAAAATTGTTGTACGGGTCCTCTGCATTGATCCTACATTCTATGGAGTGCAGTTTTGGGAAATAGTTCTTTCCGGAGATAGGTACCCCGGCCGCAACTAAAATCTGCTCACGGATCAAATCGTAATCGATCACCTGCTCCGTAATGGGATGTTCCACCTGGATACGCGTATTCATTTCCATAAAGTAGAATTTTCTGTGTTTGTCCACCAAAAACTCTACCGTACCGGCCCCTTCGTATTTTATGTATTCCGCCGCCTTTACCGCCGCTTTTCCCATTTCGTCACGGAGTTTGTCCGTCATAAATGGGGATGGGGTTTCCTCCGTCAATTTTTGATGGCGACGCTGTACGGAACAGTCGCGCTCGGATAGATGACAGGCCTTACCGTATTGATCGCCCACCACTTGGATTTCAATATGCCTGGGTTCCTCGATTAGTTTTTCCATATACATCCCTCCGTTCCCAAAGGCTGCCGTGGCCTCTTTTACCGCACTTTCAAAGTGCGCCTCCATCTCGTCCTCGCTCCAAACGGCACGCATTCCTTTGCCACCGCCTCCGGCAGTAGCTTTGATCATGACGGGATACCCCATTTTTTTGGCCGTCTTTTTGGCATCGGCCAAATCTTTCAATAATCCGTCAGATCCGGGTACGCAAGGTACACCGGCGGCCTTCATGGTCGCCTTGGCCGTGGCCTTATCGCCCATACGGTCAATCTGCTCCGCGGAGGCCCCAATGAACTTTATATCGTGCTCCGCACATATCTTAGAGAACTTGGAGTTTTCCGAAAGGAAACCATAGCCCGGGTGAATAGCGTCCGCATTGGTGATTTCGGCCGCCGCAATGATATTGGGTATTTTCAGGTAGGACTCGCTACTAGGAGCCGGACCTATACAGACAGCTTCATCGGCAAAACGCACGTGCAAGCTTTCCTCATCGGCCTTACTGTAAACGGCCACCGTTTTTATACCCATTTCCTTACAGGTACGTATAACGCGCAACGCGATTTCTCCCCTATTGGCAATCAATATTTTTTTAAACATAACAGTTTCGAATTCCAAACGTCAAATTCCAAATTCCAAAATAACATTTTGGGCATTAAGGACTTGATGCTTGCGGTTTAACCTTATGATGGATCTACTAAGAAGAGTGGTTGATCAAACTCCACAGGTGAGGAGTCGTCTACCAATACCTTTACAATGGTACCGGATACTTCAGATTCGATGTCGTTGAACAATTTCATGGCCTCTATAACGCAAAGTACGTCACCGGCGGAAATCTTGTCACCTACCTCTACAAAGGCCGGTTTATCCGGCGATGGTTTTCTATAGAAGGTTCCAATAATAGGCGACTTGATTGTAATATATTTGGAATCGTCCCCTTTCGTGTCCACTTCCTTGGCTGGGGCCACGGGAGCCGCTGGGGCCTCTTGCTGTGCAGGAGCGGCCGTGGGTGTCACAGGTGCTTGGGCCATAGGAATGGACTGTACAAAGGTAGTCTCACCACTGCCTGGGCTACCTGTCCGTATGGTGATCTTGATGTCATCCGTCTCCAATTTTACTTCACTGGCTCCGGATTTTGCTACGAACTTGATAAGGCTTTGAATTTCTTTAATATCCATAGTTGTAAATATATGTTAGTTTGGTCTTCCAATTAATAGGCCCACTTCAAATAAATGGATCCCCATGTAAATCCGCCCCCAAAGGCGGCAAAAACTAAATTATCTCCTTTTTTTAATTTGTCCTCGTAATCGCTTAACAGCAAGGGCAGGGTTGCCGATGTTGTATTGCCATACCGTTGTATGTTCATCAATACCTTGGATTGATCCAAGCCCATTCTATTGGCCGTGGCATCAATGATCCGTTTATTGGCCTGATGCGGTACCAACCAAGATACATCGGTATCGGCGAGGTTGTTACGTTTCATGATACGCTCCGCTACATCCGCCATGTTGGAGACCGCAAATTTGAATACGGTCTTCCCGTCCTGAAATATAAAATGTTTCCTATCCCGTACCGTCTGTTCCGTGGCAGGCAACAAGGAGCCTCCCCCTTCCATGCCCAGAAACTGACGGCCAGAGCCATCGGCCCTAAGATATTCGTCCTTTAGCCCCAAACCTTCGGTATTGGGTTCGAACAACACGGCCCCGGCACCGTCCCCAAAGATGATACAGGTGGTACGATCGGTGTAATCGATAATGGAGGACATCTTATCGGCACCTATCAACAATACTTTTTTATACCTGCCGGATTCAATATACCTAGCCGCGGTGGACATTCCAAACAAAAAGCTGGAACATGCCGCCAACAAATCATAGGCAAAGGCATTTTTAGCGCCAATTTCAGAAGCTACAAAAGCTGCGGTGGATGCGACCATGCTATCTGGGGTGGCCGTTGCCACAATGACCAGATCTATTTCGGCAGGGTCCAGGTGCTGCTTTTCAAGTATTTTTTTCGCCGCTTGAATGGCCAAATAGGAAGAGCCTTCCCCTTCCTCCTTTTTTAATATACGACGTTCCTTTATTCCTGTTCTGCTAGTAATCCACTCGTCATTGGTTTCTACCATTTCTTCCAACATTTTATTGGTGAGGACAAATTGGGGAACATAGCCTCCCACAGCGGTTATGGCTGCTGTAATCTTGGTCATATTTTAATTGCTTTCGTGTGAAAAACTTTCAAAAACACGTCAAAAGTTGTGAAAATTAGTGAATTTAGTCGACTTTTTGTGTCAAAACAACCTGTTTTTGAAAAAATTCATGGCTCTAAACCAAATCAAATCTTAATTATCATGTTGTCCGTTACCGATACTTAATAGTAAGTTTTTGACTAAAAAAAACTCCCGCTTCAAATGAAGTGGGAGTTATTCCTTAGTATATTAAAAGCACATTATGCCTCTACCTCTTCGGTTTTGTCCATCAAAATCTGGCCCCTGTAATACAATTTACCTTCGTGCCAGTGGGCCCTGTGGTACAAATGCATCTCTCCAGTTGTAGAATCTGTAGCCAATGTAGGTGCAACCGCTTTGTAATGTGTTCTTCTCTTGTCTCTCCTGGTTTTGGAAGTTTTTCTTTTAGGATGTGCCATTTGTAACCTTATTTATCCGTTAATAGTTTTTTTAATTCATCCCAACGGGGATCGCTTTCATTATCGTTTTTTTTGTCCTTTGGTTGAAGTTCCTGAAGTTTTTCCAAGGCTTCCGATTTCAATGTGCCATCCGCGATACCTGGGTGTACCCTTTTCTGGGGCACGGCCAAGATTATCAGCTCGTAAATGTACTGCGCCACGTTGACCTGATGTTCCCCGTGGGGCAAAATGAGGATTTCATCATCGTTATCGTCATATTCCTCACCAAACTTTACCACCAACTCCAAATGTCCCTCAATGGTCTGATCATAGGGTTCGCTGGTCATATCGCAATCTACGTTCACGGTTCCCGTCGCCTCAAAATCAAGTTCCAGCATGGTACTCGTTTTGTTCAGTTCAACAGTTAGGTCAACAGCTACTTCATTAAATTCGTCGTAACCAAAAGATTCAAAGAACGTGTTGTCGATTTCATACTTAAAGTCGTGCTTTCCTTGTTTCAACCCTGAAAAAGGAATATTAAACTCCTTTTGCTTCATCACGTACAACTCTTAATATTAAAATCCTTGCCTTAAAAGGCGGGTGCAAAGATACTATTATTTTGATAACGGGCAATAGTTATCAACTATTTATCTACATAACTTTTGGCCGAAAAACTAACGCTCCCGCTTAATGCGCTGCTTTTTTAAAACATTTTCAGTAAGCTCCAAGTATTCCGTTCTGTTCCTGAAAATCTTGATGGCCATAAACACGGCTTCCTTGAAGGAACTATGGTCCGCCTGCCCTTTGCCTGCGATTTCATAGGCCGTACCATGATCGGGGGAAGTGCGCACCTTGCTAAGTCCCGCCGTAAAATTGACCCCCCTTCCAAAGGAAAGGGTCTTAAAAGGAATCAGTCCCTGGTCGTGATACGCGGCCAATATGGCATCAAAATTCTTGTAATTGTCAGAACCAAAGAAACTATCGGCGGAGTAGGGACCGTATATCAAATGTCCGTTATTTGTCATTTCATTGATGACAGGTCTCAATACCTCATCGTCTTCCTTTCCAATGACCCCATTATCACCACTGTGCGGATTGATGCCCAACAGTGCGATTTTAGGTTTCCGGATGCCAAAATCCATTTTTAGGGATTTCTCGATCGTATTCACCTTATCGCGAATCAATCTGGGTATGATGGCAGATGATACGTCCTTGACCGCTACATGGTCTGTCAACAATCCTATTTTAAGGTCGTCCGTTACCATGAACATCAGGCTTTCACCATCCAGTTCCTGGGCCAGATAATCCGTATGCCCTGGAAACTTAAAATCTTCGGCCTGAATGTTATTTTTATTGATCGGGGCGGTTACCAACACGTCTATATCCCCTTGCTTAAGCGAGGCAACGGCCGCTTTAAGGGATTGCAGGGCAAAATTACCCGCCTCCTTCGTCGCCTCCCCAAATTTTATTTCAGGCACCTGCTTCCAAACATTGACGATGTTCAGTTTACCGTCCACAGCTTTGGATGCCTCCTGTACGCCGTTGAAGGGTATGGAAATACCCAATGCCTTTTGCTGGCCAGAAATGGTCTTGTTGGACGCGAAAATGACGGGAGTACAAAAATCGAGCATGCGGCTGTCCTCAAAAGTCTTTAGGACCACTTCACACCCTATTCCGTTTAAATCACCGATGGATATCCCTAACTTTATGTTCCCGTTTTCCTCCATTATATCTGTATCTTTGTAAGCTATTTTAGGATTCAAAATTACTTAAATAAAACGACACATGTTCACCGGAATCATTGAAACATTAGGTACTGTCACCCAATTGGAAACCAAGGGCGGCAACTTGGATATAACGGTCTCTTCCAACATTACTTCTGAACTGCAGATAGACCAAAGCGTGGCCCACAACGGTGTGTGTTTGACCGTGGTGGCCATTTCCGGAGATACTTACAGGGTTACAGCCATTGCAGAGACTTTAAAAAAGACCAATTTGGGCGAATTAGGAATGGGTGACACGGTGAACTTGGAGCGCGCCATGATCATGGGGTCCCGGTTGGACGGCCATATCGTCCAAGGACATGTGGACCAAACTGGCGTTTGCACAAACATCCTAGAAGAAAACGGGAGTTGGATATTCTCCTTTGAATATGACCCGGCCACCGGAAACCCTACCATAGAAAAAGGCTCCATCACCATTGATGGAACAAGTCTAACGGTCGTCAATTCTAGAAAGACCACTTTTGATGTTGCCATCATACCCTACACCTATGAACATACCCGGTTCAATACTTACAAAGTGGGTACGGTGGTAAATCTTGAGTTCGATGTAATTGGGAAATACGTGGCGAAATTGATGCAGCAAGCGAAGTAGCTGGGTTTGTTAAAGAGACCTGGAAATCCCTGTTTCTCACATTAGTTTTTTACCTCATACTTGCTTAGCACCTCCAATGTTGTAAATTTGAGCGCATTCATATGGGTCGCCTCCAATATAACTTTAGGTGCTACACCGGCCTTTTCCGCCTGTATCCAGCGTGAAATGCACAAACACCACTTGTCTCCTTCTTGAAGTCCTGGGAAGTTCCATTGGGGTATTGGAGTTGACAGATCGTTACCCTTTGATTTGGTAAATTCCAGGAATTCCTCAGTCATTACAGCACATACCACGTGGGTACCAACATCTTCGCCACCTGTTTTACAAAATCCGTCCCTATAAAAACCGGTCATAGGAACAAAGCAACAGGAACATAGCTCAGTTCCCAAGACATTCTTTACTTGTTTATCCATTCGTTATAATAATCAACCAGTTGATAGGGATATTTAAACTCCTTACTGCGGATTTTTTCGACCAAGGGAGGACAATCCTGAAAAAATTGCATCAAACGTTGCCGTTTTAAGCCAAATATACCTTGGTCTGCACGTACAAGTTCTTGATTCCTCTCTCTCTTAAGATAGGCAATGTCCAACACCATTTCTTCCCCTTGCTCTTGCAATTCATACTTGTAAAGTGAAACCGGCCCTTCTGATACCACACGTAAAAATGTGGCTTTTCCATCCAAAAGAAATGACCTGTAAACAGAATCGCCTTTTCGATAGGATAGGATTTTATTTGGGGGAAAACGTTTCTTACGCCCCTTACCTCTGAATTTAATTTTATCATGTATGCCACCAAAGGGTCCTGTTCTTCGATCACTTATTTTACCATACAAGGTATCTCCTGCCTTAATGATGACATAGCCCGGACGATAATTTTCCTGTGCCATTATCTGATGGACATTGCCAAAAACAACGCATAGCAATACCATGGAGTATTTAAAGTGCCCAAGGAGTTTTATGATCATACCTTTATAAAAATCTTCCTTTGGTAGAGTACATACCCTAAAAGAGCATAAAACGCCAGTACGGTAAGTCCGTATAACAAAGAGGACATTTCAAGGGAAATGGCATCGTGGACGTAAATCTTTTGGAACAACCATCCATGAAGGGAAGTATCGCCCACTTGGATCTGTCCCATTACCTTGGCAATGAAACTGGAAAGAAAATAGATGATTATGGCATTGGCCCCCGCATACCTAAATATGCTACCGAACCTAATTTGCTTTACGTCCGTCAAATAATAGATCATGGCCAAGATCAAATTGGCCCAACCTGCCGTAACCAACACAAAACTGCTGGTCCATAAGGCTTTATTGATGGGGAAAAACAAATCCCATAAATGACCTATAATCAATAAACTTCCGCCAATACCCATTAAAATAGTGGCTTTCCTTTCCTGTTTCGAAACCAGGATCAGCCCGGTGAAAATTCCCAACAAGGAGCTGGCAATGGAGGGAATGGTACTCAAGAGCCCCTCTGGATCGTAATCTGGCTTATAGTTGTGTGTACCAAAAACCTGTACGTCCAGCCAATTGGCAAAATTGTTTGGCGCACGCTCCAAAGTAGAGGCCACACCTTCAACGGGTATCAAGATCATCATCAACCAATAGCCGATTAATAGTGCAATGGCAATACCCACTAAAGTTTTCCATTTAAAATTGATGAACAGAATGGAAGCGAAAAAGAAGACTACGCCAATACGCTGAAGTACACCGGGAAAACGGATGTTCTCCCATGCCTTGAAAAACGGAAATTTGATCAAAAAGGCACCAAGAAATAATCCCAGTCCAATTAGTTTTAAGGTCCGAACGATGATTTTCTTGTACGTATTGGAATTAACTTCCTTGTTTTTATACGAAAAAACAATAGAGGTCCCTACGATAAACAGAAAGAAAGGAAATACCAAATCGGTTGGGGTATAGCCGTGCCATTCGGCATGCAAAAATGGTGCATATACATTGGACCACGTTCCTGGGGTATTCACCAAGACCATCAATAAAATAGTTGCTCCCCTAAAAATATCGACCGAAAGAATTCTATTTTTCATTTTTCCGGTTTAAAGGATATTATCTTTCATCCTATTCCATGCCTTTATCAAAAGGAAGCCAGTAACCAAGGCAACTCCCGTTAAGATGAGGGCACTGGTGGTCCTGCCATAGATCCAATAACCGGTGGCGAACATAATCGAATAGATTAAGGCGATGCCCAACAACATAGCGGTAACACCTTGCGGAACGCTCCATTTTTCACCAGCTTTCACTATTTCCACATTTTCCGCTTCGGATTTGGCAACCACTTTCTTCCAACCTGGTCCGCCCGGTTGTATTTTCTTGTAAAAAGACCGTAAGGTGGCATCGGACTCAGGAGGCGTCAAAAAGGTGACCAAAAGCCAGATAGCGGTGGTGACAACTACTATAAAAGGGTAGTTGGCCCACTCTGGGAATATACCTGTTTCAGGTGCGAAAAACATTTCGCCCAAACTGGTTTTCGCCAACAAA
Organism: Maribacter sp. 4G9; assembly: GCF_002742265.1. GTDB lineage: Bacteria > Bacteroidota > Bacteroidia > Flavobacteriales > Flavobacteriaceae > Maribacter. Next base: position 110,321 of record NZ_MDGL01000007.1, read on the forward strand.
ATGACCAAAATCCCAGAGGCGAACATGGCGGTAATCTCACTCCATGCATTGATACGCCACCAAAACCATCGAAGGATAAAAACGAGCCCCGTTCCTGCACCAAACTGAATCAAAAGATCGAACACTTCAAAAGCGTTTTGAAGGGTCAATGCAAAAAGGGCACTTACTACCATTAAGATTACCGTAGAAATTCTTCCAACGGCCACCATTTGCTTTTCGGTAGCATCGGGGTTTATCTGTCGTTTGTAAAAGTCAAAAACGATATAAGAGGAACCCCAATTCAACTGTGTGGAAATGGTACTCATATAGGCCGCGATCAAGGAGGCCAAAACCACTCCCAAAAGACCGCTTGGCAGTTTGGTCAGCATAGCGGAATAGGCCAGGTCATGGCCCAGCTTGCTTTCGTCCATGTTGGGAAATGCCTCCGCAATACTGGCAATATCGGGGTATACCACCAAGGAAGCCAAGGCCACCAAAATCCAGGGCCAAGGGCGCAAGGCATAGTGCATGATATTAAAAAAGAAAGTGGCCCCAATGGCATGGTTTTCATCCTTGGCCGCCAACATTCTTTGGGCAATGTACCCACCACCACCTGGTTCAGCACCAGGATACCAAGAACTCCACCATTGCACGGCAATGGGTATTATGAACAAGGTAATTAGGACTTGGGTATTATCAAAATCCGGTAGGATATTTAGCTTGCTTACCACATTCTCGTTCTCCAATAATGCAGCTACCCCTCCAACCTCTGGAATGTTCACCAAATAATAGGCCGCTCCAATAGCACCGGACATGGCCACAAAAAACAGGAGAAAATCGGTATAAACCACACCCTTAAATCCTCCAAGGGCACTGAATATTACGGTAATCAAGCCTGCGCCCACAACGGTTTCCCAAGGTTCCAGTCCTAGCATGATACCGCCAATCTTTATGGCCGCCAAGGTCACGGAAGCCATAGTGATGATATTGAACAGCGCGCCAAGATAGATGGCCCTGAACTTTCGCAAAAAACTTGCAGGTTTCCCGCCATACCGCATTTCATAAAATTCCAAATCCGTATTTACATTGGATTTACGCCATAATTTGGCATACACAAAAACCGTAAGCATTCCCGTAATCAGGAAACACCACCAGACCCAGTTTCCCGAAACACCGTTGGTACGGACGATGTCCGTAACCAGGTTTGGGGTATCGGTTGAAAAGGTCGTGGCTACCATAGACAAACCAAGTAACCACCAGGGCATGGTGCGCCCAGAAAGAAAAAACTCCGAGGAATCCTTTCCTGATTTCTTTGAAACATAAATTCCTATTCCTAAAACGATTGAGAAAAAGACCACTATAAAACTGTAGTCGAGGGTGCTTAATTCCATAGTTTGGTTGTTAGTTAGCTACTAAAGATAAAATAATTTAAGATACTTTTGTGATTTGCCCGATAAACCATGGAAATCTCTTTAACGTCTTGGATTTTGGCCACGTTGGCCGCCTTCGTGATCGGAATGTCCAAGGCAGGAATAAAGGGGATTGCGGTTATCAACGTGACTTTCATGGCTTTGGCCTTTGGTGCCAAGGAGTCCACGGGTATGGTAGTTCCACTTCTCATTTTGGCAGATATTTTTGCCGTTATCTATTACAACCGACATACACAGTGGAATTATGTTTTTAAAGTATTGCCTTGGATGGTCTTTGGATTGGTCATTGGGGTTTTTGTTGGTAAAGATCTTCCAGAGTCACTATTTAGGATAGGGATGGCCATCATTATAATTATCACGGTTTTTATGATGTATTGGTGGGACCGAAAAAAGGAAAAAACCGTACCCACACATTGGGCATTTTCCAGCTCCATAGGTACACTTGCGGGGATTACAACCATGGTGGGAAATTTAGCGGGAGCCTTTTCCAATATTTACTTTTTGGCGATGCGCCTGCCTAAAAATCATTTTATAGGAACGGCAGCTTGGTTGTTTTTGATCGTCAATGTTTTAAAGTTGCCCTTTCACTTTTTTGTCTGGAAAACCATCACGTGGGAATCCCTGATACTTAATGTAAAACTATTGCCCGGCATATTTCTGGGTTTCTTTGTTGGGATTCGCATTATTAAATTAATCAATGAGGAATTTTTCCGTAAAATGATCTTGGTGCTTACCGCACTAGGGGCACTCTTAATTATGGTGGGATAGAATATAGAAAATCCAATTATAAAATTCCAAAAACCAATTTAATGTTCGGGTATTACTAATGATGCGTTAAAATTTTTAATATCCGAATAGTGGATTATTTTAAAAGCTCCCCTCTTCAGACGAAGAGGGGTGGCCCGCTTGCGGGACGGGGAGATTGACCCGGCCCAAAATTTGATAACTATCCCTGTGCCTTTGGTCCTATCATTGTGGTCGGTGCTTTCTAACCCTCCGCCGCGACTTAGGTCGCGCCACCTCCCTTTATCAAAAGGAAGGAGCCCATAATCCTACCCAAAATCAAACGGAAAAACTAAAAACAAGAGACAATTACCTTATATTCAATAATTCCAAAAATTAACGCATCATCAATAGTTCGGATATAAAAAAGCCTGTCGAAATATCGACAGGCCTTTACTCGATGATCGAGATTTATATGCTCTGACGCTTGCGTCGAAATAAAACTTGAATTTCCTTTCAATGCCTCGTGGGTTTGCCCCGAGGTTGTTTACTGTTAATTTTTATGGTGTTGCCTATTCTGATGCGCCCTCGTACAAAGCGTTGAAAATAAGCTTATAGGTGCCCCTGGGTTGTGCCCGGAATTGGGGCCTGAATGCAAACAAAATAACATTGCCGTCACCATAGCCCACTTTAACCATGGCCGGTTTTTTAGCGATGTATTTTTCCTCGCCCATGGCCCAACCGCTCATCAACAGGTTCTTGGATGCATATGTCGCTATTACCTCAACATTTGGTGCGGGGGCATCGGCAATTTTTTCCTCGCCACCTTCTCCTTTTTTACTTTGCTTGTCTATGGTAAACGCCCTGCTTTTATTGAAGGAAACGGACACCGTATCCTTCATTCCGAATGCCAAGGGGTGTTTGGTGTCTATGCCCGTTTTAATCAAAGAACCGGGAATAAAAAAATCCTTACTGTCCGCACCTGCGGTAGCGTCCTTCAGCGGTAATCCAAACTGTTCGATGACATAATTGCTCGCTTCGTCAAAAGCCAACAAGGTGCCTCCGTTCTTAACGTATTTACTAAGAGCGACCGTACCTTCCAGTCCAATGCCGCCGGTAAATTTTTGGGGCATTTCCAAATTGGAGTGGCCGTGTAATATAGCACTTGGCCTCTGCGAAGGGATGATCAGGGCATCGTATTTGGATAGGTCGGCTGTTTGGATATCCCTATCGTGTAAGGTATCCATTTCAAACGCATATTCATCCATGACAAATCGTGTCCAACCCTCATCCATGTTGGCCACCCATGATTTGTAGAGTCCAACTTTAGGTAGGTGGATTTTTGTCAATCCGATTTCCGGTTTTTCAGAAATCCCTATAACTTCCAGACCGTACTTTGCAGCCATTTCATCAACCGATACAGTTCCTCCCGATACAATGTAGGACCCTGCCGGCAAAGTTGCTTTGCCAAGCTTCAATTCTTCCTTCGTCTTATAGGCCGTTCCTCCAGCCTTCAATATTTTGTTGGTGGCCACAACAGAGGCATTGCTGTTTGCACTGAACGCAAAACCAAAGGAACCCTTGCCATCTACGTCACCCTCCTTGTAGGTTGCCCTATCGGCTACTTTTTCCGTGGAAGCTTCAAAAGAATCCTTGATTTTGTCGACGGTCACGCCCATTTGCATGGGCAATGTCCAACCTGCCAAATCGTATGGGGTGTCCGGTGGTCCACCTGGATATTGGAAGCGGGTAGGATAGTTTTGCTTTTCCATCAAATCCAACAAATAAGGCCTAAAGGCCTGTCCCCCGTAAATTATGTAAGACCCCTTTTCATATTTCGTATCGCCAATGGTAAAACTTTTGGTAGCCCTTTCGATTTCAATCCCACCTTTAAGCAGGATGTTCACCAAATTGACTGCTTCAAAATGATCCCATTGGTCAGTTCCAATGACATAGGCAAAGGGTCCTTCTGTCTTGGACTTTTCAATAGCGGAAGCACCCATTTTGTAGATATTGTACAGGTAGTTGCTTTTTCTGTCCGCAGCAAGGTCCAAGGTCGCCCAAGTGGCCGTCAACATATAATCCACAGCGTCCCTAAAGTGGGATTCCCCACCTTTCCAAGGGTCTGGATACATGATGTCCGTGCCATCGGTAGGGGTTGTTCCCGCCACGGTTTTGGGTAATTTTTCCGGGTCATAAAACCTAGGGGTAGGGATGGTATGGCCGGTTTCCGTTAAAATACCGATCATATTGTGATAATAAGGAACGGTTCTGCCTCCACCGTTCCAGAACATCGTGTAGAAATTATCTGCAATGGCACCTGGCATGTTTTCCAAGGAGAAACGTTTTGACATGGCCGAACCCACTTCACTTACCCCTGCGGTTACGGCAGGATGGATCTTTGGGTTTACCGGGTCCGCATAGGGCGGAATGGAAATCTTCGTCCATGAAGGGGAAGATTGGTGGTGGTTGTACACAATCTGTGGATACCATTCATTATATAGGATTTTGGTCACATTATAGGTTTCCGGCATGGTGTTCATGAACCAATCCCTATTATTGTCGTGACCCATATAATAATGATATAGAATGGGAGGACGTGAGGTTTCATAAGGTGTACCCATGTTCTTTCTATACCAATCCACAACAATATCCAATCCATCTGGATTCATTACGGGCATTAAAATGGTGATGACATTCTCCCTGATTTTTTTCATTTCCGTAGTTTCGGAGGTAGCCAAGGTATAAGCCAGCTCCGAGGTCATTTGACCATGGGCCAATTCCGTGGAATGCATGCCCCCGTCAACCCAAACAACCGCTTTGCCTGCTTCCGATAACTGCATGGCCTCCTGTTCCGATACTTTGACACGTGCCAATTTCTCACTTATATCCTTCCATTTGTCCAATTGGGAAAGGTTTTCTTCACTGGATATGAATAGGATGTACATTTTTCTGCCCAGCACCGTGGTGCCTATTTCCTTCATTTGAACCCTATTGGAGGCAGCGGCCAATTTTCCCAGATAATCCTCTATTTGGGCATAATCCGCCAGTTTATAATCATCCCCAACCCGAAACCCATAAACATCTTTAGGGGAGGGAACATTTTGGGCCATGCTTTGGGAAATGCATGACATAAAGAGTACAATGGTCATTAAGATACCTTTGTAAACACAAGTTTTTGAAGTCATTTTTTGAATTAGTTTGATTTTGAGTCAGGAATTTAAGCAATCCTTATGAAGAATTAAAGAAGAATACCCAATCAGTATCTTTTTAAAGTGTCCTTTTTACAAGTTGACATATTAGGCCCTGCCTTTTTATGAAAAAGAAAACCCGGGTTAAATGGGGTCACCTGAGTTTTTTTAAAGAACATTGTAAACGATGTTAAACTTTGTTCGCACCGGGCTGAGGAATTCCATAGGAGCCATCAGCTTTTGACCTCGCCGGTGGTGGTGTGTCCCACGTCATTTCATTTGGAACTATATTATTGGCGGATTTTATGGCATCCTCCCAACAGGTTTACCTTGGCAATAAATAATAGACTCCCGTTAAGGCAGTAAACCATTTGTGAAATTCTTAGTCCCTACTATTTTTTCGAACCAATTCTAGCGGCGCCGATATTGAAAAGGCAGGCGTATAGCTTACAAGACACTATCGCTGTATGATTTGTTCGGTAACAAATGTTACTGCACAGCTTGAATCCCCGATCTAATTTTGTCCCAAATCTTAAAATAGATGAAATACAAAATAGTATATATCATTCTTTTCACCTTCTCATACGGGATAGGCCAAAATACCTCGCCCATTACCAAAGAAGAAGTTTTGACAAAAGTGAGGGAGGGTAACAATGCCCTAAAAATTGCGGCTCAAGATGCCCTTGCGGCCAAAGGTGACTACCTGCAGACCAATGCGGTTCTTTTGCCCAATATAAGTGTATCACATACCGGAATTGCCACCACAAACCCGTTGATGGCCTTCGGTTCAAAATTGAATCAGCAAATACTAACGGCTGCGGATTTTAACCCCAACCTCTTGAACGACCCTAGGCAAATTGAAGATTATGCCACCAGGATAGACGTGCAACAACCCTTGATAAACTTGGACGGATTGTTTCAAAGAAAGGCGGCCAAGGCCAAGTGGACGGCTACCGAACTGCAATCCGAGCGAACCCAGGACTATATGGTTCTAGAGGTAGAAAAAGCCTACATGCAACTGCAACTTGCCTATAAAACAGTAGAAGTCCTAGAAATAGCGAAGGAAACCGCTTTGGAAAACCAACGGATTGCAGAAAACAGCTTTGCCCAAGGATATTTACAGAAATCGGACGTATTGGCCGTACAGGTACGGGTAACAGAATTGGACAACCAACTACAATATGCCCAAAGCAACATCCTAAATGCAAGCAACTATTTGTCCGTTCTCATGAACGAAACAGATACTAGGGTTCTGATGCCCACGGACTCCCTATCCGTATCCTACTCGGATATCGATGTTGTAGCGCTTTCTGAAAACCGTAAGGATATTTTGGCCATGGATTCCGCTACCGAAGCATATCGACAAATGCATAAGGCAGACCAGATGTCCTTCCTTCCTCGTTTGAATGCCTTTGGTACGTACGAAATGCATGACGACGAAGTGTTCCAAGGGGAGGCCGACGGCTATTTGTTCGGGGCGGAACTTAAATGGAACCTTTTTGAAGGAAGCAAGCGTTTTGGTAAATCCCAAAAAAGTAAGGCGGAATATGACAAGGCCAAATTGCAATTGGAACAGTACAAATCTGAAAGTGCCTTGGAGCTCAAAAGGGCAAAACGGAACCTGGAAAATGCTAGGAACAAATTGAAACTTACCAAGCTGGCCTTGGAGCAGTCCAAAGAATCGCTTCGGATACGTATGAACCGTTTTGAACAGGGCCTGGAAAAAACAACGGACCTATTAATGGCCGAAACCCAATATTCCCAAAAAACTCTGGAATACTATATGACCATTTTTGAACACAACTATGCCCTGGCATATGTTCAGTTCCTGACCAAAGAATAGGGCCCCTCTCCCCCAAAGGAGGAATGAATAAAATAACATAAACGATTAATTATAGTTTCAAATGAAAAACAGAAGATACATACAGGCCATAGTTTTAATGATGACCTTGCTATTGGCCAGTTGCGGTAACGACAAAAAAACAATGGCCGTCAACGATGGTCCCGCTATTGCGGTAACTACCAGTACCGTATCCCAAAACAGCGATAGCTCCTTTCTTAGTGTTAGTGGCAAGGTTGAAGCGGCCAAGAGTACCAACATCAGTACCCGAATGATGGGCTATGTGGACAAAATTTACGTAGAGGTAGGCGATAAGATATCAAACGGGCAACAATTGTTGAGCGTAAACAATGCGGACGTATCGGCCAAATTGGCACAAGTGAATGCCGGTATTGCCGAGGCAACCGCCGCTTTTACCAATGCCGAAAAGGACTATAACCGTTTTACGGCCCTTTTTAAGGAGAACAGTGCCTCCCAAAAGGAACTGGATGATATTACAGCCCATTATACAATGGCGAAGGCCCGGTTGGAGTCGGCCAAACAAATGAAGAACGAGGTCAACGCGCAAATGGGCTATGCCAACATTCGCGCTCCCTTTAGCGGCGTGGTGACCAATAAATTTATCAATGCCGGGGATATGGCAAACCCTGGGATGCCCTTATTGGAAGTAGAAGCCCCTGGCTCCTATCAGGTATTGGCCATGGTACCGGAATCCGAGATTTCCGAAATAAAAAATGATACCCACGTAACCGTCCTGATTAAGTCCTTGGAGAAAAATGTTCAAGGGACCGTGACCGAGGTAAGTACCTCCTCTAAAAACACGGGAGGCCAGTATATGGTGAAGGTGGTTTTGGAAAAAACGGACATCCCGATGCTATCCGGAATGTATGCCACGGTACAGTTCCCCGTATCCAAAAAGGCATCAAAGGCGGCAGTTATGGTTCCTATCGATGCACTGGTGCAGAACGGTAGTCTCACTGGCATCTATACCGTAAGCGAAAGCAATACCGCCTTGTTGCGATGGTTGCGATTGGGAAGGACTTTGGGTGACAAGGTAGAGGTACTCTCCGGCCTTGCACACGATGAGGAGTATATTGTTTCTTCCGAAGGAAAACTGTACAACGGAGCAAAACTGGCCATACAATAAAAGGAAACGCGTTAGGGATTGCAGTGGTTACCCCGCACCTGCCTTGGCAGGGAGGAGTATTAACGAAAAGCCCGCCCGAACGCCCCACTTATAAAAAATAAAAATGAAGGAAGGTTTAGCTGGCAAGATTGCCAAACTATTTATAGGCAGTAAGTTAACGGTGCTCCTGATGATCGTGTTCATGGTCATTGGGGTATATAGCTCCTTTTTGATCCCCAGGGAGGAGGAACCACAGATCGATGTGCCCATGGCCGATATTTTTGTGGGCTACCCAGGGGCCAGTCCCACGGAGGTGGAGTCCAGGGTGATAAAGCCCTTGGAGCAACTGATCAGCAACATTAAAGGCGTGGAATATGTGTATTCCACGTCCATGAAGGAGCAGGGCATGGTCATCGTGCAGTTCTATGTGGGCGAGGATATTGAGCGCTCCTTTGTAAAGCTCTACAACGAGATCAATAAGCACATGGACCAAATGCCACAGGGAGTTACCTTTCCCTTGGTAAAGACCCGCGCCATTGATGACGTACCCATGTTGGGGTTGACCCTTTGGAGCGAGAACTATAGCGGCTATCAACTGGGGCAAATGGCCCAAGAGCTGGAAGCGGAAATCAAAAAAGTGAACGATGTGGCGGTTACCCATAAGATCGGGGGGCAAAACCGACAGTTACGGGTCGTTCTGGACAAGGACAAATTGGCCGCCAGTGGCTTGGATTTTCTAGGTGTTTCTGAAATGATCAAGGCGAATAACTCCCAATTGAACTCCGGTAGTTTTGATAAAAACGATACCGAGTTTCTGGTACAAACCGGGAAGTTTTTGGAGACCGTCACCGATGTGGAAAATTTGGTCGTGGGCGTACAGCAAAATAGGCCAATCTACCTAAAACAGGTGGGGGAGATTATCGACGGTCCGGAAATACCCCAGAATTATGTGAGTCTGGGATTTGGCCAGGCCAGTGAAAATGCATCGGAATATACCTCTGAATATCCTGCCGTTACGGTTTCCGTAGCAAAGAGAAAGGGCGCGGATGCCATGAAAATAGCGGAGGTAATCATCGATAAAGTGGACCATTTAAGAACTACCTTGATCCCGGACGATGTACATGTGGAAGTCACCCGTAACTACGGCGAAACGGCCTCGCATAAGGTATCGGAATTATTGCTGCACCTCATAGGGTCCATCATTGCGGTGACCTTTGTGGTCATGCTGGCCATGGGATGGCGTGGAGGTTTGGTGGTTTTTCTATCCGTGCCAATTACCTTCGCCTTGACCTTGTTGAGCTATTACATGCTGGATTATACCTTGAACCGAATTACTCTGTTCGCCTTGGTTTTTGTTACCGGTATCGTGGTGGACGATTCCATTATCATTGCCGAGAACATGCACCGCCACTTCAAGATGAAAAGGCTTCCTTTTAAACAGGCCGCGCTCTATGCAATAAACGAAGTGGGCAACCCTACCATTTTGGCAACCTTCACCGTGATCGCATCCGTATTGCCCATGGCGTTTGTATCTGGTTTGATGGGGCCCTACATGGCTCCAATGCCCATTGGTGCATCCATTGCTATGATCTTGTCGCTCTTTGTGGCCTTGACCATTACCCCGTATTTAGGATATATCTTCCTACGGGAAAAGGACAAAAAAGAAACCGTGGAGAAAGAGGAAAAACCGTTGGAGGACACTTTGATCTATAAGTTCTATGACAAGTTTGAGCGTCCGTTGATAGAGAACAAGGGGAAACGTTGGATGTTCCTTGGTCTGACCTTCCTACTGCTCATGGGTTCCATGGTATTGTTCTTTACGAAATCCGTAGCGGTAAAAATGTTGCCTTTTGACAACAAAAATGAATTTCAGGTGGTCATCGATATGCCAGAAGGCACCACCTTGGAACGTACCGGAGTCGTTGCCCAGGAAATTTCCCAATACCTGGCCACAAGGCCGGAAGTGGTAAACTACCAAAATTACGTAGGTACCTCGGCACCCATTACGTTCAACGGCCTGGTAAGGCATTATGACTTGCGTGGCGGTAGTAATATGGCGGATATTCAGGTAAACCTCATTGACAAGGGCGAGCGAAGTGCACAAAGCCATGATATAGCAAAATTGCTTCGGCCTGAAATCCAGCGTATCGCCTCAAAATACAAGGCCAATGTAAAGGTTGTGGAGGTACCTCCAGGGCCGCCGGTACTTTCAACCATTGTAGCCGAAGTTTATGGCCCTGATTACGATACGCAAATGGAAATTGCGGACAATGTTCAGGATATCCTCAAAAATACCCAGGATGTGGTGGATATCGACTGGATGGTAGAAGCGGACCAAACTGAATATCAGTTCACCATTGATAGGGAAAAGGCCATGTTATACGGTGTGGCTCCCCAGCAGATCGCTTACACCATGAATATGGCCTTGGGCAATAGGCCCATTGCCAATCTGTACGATGAAAATGCCATACAGCAAGTGGGATTGGTTTTGGCTTTGGACGAAAAGGAAAAATCGACCGTGACGGATATTGCCCAATTGAAGGTGAAATCCAATCAAGGAATTATGGTTCCCATTTCAGATTTAGTTGACATACAACCCGTCACCAGTGCCAAGAGTATTTACAGAAAGAACCAAAAACGTGTGGTATACGTCATGGCGGATATGGCAGGGGAATTGGAGAGTCCGGCCTATGCCATTTTGGGTATGGAAGAGAAGTTGAATGAAATACCGTTGCCAAAGGGCTATAGTATCAATGAAATGTACCTGGGCCAACCGGAGTATGAAGACGATTACACGGTGAAGTGGGACGGCGAATGGCAGATTACCTTGGAAGTTTTCCGTGATTTGGGCATTGCCTTTATGGGCGCCATTATCCTTATCTATATATTGATCGTGGGATGGTTCCAAAACTTCAAGGCACCCGTGGTCATGATGGTGGCCATTCCATTGTCCTTGATCGGAATTATTTTAGGACACTGGCTGATGGGCGCTTTCTTTACGGCCACCTCCTTTATTGGAATGATTGCCTTGGCGGGTATCATGGTTCGAAACTCGGTCTTGCTGATTGATTTTATAAACCTACGTTTGGCCGAAGGAGTACCCTTAAAGCAGGCGGCGATAGAAGCCGGTGTCGTGCGAACTACACCAATACTTTTAACGGCAGGAACTGTGGTCATCGGGGCCTTTGTCATCCTTTTTGACCCTATCTTCCAAGGACTGGCCATTTCGTTGATGGGAGGTACCATTGTATCCACCATATTGACCTTATTGGTAGTTCCTTTGGTTTATTATATAATCGAAAAGAAGAATTATCCAGAAAACCCCCTAACCCCGGAAGGGGAAACAAAGGAAGATGAGGTTAACACTATTTGATTTAAAGGGATTGGATAGTGCCTCAACTTCGAATACTAGCAATACCATGTAGCCGTTTTTAATTGGTTATAGGAAGCTGAAATGAAAACAATTGGACTTGAACTTGAAATTTGAACTTGAACTTGAACTTGAATTTTAACCGTATGAAACTATTGATCGTTACTGTTGTAGAGGAGTTTGACAAGGACATCCTTGCCCTATTCAAAAAGGCCAAAATCGATAGCTATAGCGGCTCCGACATCGACGGCTACAAGAATATTGCCCCCATGGTGCGAACCGCCAGTTGGTTCCCCAGCGAAAAAGGCGGTGTGGAGTCTAGCCTTTTCTTCTCCTTTACGGAGGATGAAAATATTGACATGCTCTTTGGACTTATTAAGGAATTCAACAAAACCTTGGAAACCAGTAACCCGATCAAAGCAGTAGTGGTTCCCATTGAAAAATCAATTTAAACCTAAATCCAAAAATTATGATTAACAGATATATTCGCGCCATTGCCGGTACTTTTATCATTATTAGTGTACTATTGGCCATGTACGTAAACATCAACTGGTTGTGGTTTACCGTTTTTGTGGGTGCCAACTTATTGCAATCCTCCTTTACCAAGTGGTGTCTAATGGAGGGTATCCTACGGAAATTAGGGGTCAAGGATGCCGATAAGGGTTGTGAGGCTTGATTCAAATAGTTGTCAACTAACTTTTTGTACTCATTAAAAGCTCCCCTCCCTGAGTAGGGAGGGGAGTAGCGCGATTGCGGAACGGGTTGGGTCGTACAGAATTATTTCCATCCGAAACAAATAAGAGCATTTTTTAGTAGCTTGTAGGAAGAAAATCGAACACCATGAAACCGACCTTTTCCCTACTATTATGCACCCTTTTAATACTTGGCTGTAAAGAGGAACAAACAACAAAAGCTCCCAAACCACAAAAACCCAATATCATCTATATCCTTGCCGATGACCTAGGGTATGGTGAACTAGGGGTTTATGGGCAGGAAAAGATAGAGACCCCAAACATTGATGCCCTGGCCCAAAGTGGGATGTTATTTACCCAACACTATACCAGTGCCCCTGTCTGTGCCCCGGCCCGTTACATGCTGTTGACCGGCAAACATTCGGGGCATGCTTACATCCGCGGAAATGATGAGTGGGGCGACCGTGGCGATGTTTGGAATTACAAAGCTATGGCCAAGGATTCTACCTTGGAAGGGCAACGGCCCATTCCCTCCAATACCGTTTTACTTCCCCAAAAACTGAAGGAACAGGGATATACCACAGGAATGGTAGGGAAATGGGGACTGGGCGCACCACATACGGAATCTATCCCAACCAAAATGGGGTTCGACTTTTTCTATGGTTACAATTGCCAGCGGCAGGCACATACCTACTATCCCCTCCATCTTTACCACAATGAAAACCGGGTACATTTACAGAACGATACCATTGCACCTTCCACCACCTTTCCTGAAGGAACAGACCCGAACGACCCGGCAAGTTATGCCGATTATACCCTTAATGACTACGCTCCTGATTTGATGTTCGGCCAAATGATCAACTTTATTTCCGAGCAACAAAAAGACCCGTTCTTTTTCTATTGGGCCACACCCATACCCCACAATGCGATACAGGCACCTCAACGTTGGGTAGATTATTATAAAGAAAAGTTTGGCCCGGAAGAACCCTATTTGGGAGACAAGGGTTACTTTCCCCATCAAAATCCGCACGCAGGGTATGCTGCCATGATTTCCTATTTGGATGAGAATGTGGGCAAACTTGTGGAACACCTTAAGAAGAAAGGTTTGTATGAAAACACTTTGATTGTTTTTAGTTCCGATAATGGGGTAACCTTTACCGGAGGTACGGATGGTGAATTTTTCAATAGCTCCGGACCTTTTGGGGAGGAACGTGGTAAAGGCAAGGGGTTTGTGTATGAAGGCGGAATTCGGGTTCCCATGATTGCAAGTTGGCCCGGCCATATTGCGCCCGGCTCCAAAACGGACCATATATCGGCACAGTATGATGTAATGGCCACCTTGTCAGATTTAATCGGCTATGAAAAACCTTCGGACATGGATGGTATCAGCTTTTTACCCACCTTGTTACAGGAAGAAGGACAAGAGCAGCATGAATTTCTTTTTTGGGAATTCCCGGAATATGGGGGTCAGGTTGCCATTCGGATGGGCGATTGGAAATTGGTGCGTCAGCATTTAAAGGATGCCGAAAGTCCCACTTTGGAACTTTATAATTTGGGGGCAGACGCTGCCGAAACCGAAAATGTCGCCGCCCAGCACCCCGAAATTTTGGAACGGGCCGCTACTATTTTTGCCGCTGAGCATATGGATGCAGAAACCGAGCGGTTTCGGATTCCCTCGATTGAGAAGGGCTTGTTGGGCAACTGATCATATAAGTACGGTCCAGAACCTTTCATACTTGGAAATAGATAAAGTATGCTGCCCAATTCTTGTTAAGGATTTTATAAATAGCGTATTTCACCTAAAAAACAACCCTTTTTACCGATGGCGATAACTCCATTGGGCTATGTGGACGTAACTATTAAGAACCGTGTTCATAAAGACCATTAGCTAGGTCAACGTTCTTTTTATAATTCATAATTCTTTTAAGATGAAAGCAAAACAGATATTGTCCATCCTTACCATTCTAACCATCTGTTTGTCTACCAAGGCCCAAGAAAAAGTGCACTGTATCTATGATGATTGTGGTTTTGAACCCGGGCAAACCGTGTACCTTTTTGGCGACCAGGTACAACTACGGGAAGCGCCAACCACCAATTCCAAAGTGCTCAAAACCCTTTCCATAGGTTCGCCTTTGGTTATCCAAGAAAAACATGAAAATTCTTGGCCCTACAAAGGCGTTGACCACCCATTTTACAAGGTAACCTATAAGGGCGTAACGGGCTATGTGCTTGGCGGACTCATTTCCTTGGAAAAAAAAGTAATCAATGATGTTGTACATCTTTTTGGGCGGAGCAAAGCGGGCGATGAGGATTATCTTTTGATACGTTCGTTGAAGGACGATGGCAGTTTTACCGAAAAATCAACACGGTTGGCCAATGGACAGTTCTATTTGAGTGCTTTGGGAAGCAAGGGCCTACCGAATGTTGAGGGAGTTCTTTTTGTAGATTATCTAGCGGAAGCCTGCGGTGTGGAAGGCGGTGGTATTTACCTTTTTCAACAAGAAGGCGCCCTGCACCAAGTTGCCCGACTCTCCCAAGTGTCCGATGCAGGAGTCTATTATTTCTGGGAAGAATTTATCTTCCCCGATGACGCTCATGGCATACCCGGAAAGATTCGTTATAAGAAGGAAATGGGTGAAAACCTTGATGAATCCGCCCATTGGAAAAAGACTAGCAAAGAGACCAAAATACTGGTTTGGAACGACTATGGTTTGGAACTGGCACAGCGTTAAAATGAAAACACTTATAGTAAACCTGCTACAGAAAGTAGCAGGTTTTTTGTTTTGACAAATTATAGATGATGCGTTAATTTTTGGAATTATTAAATATAAGGTAATTGTCTCTTGTTTTTAGTTTTTCCGTTTGATTTTGGGTAGGATTATTGGCTCCTCCCTTTTGATAAAGGGAGGTGGCGCGACCTAAGTCGTGCCGGAGGGTTAGAAAGCACGAACCACAATGACAGGTCCAAAGGTACAGGGATAGTTCCCAAAATTTTAGGTCAGGTCAATCTCCGCGTCCCGCAAGCGGGCCACCCCTCTTCGTCTGAAGAGGGGTGCTGTTAAAATAATCCACTATTCGATTATTAAAAGTTTTAACGCATCATTAGTATTGACACATTTAGTCTATAAGCTTTCTACATTTAAGGGTTTTCTTTCTGAGATGCAAAAAGTATCCAACTCCGACCCTCCCCGTTTCACTAAAGTGAAACACCCCTCACTACTCAGGGAGGTGAGCTTTTTTTAATACTAATGTTACCGGACAACAGATAAAATAGTTATTAGGGAAAAACCGGCCTATTTTAGGATAGGTAGTAAATCGGGGAGGACTTGGAGATGGCCCTTTGGAAATCGCCCAAAAAGTATTCCGATGCAATCGGAAACGGCCTGGGCGATGCGGACCAAGGACTTACTCGATTTCAAGTATCCTAAAATCAGCCTAGCCTTTTTGGATACTTTTTCGGCGATGGAAAAAGTATCAAAAAACTATCCTCCCGTTTCACCTCCGTGAAACAACACTTCCCAGAAAGAAAAGGTGGCTTTTTTGGATTTCTCGTCACTCTTATTGCCATTAGGATTCTGTCGAAATGACTAAACAAACACAGCAAGTCATTTCGAACTGAATGTAATGAATGTGAGAAATCTATAGAAACAAGCCATTCATTATCCTCTTAAAAGCTACGCCCTAATTCTTTGAAAATTAATCAGTAGTTTTAACTAGTATCATTCTTCGCCCGACATATGATTTCAAAACACGCTTTATTTCTACGAAGTTCCTTTGGATTTCTGATTGTATTCTTTTCATTAATGTGCTTTTCCTGCAAAGAACATCCTAAGGAGGATAAAGACCCTAAAAAAGAACTCCTCACGGCATTGGAAGCTTCATTGGATACCCTTTCCAACGTTTGGTACCCAAAGTCCATTGATAGTATATACGGTGGTTTCTGGTCGGACTTTGATTATAAATGGGATAAGGTTGGAAAGCAAAACAAAATGTTGGTGAGTCAGGCACGGCATGTTTGGACCGCCTCCACCTTGGCAAGGTTTTATAATGATGCCAAATATCAGCAAATCGCCAAACACGGATATCATTTCTTACGAGATCACATGTGGGATTCTGAGTACGGTGGTTTCCATACCCTGTTGGGTTTAGAAGGGGATTCCCTGAAGCTATTATCGACAGGGAAAAGCGCCTATGGGAATTCTTTCGCTATTTACGGACTGGCCACCTATTATAAGGTCTCGAAGGATACCACGGCTTTGAATTTGGCCAAAAAAACCTTTCATTGGTTGGAGGAACATGCCCATGATCTGGAATATGGAGGCTATTTTGATGTGTTGCAAATGGACGGTTCCTGGATGTTGGATGTTACCAAAAATGACCGCGACTATGACAATTATATCCGGAAGGACTGGAAAGATCAAAACTCGTCCATACATCTATTGGAGAGTTTTACCGCCTTATATGAGGTATGGCCCGATGCCTTAGTTAAGGAACGATTGGAGGAACTTTTGGTCCTGATTAGGGATACCATCACCACGGAAAAAGGCTACCTGACCCTACACTTGCAACGGGACTGGACACCCGTATCCTATAAAGATTCTACGGAAAACATTCGCAATGAAAACTTCTTCTTGGACCATGTCTCCTTCGGGCATGATGTGGAAACCGCATTTTTACTCTTGGAAGCATCACATGTGCTGGGCAAGAAAAACGATACCCTTACAATGAGGAAGACAAAAACCATGGTGGACCATGCCTTGGATTGGGGCTGGGACACCTCAAAAGGTGGGTTTTATGAAGGAGGTTACTATTGGGATGAAACCAATACTAGAACTATTGAAGATAACAGGAAGGTATGGTGGACGCAAGCAGAATGTCTGAACACGCTGTTGCTCATGACCAAACTGTATCCCGAAGAACCCCAATATTCCGAGTTTTTTGAGAATCAGTGGCACTATATTAACACGTATCTGATTGACCATACCCATAACGGTTGGTTTGACGCTGGTTTGGATACGAGCCCGGAAGCGGAAAAAAGGGCCAAGGCCCAGATTTGGAAGGTAAACTATCACAATGTCAGATCGTTGATGAACGTCATAAAAATGATGAAGGGAGAATTTGAATTGACCAATTCCCACCCATAAGTGCTTTTGGAATCCTTAAAGTTTCCAGCTACCGGTCAAAAGGCTTTTCTTTTTTTGCTAAATTAACGGAAACTAAAGGATTATGGCTAGCTATTCACTTAAGATTAACGGAACCTCACATGAGGTCGATGTGGCCCAAGGCACTTCGTTGCTCTGGGTATTACGGGAACACGTGGGACTTACGGGTACCAAATATAGTTGTGGTATCGCGCAATGTGGTAGTTGCACCATCCATTTGGATGGTAATCCGGTTAGGGCCTGTGTCCTTCAAGTGGACAATGTGGCCAACGGACAAGAAATCAAGACCATAGAAGGTCTTTCGGAAAAAGGCGACCATCCTTTACAACAAGCATGGATAGAAGCGCAAGCACCTCAATGTGGCTACTGCCAATCGGGGCAAATCATGCAAGCGGCCGCACTATTGGAAAAAAATCCGAATCCGTCACGAGAAGAAATCAAAAGTCATATGAACGGGGTACTTTGCCGCTGTGGCACCTATTTACGCATCCTAGAGGCCATAGAAATGGCCAAGGAAAAAACCAATACAACTTCCTAAGGCCATGAAAAATATCAGCAAAAAAACAATAGCACCCGTAGGCCGCAGACAGTTCCTAAAATCCTCTGGAGGAGCAGCCCTTTTTATTGGAGTTTCGGGCCTATTGCCCAATTTAATTTCCTGTACGGACGCCAAAGGAATGCAAGGCCAATTAGCAAAACACGACGTTACCGCTTGGGTCCGCATCACCGAAGATGGCCAGATTACCATATACAATCCCGCCGCAGAAATGGGCCAGGGATCCATGACGGCACTTCCGGTCATTTTTGCCGAAGAAATGGATGCTGATTGGTCCAACGTGAACGTAGAATTTTCTCCCCAGGAATCGGACATTTACGGTTCCCCGGGATGGCAACCCGGCACCAAGCTTATGTTTACCGTAGGCAGCCGCACCACCAATAGCTATTATACTGTAATGCGCAAAGCGGGGGCTCAGGCCCGTTATGTGTTGCTGCATTCTGCGGCGACCCATTGGAAGGTACCCATTGAGGAATTGACTACGGATTCCAGTACAATCATTCACGAAAAAAACGGAAAAAAAATATCCTATGGTGACTTGGTGCCCTATTTGACCATGCCCGAAACCTTGCCTGATTTTAATGATGGGGGATTAAAAGATCCAAAAGATTTTAAATTAATCGGAAGTCAAATTCCCCGTACGGAAATCCCACAAAAAGTGGACGGCAGTGCCCAATTTGCCATCGACCTTCGTTTACCCGATATGGTTTATGGTGTTTTGGAACGGGGTGCCTTACATGTGGCCAAACCCACACTAAACAATGAATCGGACATCCTCGCTATGGATGGTGTTTTAAAAGTTGTGCCTTTTGACTATGGCATTGGTGTAGTGGCCAATACCTTAGAGGCTGCCTTGGCAGCTAAAAAAGGGCTTGACATATCATGGAGCGATGCGCAGGCCTCCGGATTCAACTCCCAAAAAATTTACGATGTGTATGCCCAAATGGCCAGTGCCCCAGAAAAGGGAAATACGGTTAATGAAGTGGGAGATGTGGGCCAAGCGTTTCGGACGGCGGCCAAAACCTATGAGGCCGATTTCAGAAATGACTATGTGTACCATGCCCAAATGGAACCTCTGAATGCGGTGGTTCAAGTAGCGGCTGATGGCCAAAGTGCCGAAGTCTGGGTAGGTAGCCAGCAGGGTCCGGATACCAAATTGGGAATCCCCGATCTCTTGGGCATTCCCCACGAAGCCGTCAACGTACACCTGCAATATTTAGGAGGAGGTTTCGGACGACGCAGTATGAACGATTTTGTCCTGGAATGTGGTCGCTTGGCAAAAGAAATGGCACCCAGGCCCGTAAAGTTGCTATGGACCCGGGAAGATGATGTCCGCTATGGTGCCTATAGACCCTTGACGTTGCAGCGGCTCAAAGTAAGTACCGATGCCCAGGGCAACCTCAGCAGTTTCTCGCACTGTGTGGTGGGCGATGGTGGCAATCTGGTGGCCAGCGGAGCAAGAAACGATCATTATGCTATCCCCAACCAGTGGGTGGAGTGGCGGGAAGCCTCGCACGGGGTACGCTTAAAACATTGGCGTTCCGTAGGGCACGGGCCCAATAAATTTGCCATCGAGGCGATGTTGGACGAAGTGGCCCATGACCAAAACATAGATCCCGTGGCTTTTCGAAGAACACTGATGGCCGATTCCCCACGTGCCTTGGCTACCTTGGAAAAAGTGGCCGAAATTTCAGCTTGGGAAGCTCCTTCGCCCGAAGGTAGGGCCAAGGGTGTCGCCTTTGTGGAACATGGTTCCTTGGGAACCGGCGTATGTGAAATTTCGGTGGACCGCAACACGGGTAAAATCAACGTGCACCATTTTTGGATTGCCTTGGATGCCGGAGTGGTGGTACAACCGGACAATGTAAAGGCCCAAATGGAAGGGGGTATTATTATGGGCATCAGCTCCGTGCTCAAAGAACAGATTACCTTGGTGGATGGCCAAGTACAACAAAGCAACTACAATAGTTATCCACTCTTGCGCATGCAAGAAGTACCCGATAGCATTGAAACGGTGATTATACCCTCAGCGGAACATCCGGAAGGCGTTGGCGAGACCGCTACCCCCATGGTGGCCGGGGCCATTGCCAATGCCTTTTTAAAATTGACGGGCAAACGCTTGCGACACCTACCCTTTACCCCAGACCGGGTTTTGGAGGTGTTGAACGGATAGAAAATTTTTAATCGTCAAATAATAGAAAGTGGGTGCCGGTAATTAGCACTTCGACACTAAAAAAAATACATGTCTAACGAGACCTATAGAACCTGTCAAAATTGTGGGACCGAAAATTTAAATCGGGACTATTGTAAAAACTGTGGGGAAATAATCAATATTAATTTAAAAAGAAAGCTCGAACGCCAGCAAAAGGCCAAGGAAAAGAGCGCAACCCAAAAGGTCAAGAAAAAAAATAAAATAACGCTCTTCTTTGAAAACGCAAAGCAACATGAGAATATAGTCATCCGGTATACCGCCCGTTTTTTTTACTCTATTTGGATTGTGGTACTGGCCATAGGTTCATTTTTAGCCTTGATTTTCGGATATATTGCGGCTTAAGATTTGAAAGCATTCTGATGAAGCAGGCCTTTCTAACCTTTCAAAAACACTATTTTCAGGTATTTTCACTCCTTGCGATGTTGGTCTATTTGGCGCAACGTTTGGAGATAACTCTTCCAGCGCTCGCAAATAATTATCTGAACGATTTCTTGTGTATGCCCATTGTGCTAAAAATTTGTTTGGAAGGGGCGCGATTTATAAAATCAGATGATGAATTGCGATTGTCTCCTATCTTATGTGTTGTGGTTACGGCCCTGTTCGCTGGATACTTCGAAGGATATCTGCCCAATGTAAATGTGCGTTATACGCAAGACCCTTGGGACGTACTTTGCTACGCCCAAGGAATGTGCTTGTTTTTATATTTAGAGCGAAAAAGAAGCTCTTAAAAGCATTTCTTCCACGCTGAACGGTATCTTACCTCTCTAAGACCTGTTAGCTATATACTAATACTTTGATAAGCATTTGACCTTTTTTATTCATCCCAAACCCCTATTGCCTCCTTAGCCAATAGCTGCGTCATGCGGAATTCCTTGTGCCGCTGGTCGCTATCCATTTGGTAATAACATTTAGAATAGACAAATCCATAATCTTTGGCATCCTGGGCAGAGGCCCCAAAATAAATGGCTTTAAACTGAGCCCAATGACATGCTCCCAAACACATCATACAAGGTTCGCAGCTGGTATATAGCACACAATCCTTTAAGCCATCCTTACCCAGTTTTTTTAGCGGCAATTTGAATGGCGTGTAGCTCCGCATGCTGGGTAATGTCCTGTTCTTTTTTTACCTGGTTGTGTACAGCGCACACCACTTGACCTTTGAATACAATTACCGCACCAAAAGCACCTCCGGTAGAAGCGTTTTTCCCTTCTTTGGCCTTAGCGATTGCCATTTGCATATAATTTTCGTACATACTTGTGTTTTATCGCTAAAGATACTTGGTTGACTACGACTTAAAGTGCTTGTTCACAATATCATTGAGCGTAATCCGCAAAATGGCATTGAGCAATACTTCATTATCTATCGTTTTTAAATTCAAAACATTTTAGAAGAACGGACAGAACAAAATCCTCTCAAAAACATGTTTTGTATTGATTAACCGTAAATAATGGCGCTAACCCAAGAAATCAACTCTAGTCCGCATTTAAAAAAACAAAGGATGTTATTCGTATAAGTGTGCCTCTTCTTCCTGCCTATCACGTTGTCGGGATTCCGCGATAAAATAAATGGCAATCAAGATGAGCCCGATCCATTCTGCCCAAAGTAGGGTAAATGGGTTGTGGTCCTTCCAAACCACATATTCCAGCAATAAATGGAATCCCAAGAATACAAGGGTCAAGACCCCCAACACATCGCCCAAAGTGTTTATTCTGGTTTCACGGGTGAGGATCATGGCCAGGGCACAGCCCACAAAGAATATACTGGCAAAAATGTAGTGAGTCCATTTAAAAGTGATGTGGTCAAAGAACAACACTCCAAACAGTGCCACTCCAAAGATGATGTTATAGCCCTTTCCAAAGCGGCTTTTGGCCTTTTTTACCAAGGGCTGCTTTTCCTTTTGAGCGGACATATGCTGGGCGCCGTTATAGATGAAGAGGGCCGCAGCCAAGGTCAATAGGCTCCCAAACCAATGCCCTGCCCACATAAAATAGTAATTGCTAATACTGTCCCTAAAAGTATCCCGGCAACCCAAATCCGCCCAATATAAGATAGCAGGAGTAAAAATTAGGACAGCGGCAATAAAACGTTCCAACTTAGCAAAGTGGTCCACTTCCTTTACCACTTTTTTACGAGCTTTTTGCACCGTAATTTTCATGTCCTGTAGGTTCATAGAAACACATTTCAGAAATTGCTCTTGTCTAAGAAAACATTATTTGCTTATAAACAATATCCCCGCTAAAAGGTATTTTTTGGTTTGTTGCCGTACCCTTTCTTTGTTCCCGTAAAACAGGCCCATTTCTGGATAGCAGCAATAACATATTTCGGGGGAACATTGAAATTGCGAACAGGGTGGGCCTTTACAAGATACGCGATTGTCCTTTAATATGCCAAAGTACTTTCCTGAAGGCTTCGCACCTTATAGGCCCAATATTTAAAAGCACAGCCTAACAGCAGTTGGCCATACCGGTCATTTTAACCAAATACCCCAATATAGAATATCGTAGTGTCCCAACTGCCTTGCAAATTTGGACTTGCCTATTAGGATAAAATCAAAATTAAGTATCTTGTTTACCTAACGTAAAACGATATCATGAAAGGTAAAAAAATCTGTTCCATGCCATTTTTGGCCATATTCTTTCTCGTACTGTGCGCTGGAAGAACGCTTAACGCCCAACAAGAATTTCTATACGGTGATCTCTTACCGGATGCGCCGGAATGTGCCGCACGGGGCAAACACACCGTTGGGGTACAAACCATTGAGCTCTTGCATAAAAATCAAATTGACATCCTTAATTCTAAAGGAGGAAAGGACGTGCTTTACGATCGACCCCTGACCGTTGAAGTTTGGTATCCTGCAGCAGTAGCATCAGCAAACAACGTATTGACGACCTACGAAGAAGTAATGGGTACGCGTGGGGATAGCCTGCGCCCATTGATTCCATTTACTTTTAAAGGCAGGGCCGTTCGAGACGCAGCACCAAAAACAACGGAAGGTACGTTTCCCTTGGTCATAGTTTCCCATGGCTATGTAGGTTCGCGCTATTTGATGACCTATCTCACCGAAAATTTAGCATCCAAAGGGTATGTAGTTGTTGCCATTGACCATACCGATTCTACTTTTAGGGATGCCAATGCATTTTACAGTACTTTGTTGAATAGGGCCAAGGACATCAAATTCGTTTTAAATGAAATGGCGGCTTTGACCAATACACCCCTTGGGAAAATTACGGATGCAAACCGTACGGGCATAATTGGTTATTCCATGGGTGGCTATGGTGTTTTAAATGTGGGTGGAGCGGGTTATAGTGATGGTGCTGCTGGTTTCTTCGGACAAATGACAGGGGGCAGCACGGCTATCCAATCCCTTGTAGCTAGCAATCCCGATTATCAAGAATCCATTGATCCACGCATAAAGGCGGTCGTAGCTTTCGCCCCATGGGGAATGGCGAGAGGGGTTTGGGATGCGGAAGGTTTAAAAGGTTTAAAAAAGCCTACCTTTTTCATTGCAGGGAGTCAGGATGATATATCCGGCTACGAAAATGGTATAAAGGCTCTCTATGAAGGAGCTATCAACGCAGACCGATACCTACTTACCTATATGAATGCAAGGCATAATGTGGCCCCAAATCCGCCACCGGCCGAATCCTTGGCACCCGGACTCCACATGGATGAATATTATCGCTATGCCGATTCCTCGTGGGACCAGCGTAAAATAAATAATGTCAATCAACACTTTGTCACCGCATTTCTGGGTACCCATCTAAAGAGAGAGGACCATTCCCTACTCTTGGACATTCCTGAAAACTCCAATGAGAAGGATTGGCCCGGTTTTAAACCACGCTCATCCACCGGCATGGAGTTGTTGCATTCCCAGGGAATGGAATAAAAAGAATCGATAGTTCAATGTGATGCAAATTATAAGGTCTTGTTTTGGCTTTTTTGTTTAATACCATTCAAGACAGTATTCTTTACAGGTTCATTTATTGTCCTAAAGTATTTCTTGAGGGCATTTATAGCTAAAGTTGTTGATGTACCTTGACAAATGATACTCACTTTGACGAACAAAAAGAAGCTAGCTAAAGATAGGTAGACCGCCTCACTTGGTGCCACAACAAAAACCTCCCCTTGGTTGGTATTTTTGTTTGGTGGATTCTTCTATTGACCAATGGCTTTTGTGATGGAACATCAAAACGGGAAAGCATTTTGGTGAACAGTTTCTTATTAAAGGACAAACTTATTGGAGACTGTTGGTGTCCGTGGAATCGGTCGTTACAAAAAAGTCCTTGGTAATGGGGTCTATTCCTTGGTTTATCTGAAGGGCAGGGCGTTCCCTTTGGAGGGATTTCAACGCGGATTCAGAAATGTCCGTTTGCCAAACATATAGTTTGGAGAGCTTGGGCAGCTGTGTAAAAACCGACACGCTTTGGTCCGTAATTTTGGTTTCGTAAACCTTTAGCAAGGTCAGGTTTTTTAAATTCACAAGCGGCTGTAGGCTCTTGTCCGTCAAGGGAGTTTTGTCCAACTCCAACCACTCCAGATTCGTACAAGATGTAATCATGGACATCTCGGCATTGCCCAAAGGAAGACCGCTCAGATCCAATTCAACGATGTTGTTTGCCACGCGTTTTAAATCTGTAATTTGCTTGGGGTCGTATTCCGGCGGTAGGTAGGCATCAACGCTCAAGGCATTGGAATTACTTGCCATACGCGAAATGGTGAGATAATCCGTGGATAGTTTTTGGAGGGTACTATCGGCAACTTTGGGAAGGTCCTGCCATTTTTTTTCGGGATCCGGTGTCATCATTTCCTCTATGAGCCCTACCAACGGTTCCGATGGTTCAAGTTGGTCCAATCTGAGGGTATCGGAAGCACCCAGGGCAATCCATCGTTCCAAAATTCCAATTTCACGCTCGCCCAAAGGGCTCTCGCCCTCCGGTGGCATATGATCTTCATCGTCCACAGGCAAATGCAGCCGTTTTATGAGCTCACTGTCCTGGGGGTCACCAGGGATCACGGTTTTACCACTTTTTCCACCTTTCAACAACTCCCCAAGACCCGTCATCAACAGTTCCCCCTCTTGTTTGTTTGGGTTGTGGCAGGACACACAGGAATTGTCCAGAATTCGCACTACCACATCCCCATAAATCAAGGGGTTCTCCGGGATTTTATTTTTTTGTTGGTCCGATGGAAAAGCCAAAAAATCGGGACCATGGGTAATCATGCCTCCATAATGGCCGGTAAAACCTATAAGTACAATGAGTACCAGCTGTATCCCTTTTTGGTAAGCTACGCGGGAAGGAAATACATGTACAAGGGCATACCATACTGCCGCCAACAGGGCCAAGCCCCCGCCCAACCATTGATGCCAAACAAGCAGGTCTCCTTTTACCGAAGCATCCTTCCCTAAAAAAAATCCGGAAATGGCGGTAATCAAGGCGGATAATACCGCAACGGTCAATAAACTATTAGGAACCTTTTTTCCCGTTAAACCCAAAAAAATGGCTATGATCAAAAGGACAATGGGGAAATGTAAAACTAGGGGATGCCAACGTCCCAACCAAGATACCCATGAGGGTAATTCCATATAGGATTCGAACAGAAGGCAAAAAACCAAAAAGACGGATAGCCCCAAAATGAGGTAATCCACCCAATGCTTTTGAGCAGGTTTTATCATCGGCTTACGCTAAAAGGTCTTTGATGACATTCCCCGCTACATCGGTAAGCCGAAAACGACGCCCTTGGTACTTGTAGGTCAATTGCTCATGATCCAGTCCCAAGGCGTACATCAAAGTAGCGTGAAAATCATTGATGTGCACCGGATTTTCAATGACATTGTACCCAAATTCATCGGTCTTACCGTAATTCAGCCCCGGCTTAACACCCCCACCGGCCATCCAGATACTAAAGGCCCTGGGATGATGGTCCCTGCCATAATTGGCGGGATCGAACTTTCCTTGACAGTAATTGCCTCTCCCAAATTCACCGCCCCAAATGACCAAGGTGTCCTCCAACATGCCCCGCTGTTTCAGGTCCAGCACCAATGCCGCCGATGCCTGATCAACGTCCTTCGCCTGACCCGCCATTTCATTGGGCAAATTACCATGCTGGTCCCAACCTTGATGGTACAATTGTATGAACCTCACCCCGTTCTCCGCCAACCTTCTTGCTTGAAGTGCATTGGCCGCATAGGTACCGGGTACCTGGCAATCCTCCCCGTACAGGTCTATAATGGATTTGGGTTCCTTGGATATATCCATGACATCCGGAACCGACATCTGCATACGGTAGGCCATTTCATATTGGGCGATCCTTGATTCTATCTCATCGTCGCCCGTCTCCACATGATGTAGTTTGTTCAGTGCGGATACCTCGTTCAACAGATCCCGTTTTTCCGATCGGGAGATGCCCTCTGGATCATTGAGATATAGCACGGGATCCTTTCCGGAACGCAACAGCACGCCCTGGTGTTTGGAATCCAAAAAACCACTGGACCAAAGTTTTGAGTAGAGTCCTTGGCTGTTGCCCTTGCCCCTGGAGGTCAGGACCACAAAAGAAGGGAGGTTCTTGTTTTCGCTCCCCAAGCCATAGCTCATCCAGGAACCCATGCTGGGACGACCGGATATTTGGCTTCCGGTCTGGAAAAAGGTAATGGCGGGGTCATGGTTAATCGCTTCGGTATGCATGCTTCGGATGACCGTTATCTCATCGGCAATTTTCGCCGTGTACGGAAAAAAATCACTGATCCAAGTGCCGCTTTGCCCGTGTTGCCTAAAATCGACCGCAGGGGGCATCAACGGAAACTTCTCTTGATTGGCGGTCATGCCCGTCAAACGCTGTCCATTTCGGATCGATTCCGGCAGGTCCTCGCCCATCCGCTTGCGCAACATCGGTTTATAGTCAAAGGTTTCCAATTGGGAAGGTGCCCCGGCCTGAAACAGGTAGATGACCCTTTTCGCCTTTGGGGCAAAATGGGGAATGCCCAAAGGCTGCTGGCCCAAATTCATTTGCCCATTTTTGAACAGATCGGGAATCAACAAAGACCCCAAGGCCAAGGAACCAATACCTATACTAAGTTGCGAAAAAAAGTGGCGCCTATTGACCTTCAAAGGGTTTTCTTTCTTTTGTTCTTCCATATTGCTATTCTTTGGTTATGGTTTCGTCCAAATTATAAATCACCTGGGCGGTGAGCATGAGTGCGGCCGTTTTTGCGGCGTCCGTATCGAGCCTAGGGTATTCCCCTAACTCAATCAATTTTTCAGCCTCAACCCGATTCCGCTCATATCCTTTTAAGGCATCTTGGTAGTAATTGCTTAATGCCGCCAATTCCTTTTCATTGGGAGACCTTACAAGGATACGTTTGAAGATATCGGTGATGTAATCTTGGCTATTGGGGTCTTCATAAACCAAGTTTTGGGCCAGTACGCGGGCAGCTTCCAAGATCTGCACATCGTTTTGGAGCACCAAAGCCTGTAAGGGCGTATTGGTCTTTTGGCGCCTAACTTCGGAAAAATCACGAGTGGGCGCATCAAAAATAGTCATATTGGGCGGTGGCAGGGTACGTTTCCAAAAGGTGTAGAGGGAACGTCTGTAGAGATCCGGCCCTTGGTCCTGCACATAATTTGTGAGGACACCCCTATTGCCCCCTGCGTTCGTTTCTTCCCAAAGACCGGGAGGTTGATAGGGCTTTACACTAGGGCCGCCTATTTCCTGGTTGAGAAGCCCGCTGGTGGCAAGTACGTAATCACGGATCATTTCCCCGCTCATCCGAAAGCGCGGGGCACGCGCCCACCATATATTTTCCGGGTCGGCCTTCTTCAAATCGGGCCTTAACTCCGATTTTTGTTGGTAGGTGGCCGAAAGCATAATTTTATTGAGCAAATACTTAATATCCCAATCGTGTTCCATAAAATCGACCGCCAGCCAGTCCATCAGTTCTGGGTGCGTAGGCAGGCTTCCTTGTACCCCAAAGTCCTCGGAGGTTTCCACAAGGCCCTTCCCAAAGAGCATGGCCCAGATGCGGTTCACAAACACCCTAGCTGTTAGCGGGTTTTGCCTGTCCGTCAACCACTGTGCAAGTCCCAAACGGTTCTTGGGAAGATTGTCTGCAAAGGCAAATATGGATTTTGGTGTATTGGGCAGAACGGAGTCGGTAGGTTGGTCGTATTCCCCTCGGTTCAAAATATAGGTGGTCTTAGGTGCGGAATCGTTCATGACCATCACATTGACCTTGGGAATGTTCTTCATGTTTATGAATGAAAGCACCCCATCTGTTTCATCGTCAGAAACCTGAATAAAAGGCGGGTCTGCAAAAAATGCTTGGTTCTTCGCCTGTACGGCATCCATCTGGAGTCCCTTTTCGTCCACCTGATTGAAAAAGGCGAACATTTCGAAATAATCCTTTTGGGAAATAGCGTCATATTTATGGTCGTGGCAGCGGGCACATTCCAGGGTAAGTCCCAAAATCCCCTTACCTAAAGTATTGGTGCGGTCCAGTACATAATTGGTCCTGTATTCTTCTTGAATGACTCCACCTTCCTGGGTAATGGGGTGGTTTCGGTTAAAGCCTGTTGCCAATATCTGTTCCTTAGTTGGGTTGGGCAAAAGATCGCCCGCCAACTGCCAGGTTAAAAAAGTATCATAGGGAAGGTTTTTGTTAAAGGCATGGATGACCCAATCGCGCCAAGGCCACATAGTACGGTAACTATCGTCCTGATAGCCGTGGGAATCCGCATAACGCGCCACGTCCAGCCAGGATTGGGTCATACGTTCCCCATAAGCGGGGGAGGCCAAAAAAGTATCGATGATATGTGCTATGGTATCCTGTGATGCAGGGGCCAAAAGTTGGGAAACCGTTTCGGGTTTTGGCGGCAGTCCGGTCAAATCCAAACTGATCCTCCGTATCAAGGTTTCGTTCGTCGCTTTTTTGGACGGAAGCATGTTTTGCTCCTCCAGTTTTTTGAGCACAAAGGCATCTATTTCATTATTGCCCCACGTATTTAAAGTTTTTGGAAGGGCTATTTTCTGTGGCTGAATATAGGCCCAATGTTTTTCGAATTGGGCTCCTTGCTCAATCCATTTTTTAATGAGTTTTTTCTCATAGGCCGATAGGGCCAATTTGGAATCGGCCGGGGGCATTTGTACCGTTGGGTCGTCCGATATGATTGCCAGATAGGCCTTGCTCGCCCGAAGGTTTTTTGGTACAATGGCGAAGTGACCGGGCGATTCCGGAAGTTCCGATAATGCGGATTCCTGCACATCCAAACGGAATCCCGCCTTACGCTTATTGGCATCGGGGCCGTGACAGGTGTAACATTTATCGGATAGAATCGGCTTTATATGAAAGTTGTAATCTACCGTTTCCGGTAAGGCCAATGTGGCATATTCGTCATTTTTAAACTCAAAAGCTCCCTTTTTATAGGCGTACAATCCGCCTATAAGGGCTATCAAAACCAGTGCCGTTATACTTTTATAGTTCATTTGGAATACTTTCAAGTCCGGTCGACCCTTAAATGTAATCAATTTACCCATAATTTTTATCAAATCAGATTATCCACAGAAAGTACCGATTGGGTGCTTCCACAAAAAACAAAAGGAATAATTGATACTTTTGCGGCATGGAAAATGAAACATCCAGAATACTCTACAATTACCTGTTAAAGACCGGTATCAGCGAAACAGTTGCCGCCTATCTGAACCTGATTATCTTCATGGCAGTCCTGCTCCTTGTTTCTTGGTTCATGGATTGGGTCATTTGGAAGATATTACGGGCGCTTTCCATTAGGATAGCAAGGCAATCCAAGACCAACTTCGATAATTTTTTGGTAGCAAACAGGGTTCCCAGGTATTTGGCCCATATCGCTCCGTTGTTCCTCTTATTTAAAATGGCACCTATTGCTTTTATTGATTTTGACTTCGCCCGGGGCATTGCCATGAAAACCTTGCAGGTACTTTTGGTACTCTTGGCTTTGGCCGTTATCAAACGGGTCTTTAGAAGTATCAATGATTATTTGAAGACCAAACCTCGCTTTAGGGATAAACCACTGGATAGCTACATTCAGGTATTTATGATCTTTGGCTGGTTTGTGGGTATTTTGGCCATTCTGGCCATTGTGACCAACGTACAGGTTTGGAAATTCTTTACCGCCTTAGGTGCCGGATCTGCCATAATATTATTGATTTTCAAGGATTCCATTTTAGGACTTGTAGCAAGCATACAGGTAAGCGCAAATGATATGGTACGCATAGGCGATTGGATCACCTTTGATAAATATGGGGCGGACGGGGATGTGATAGAGATCAACCTCGCCACGGTCAAGGTGCAGAATTTTGATAAGACGATTACGACCATACCTACGTACGCCTTGATATCGGACTCCTTCAAAAATTGGCGGGGCATGCAAGAATCGGGTGGAAGGCGTATCAAAAGGGCCCTGATAATCAGTCAAAAAAGTATTCGTTTTCTCTCCGATAAGGATGTGGAAGCGCTCAAAAAAATTCAATTGATACAACCGTATTTGTCCGACAGAAACGAAAAAATAAAGGCCTTCAACATTGAAAATGGCCGAAACAAGGAACTGGCCATCAATGGAAGGAACTTGACCAATATTGGTGTCTTTCGCAAATATGTTACGGATTACTTGGAAAACCACTCTGCTGTAAACAAGGGCATGACGCTCATGGTTAGGCAATTGGCCCCTACCCCCCAGGGTATTCCTTTGGAAATCTATGCCTTTAGTGCGGACAAACGGTGGGAAAATTATGAATACGTCATGGCCGATATCTTTGATCACCTGCTGGCGGCCCTTCCCTTTTTTGATCTAAGGGTATTTGAATTTCCAATGGATTTTGGACAAGAAGTATAATTTATAAGAATGTAGGGGTGATTCTGAACTTCTCGCCCATGGTTTCTTCCACGACAAAAAGTCCCAGCTAACGCTAAGACTTTTTGACCACTCCGTGGTCCCACCTGGGTTAGTTCGCCTTGCTCATGGACCAGAGGGAGACCACTTCTGCAAATAGAAAACCTGGGGCCGTAAAACGACCCTATCTGTTTTTTCAATTTCTCAATATTGTCAAATGCCATTTGGCTATCTCCAAATTGAAAAAACCCACACCTTTCGGTGTGGGTTTTCTGCTTGATGTGGTCCCACCTGGGCTCGAACCAGGGACCCCCTGATTATGAGTCAGGTGCTCTAACCAGCTGAGCTATAGGACCGGTTAATATTTTTGTTTTAGCCACTGCTTTCCGTATCCACTTTTTAGATACTTCTCTCTCTTTCTAGCAGAAGCAATATCCGGGTAAGACTCTTTATAAACTAATTCCCATGGTCTATACCCTTTTGTGCTCTTTGTTCTTCCTGAATTGTGCTCATTTAAACGTCTATCTATATCGGAGGTCATTCCAATATATAATCTTCTATCTTTTAAGCTACGAAGAACATAAACAACCATAATGTCAATTAAGCAAATTTGGCTGAGCCCCGCCTACCTACCGCTAGGTGGGCAGGTATAGGACCCGCAATTTGCGGATGCAATATTAGTGTTTATTTTTATATGCCGCAAGATTTTAGGTTTTCATTTCGACTACGTTCCATGGCCAATAATCACTGTTTAATTTCTTGGCAGAGCTCTATCAATACACCGTTCGTGGACTTTGGATGTACAAAAACGACCCATTTATTATCGGCGCCCTTTTTAGGCGCATCGCCCAAAACCTGAAACCCTTCCTTTTTTAACCGCTCCATTTCAGCAATAATGTCTTCGACTTCAAAAGCAATATGGTGGATGCCCTCACCTTTTTTTGATAGGAACTTGGCAATGGGGCCTTCTTCGTTCAACGATTCCAACAATTCTATTTTATTGGGTCCGGTTTTAAAGAAGGAAGTCCTTACCCCTTCTGAAGCCACCTCTTCCAATTTATAGGGGCCCTCCCCCAACAATTTTTCAAACAAAGCATTGGAGTCCTTCAGGTTTTTTACGGCAATCCCCAAATGTTCAATTTTTTTCATGTCAAAATGGTTTACAGAAACGAAGGATATCAACAAGATACATTATTCTGCGTATTTTTGCGGTATGGAAACACAAAGACAACGAAAGATAGCTGGGGTCATCCAAAAGGATATTGTAGCCATTCTACAAAAAGCGGCCATAGAAGGCGGGCTAAGGGGCACCTTGATTTCAGTCTCCAAGGTTTCCGTTACAACGGACCTTTCCATTGCCAAGGTATATGTGAGTATATTCCCTACTGAACAGGCCAAGGAATTGTTGGAGGGCATAAAATCCAATCAACCCTTGATCAAACATGAATTAGCCCAGCGTACCCGAAACCAATTACGGAGAGTTCCTGAACTCCTGTTCTATTTGGACGACTCGTTGGATTATATAGAAAAAATCGAGAAATCCTTGAAAAGGGAAGAAAACCCCATTGAGAACAGGGATTTGTTGCCTAGAAGAAAAAAGTCCTGATTTTTGAACTTTCCGCTATATATCGCTAAGAGATATGTGCGCTCCAAGAGCTCACAAAATGCGGTGAACATTATCAATTTCATTACCTTTTTGGTCATTGTAATCGGTTCGGCGGCACTATTTATCGTGCTTTCAGGTTTTGCGGGCCTCAAGACCTTTAGTCTTTCCTTTACCAACTCCTTTGACCCGGAACTAAAAGCACTTCCGTTGGCAGGAAAATTCTTTTCCATTACTCCCGAGCAGGAAAATCGATTGAATAACATTAGTGGACTTGCTTCCTATTCCAAGGAAATTGAGGAAAAAGTTTATCTGGAACATAAAGGCAAGAATCATATTGCCTATATAAAAGGAATCGATACCAATTATACTAAAGTAATCGATACCGATTCCATTTTGTATTTAGGTGATTGGACCATCAACGATCAACAGGTGGTTTCAGGCATAGGCATTGCCAATATCCTGAGTGTTACCATCAACCAATTTAGAAGCCCCATGCAGATTTACGCCTTTAAACCGGGCAAGGGATCTCTTTCGCAGCAAGGGGTTAGTTCGCTCTATAACCGACTGCCCGTTATCATTGGAGGGGTATATGCGGTGGAGGCCGATTTGGACAACAAATATGTATTCGCCGATCTTGCCTTGACCCAGGCCCTATTGGAAAAAACCGAAAATGAAATTTCCGGTATCAATTTTAAACTGAAAGATTCTGCGGATGAGCAAGCTGTTCGTTCCGAAATCGAGGAGGTTTTAGTGGATTCGGTCATTTTGAAAAATCGTCAGGAACTCAACAGTACGCTTTATAAAATGTTGAATACCGAAAATATGGCGACCTACCTCATCTTTACGTTGGTCCTCATCATTGCCCTGTTCAACGTAGTGGGGGCCATTATCATGATGATTTTGGACAAACAACAGAATTCCAAAACCTTGTACAGTTTGGGAACCACCATAAAGGAATTGCGCAATATTTATTTTGTACAGGGAATCCTGGTCACCGGATTTGGGGGGCTTATCGGGGTGTTGTTGGGTTCGTTATTGGTCTGGTCGCAGATTTTCTTTGGATGGTTAAAAATTACACCATCTTTGGCCTATCCTGTAGAGTTCCAACTGATCAATGTCCTAATTGTTTTGGCCACCATTTTGGTATTGGGCGTCATCGCATCTAAGATTGCCAGTAGCCGAATCAATAAAAAGCTGATCGCCTCTTAGCTCCAAAGAAGAACGCTTTAATCTTGCATTATTGGCGATATTTACAAGTGTTAAAACTGACTTCTAGCCCTTTTGTTCCTGGAACTTCTGAAATTCCTTCCTTTCCCATTAAAGGAAATGGCAAAGGTCCAAAGAACACAAAGCGCTATGATGCCAACTATAAGCACATTTGTCTGATTTATGTATTCTAGTAAATCCATATAAACAAGATACAAAAAATTGATTTACAAATAATTATATTTAAAAATGAATTGAAATCCCACACAAAAAAATTGTTTTGATTGTGATATACAATAAATACGGGGCTGCAGTAACCGTTCCCCCCTTGGGGGCTAGGGGGCTTGTAGTTCAAATTGATAATTCCCAAATTTTTCCAGCACCTCATCAAAGGCATCAAAAACATCTACAGCATCGTCACTGGTGACCATTTTCATCCGATATTCCTTAAAATTGGGAATTCCTTTGAAATAATTGGTGTAATGACGTCTGGTTTCGAAAACCCCTAATTTCTCCCCTTTCCAATCAATGGACATTTGTAAATGTCTCCTTGCGGCTTCCACACGCTCTTGTATGGTTGGAGGCGCAAGGTGTTCTCCCGTTTTAAAGTAGTGTTTTACCTCCCTAAAAAACCAAGGATAACCAATACTGGCCCTTCCTATCATGGCACCATCCAAACCATATTCATCGCGCATTCTAACTGCCGCTTCCGGACTGTCCACATCCCCATTGCCAAAAACAGGAATGTGCATTCTAGGGTTGTTCTTTACCTCGGCAATGGGTTCCCATTTGGCGTAGCCCTTGTACATTTGGGCACGGGTTCGCCCATGTATGGAAATGGCCTTGCAGCCAACATCCTGTAAACGTTCCGCCACCTCAACGATTTTTATGGAATCCTCGTCCCAACCCAATCGGGTCTTTACTGTAATGGGGAGTTTGGTGTGTTTAACCATAGCATCGGTTAGGGAAACCATAAGGTCTATATCCTTTAAAATGCCCGCACCAGCACCCTTGGACACTACCTTTTTGACCGGACAACCAAAATTGATGTCGATAATATCCGGATTCGATTTTTCCACAATCTCCACGGACTGCAACATACTATCCAAGTTGGCGCCAAAAATTTGGATTCCCACAGGTCGTTCCTTTTCGTAAATGTCCAACTTCATAACGCTTTTGGCGGCATCACGAATCAACCCTTCGGAAGAAATGAACTCGGTAAAAACCACATCGGCACCCTGTTCCTTACAAAGGGCACGAAAGGGCGGATCGCTCACATCTTCCATGGGGGCAAGTAACAAAGGGAAATCGGGTAGTTCTATGTCGCCAATTTTGGGCATAACCAATTAATTTGAGGTGCAAAAATAGTAAAAAACGGTCTTTACAAAGTATACTAATACGACCCCACCCGTTCCTCTGTCGCGAAACACCCTTCCCTGGTCAGGGAGGGGAGCTTTTATGGAGTTAAATAAGACAAGGTAACTTAAATGGATGTAGGAGTGAACCGGCCTATTATGGGATGCATAGTAAAACCGAAAGGCCTTGGAGCTGGGTCAAAGGAAATCGCCCAAAAAGTATTCCGATGCAATCGGAAACGGCCTGGGCGATGCGGACCAAGGACTTGCTGGATTTCAAGTACCCCAAAATCAGCCTAGCCTTTTTGGATACTTTTTCGACGATGGAAAAAGTATCGGAACCGAAATCCGGCCCTCCCCGTTCCACTATTGCGAAACACCACTAACTAATCTGGCAAAGGAGCTTTTAAGGATACACTCTTTTCTTTCAGCCTAAAACGAAATCGTGGCTTTTATTTTCTCGCCATTACGGTCTACGGTAACCTCAGTGGCATCACCCTCCTCAAAAATGGAAAGTGCCCGCATATAGCTCATCATATCCACAACGGTACTGTCCCCCAGTTTCACGACTACATCACCTTTTTGGAGTCCGGCCGTAGCAGCTGGTTTCCCGTCGGAAACCCCATCGATTCGCATGCCTTTACCATCAAATAGATAATCGGGCATAACTCCTAAGGCTACTTTAAACCGGGGTGTATCCTCGCTTTCGTTCTTTGTTTTTCTAAAGGCAAGCTTATCATCGTCATCCAAATCGTAAAGTACAGAGAGAATATAATCACTGATCATTTCCATACCTTTATAATTCAATTTATCAGAATCATCAGAGGGCTTGTGATAGTCCTCATGCTGTCCCGTGAAAAAGTGCAGTACTGGAATATCCTGCAAATAGAAGGAGGTATGATCGCTAGGCCCCATACCGGATTCACTCAACACCAATTTAAATCCGGGATTGTTGCTGTTCAAAACCTGACTCCAAATAGGTGTAGTTCCTGTACCGCTGATTGAAAGGGTCTTATCCTCACGCATTCTCCCCACCATATCCATATTGAGCATATAATTTGCTTTTGATAGGTCTATAGTAGGGTTTTTGGAAAAATAATTGCTCCCCAAAAGTCCCATTTCCTCACCTGAAAATGCCATAAAAAGATAGTTGTGCTGGGTGATGGTATCCTTGAGTTTAGCTGCCAAGCTCAATAAAACGGCAACCCCACTGGCATTGTCGTCCGCTCCGTTATGAATGGCCTCGCCATCGGCATACAAAGAGCCTTCACCTCCCATGCCCAAATGGTCGTAATGGGCACCGATAATCACGGTTTTATCTGCCTTGTTGTCTATAAAACCAATAACGTTGGTACCGGTAATGGTACTATCGCCCCCAACAAATTGAACTTCGGAATGTGGATCGGTTTTTGGTTTGAAGCTAAAGGTCTGAAAATAGGTGCCCGCATTTCCCTTGGGTAACAATCCTATGTTTTTCATCCGTTCCTGTAAATAGTGGGCCGCCTCCATCTCATAGGCCGTCCCTGTTTCGCGGCCCTGTAAGCTATCACTGGCTAAAAAGGCAACATCCTCTTGCATAGTCACTTTCTTCTGGGACTTCTGTTTACAAGAGCCCAACACTATAAAAAAACCGAACAAAAATATTAGATTGCGTAGCATAGCGTTTATTTTTGACAAAAATACACATCTCCATGAGAATTCTATTTGTTTTGGGCCTTATCTGCCTTGTTTCCAGTTGCAAAAACGAAAAAAACAACACCACCACGCCACAAGAAGAAACCACTTCTCTAATGGCGGGTACCGATACCTTGATCTATCCTGAGGAAAAGTATTTTAAAAGTATACGGCAAATTACGTTTGGCGGGGATAATGCCGAAGCGTATTGGAGCTGGGACGATAAACAAATGATCTTTCAGTCCAACAATGCCAATTGGGGATTAAACTGTGACCAGATGTTTCTGTTGAACGTGGAAGCGGGCATTCAGGATTCCATTCCTCCTATGGTGAGTACAGGCTATGGCCGAACTACATGTGCCTATTTTCTGCCAGACAACAAACATTTTGTTTACGGTTCTACGCATTTGGCGGATAAAGAATGTCCCGAGGTACCCTTAAGGCGAAACGGTGCCTATGTATGGCCGGTCTATGATTCCTTTGACATTTTTGTTGCGGATCTAGAGGGAAACATCACAGCGCAATTGACTGACGAACCCGGATACGATGCCGAAGCCACCGTGTCGCCCAAGGGAGATAAAATTGTTTTCACTTCTACCCGAAGTGGCGATTTGGAATTATACACCATGAACCTGGACGGGTCCGATGTTAAGCAGATTACCAATGAACTGGGCTATGACGGCGGCGCCTTTTTCTCCCCAGACGGCACAAAACTCATTTTTAGGGCATCCAGACCCAAAACCCCTGAAGCCATTAAAAAGTATAAAGATTTATTGGCTGAAGGTTTGGTAGAACCCACCGATATGGAGCTTTTTATCTGTAATGCCGATGGAAGCGATTTGAAACAATTGACCTTTTTGGGCAATGCCAACTGGAGTCCGTTTTTTCACCCCTCGGGGAAAAAAGTGTTGTTCTCGAGTAACTTTGAAGCTGAAAAAGGATTTCCTTTCAATTTGTATTTTATTGATATCGACGGAAAGAATTTGGAACGTGTTACGCATGGGGAAACCTTTGATGCTTTTCCTGTTTTTTCTAATGACGGCAAATACCTGGCCTTTTCCAGTAATCGCAACAACAGAGGTACACGGGATACCAATCTGTTCATTGCAGAATGGCAAGAAGCCTCCCCTAACCCTGTGCCTTCCTCTCGCGATGGCTCGTCGGAGGCAGGAGGAGGGGAATGATAATGATATTTTTATCTTCCATTCCAATTGAGCCCGAACTCTTTGGCCATAAGGTCAATGTGCATTTGGTATTGGAATACCTGGCTTTTCTTGTAGGGTTTCGTTATTATCTTTTCTTACGGAAAAATTCCACGGACAACATATCCTCAAACAACCGGCTTTCCATTATCATAGGGGCTATTTTTGGCGCACTTTTCTTTTCCCGATTGATTGCCTTTTTGGAGAACCCAGTCCTACACTGGGATCAAGGTTGGATTGCCATCTTTAACAATAAGACTATCATGGGCGGCTTGTTCGGCGGGTTATTGGGCGTAGAATTTGCAAAAAAGATTATTGGGGAGCAACAATCTTCCGGGGATTTGTTCACACTACCCATTATATTGGGCATCATTATAGGTAGAACGGGATGTTTCCTGGCGGGTATGAAGGAGTTCACGTATGGAAAGACCACAAACTTTTTCTTGGGGATGGATTTAGGCGATGGTTTAGATCGTCACCCCATAGCACTTTATGAAATCTTCTTTTTGATTCTGCTGTTCATTGGCATCCAAAAACTAAAGCATAGTGCTGTTTCCTTGGAGAACGGATCTTTGTTTAAGGTATTCATGGTAAGTTATTTTGGATTCCGCTTTTTGGTCGAGTTTCTTAAACCTAATAGTTTTTATATTCTAGGCCTCAGTAGCATTCAGATTTTATGTTTACTTTGTTTCCTTTATTATCACCAATTTATCCTTCAAGGAATATTTTATGCCCGAAAAAAACTACACCTATTATGATTTTACAATTAGCTTATGTCCCGAATGTCTTCGAAGGATTGATGCCAAGATAGTTTTTGAGGAAGGGAAGGTGTATATGCTTAAAAATTGTCCGGAACACGGACGCTCCAAAATTTTGATTGCGGACGATATTGAATACTACAAAAACATCCGTAACTATAATAAAGCCTCCGAATATCCAAAAACCTTCAACACCAAAACCCATTATGGTTGCCCCTATGATTGCGGCCTTTGTCCCGATCATGAGCAGCATTCATGTCTTACGGTGGTCGAATTAACGGACCGTTGCAACCTTACCTGCCCTACCTGTTATGCAGGTTCTTCACCAACTTATGGAAGGCATAGAACCTTGGAAGAGGTAAAAACAATGTTGGATGTTATCGTAAAAAACGAAGGGGAACCAGATGTGGTCCAGCTTAGTGGTGGCGAACCTACCTTACATCCTCAGTTTTTTGAAATTTTGGATTATACAAAATCCTTGCCCATTCGCCACTTGATGGTAAATACCAACGGTATTAAAATCGCGAAGGATTTTGAATTTGTAGAACGCTTGGCAACCTATATGCCTGATTTTGAAATTTACCTCCAGTTCGATTCCTTGGACAATCACGTTTTACAAACTTTGAGAGGGGCGGACCTGACCGAAATCCGTCTACAAGCCTTACAACATTTAAACCAATTAAACCTTTCCACAACTTTGGTAGTGACCCTCCAAAAAGGTCTAAACGACCACGAGATGGGAAAGACCATAGATTTTGCCCTTCAACAAAAATGTGTGCGCGGGGTCACCTTTCAACCAACACAGATAGCGGGGCGGTTGGAAAATTTTGAGGTGGACGAAAATAGGATCACGCTTACAGAGGTGCGGAGAAAGATTTTGGAGCAATCCCCTATTTTTGAACCGGACGACCTTATTCCCGTCCCTTGTAACCCAGATGCCCTGGTCATGGCCTATGCCTTAAAATTGGGAAATGAAGTTAGTCCGTTAACACGTTACATCAACCCGGATGATTTGCTGAACGAAGGAAAAAACACCATCATCTATGAACAGGATGAACAACTGCATGGCAAAATGATCGAGCTTTTTAGTACGGGAAATTCTGTGGAAAAAGCATCGGAAAACCTAAAGAGTATCATGTGCTGCCTCCCGGAAATCGATGCGCCGGAACTTGGTTATGACAATCTGTTCAGGATCATCATCATGCAGTTCATAGATGCCCATAATTTTGATGTGCGGGCCATAAAAAAATCCTGTGTGCACATCGTAAACAAGGACAATAAGATTATCCCTTTTGAGACGATGAATCTTTTTTACAGGGATGATAAAATAGAACGATTGAAAGAACTACAAAAACAAACACCATGAGCATATTTTCGCTAGAAGTTGGCAATTTGGACGGATTGTTTGTCCTTATAATTCTCATAATGTTCGGTCCTGCGATACTGTTGGGCATCATTGGCGTTGTGTTGATATCACAAAATAAAAAGAAGTCCGGTAAAGTCTTTGTGATTCTGGCTGGGGTGTATTTGCTCGTTAGCCTTGGAATATGTGGGTCTATGATGATTGGATTATAATCTAGATCCTATTCCCTTCGTCCGTACTTTTTCGCTTTTGGTTATCCCGTATCTTATTATTTCCAAACCTGTATCTGAACCCAATAAAAAATAGCCTAGTCTCCCTTCTGGAAAAAGTGCTGTTGTCCTGGTTCAGATAATTACGGGTATAGAAGAAGTTTCCATCATTAAAAACATCATCAAAGGAAAAGGACAATGTCGCCTTTCGCTGCCAAAAGGTTTTGCTAAGGGAAAGAATAAGCTGACTGGTGGATTCCCGTGTGGAATTGCCCAACACCACTGGTGAGGAATATCTAAAAAGTACATCCGCATACAGGGAACGGTCCTTTAACAGGGTAAAATAATTATTAAAGCGCACGTTGCCCGTCCATAATCCATTACTCAAAATTGCTCCGCTATCGATATCCCTAAAACTAGTTTGTTTATTGTAGTAGGTAAGCAAAAGATAGGTGTCCCAAAACCTAGTCCAACTTTTGTTAAATCTGAATTCCGCGCCGTAGGTTATGTTTGACTCCAAATTGACGCTCAAGAAACGAAGTAGATTGCTTTCATTATCCTGCACCACCTGTTCAAAGAAGTCATTGCTATCGTCAAAATAATACACTTCCAATGAATAGTCCTTTCCAATACCATACTCCAAGGATACATAATTCCTGATAGCAGGTCTTAGATTTGGGTTGCCCTCTACGACCGTATTGTTGCTCTGAAAAAATTGGAAAGGGTTTAAATCACTATATCTAGGCCGCGTAATCCTTCTGTAGTAACGCAATGCCAGATTGTGCTTGTTCTTGAATTCGTGTCGGGCAGATAATGAGGGGAAAAGTTCCAAATATGAATTTTTGATGGGGTCACCGGCCGTATCGAGGTCTCCTATGGTTTCGGTATATTCGGAACGAAGCCCCATGTTCAATTGCCAATTTTCCCAAGAATTATTAAGGCTAGCGTACCCTGCCATAATCTGCTCGTCATAATCAAAAACACCCGCCTCCGTAGGGCTGATTCCTGGTTGGGTCCTGTCGAAACCTTCTTGGCTGATGGTAGATTGGGAGTTTATACCGGAATACCGCAGACCTGCTTCCAATGTGGATGATTTTTTTATCGGGTTGGTATAATCGACCTGGGCACTGTAGATGGCCGTTTTTTGGCTGGATTGTGTCGTAAAATCGTTATCTCCCGTTGTGATTCCATCACTGTCAAAGAAATCGGTGTCCAGATCTTGCCCCCTGTTATACTGATAAAAAGTGTAATTGGTAGCCACGGAAATACTTTCGCCCTTCTTATCGAATTTATGTGTCCAGTCCAGATAGTATGCCGAATTTAGGGCATCGAAATCGGAATCGTTTGCCGTTAGAAAACTGGACCGTAGATCCCTCGATGTGTCTTCAATTAGGGTTTCAGAATCAATAAACCTGTTGGCGGGAGCTGTAAACGAATTGATCGTAGAAAAACTAAGGTTATTTTTGTCATTTATCTGATAATCAAAAAAACCGCTGACATTATGTTGATTGCTCCTGGTAATGGTCCTTTGTTCCGTCGTCCAGACCTCATCTATAGTTCCGGAATCAAAAAAATTGGTAATATCCGTAAACCTTCTTAAGTCCTTGCTTTTTCTAAAACTATAGGAAAGTGAAAAATCCGTTTTCTTGCCCTTAAAAAAGTGGTCTGTCCCGATTATATGCTTAGGGAAAACCGCCTGTGTATATCTATTATAAACAGACCCATTATACCCCGCGATAAGGTTCTTCTTCATTTTTATGTCCAATAGAAGTCCGCCCTCGGCACTGAATTTGGCCGGGGGATTTAAAATTACCTCCACGGATTCCACATTGTCACCGGAACTACCCGA
Organism: Maribacter sp. 4G9; assembly: GCF_002742265.1. GTDB lineage: Bacteria > Bacteroidota > Bacteroidia > Flavobacteriales > Flavobacteriaceae > Maribacter. The sequence goes on from NZ_MDGL01000007.1 coordinate 152,684, forward strand.
AAGTAGGTTGACGATATCGGCTTGGGGAATGTTCACCAATCTGCCATTAATCATGACCCCAATATTGGAACTTCCCTTGATATTGATCTTATCGTTTACAATGATAACCCCGGGGGTCTGTTTTAAAATGTCCCAGATATTCCCTTGGGACAAGGAAGTATTTTCTACGTTAAAAATGAGTCGGTCTGCCAACTGCTCTATGGTGGGTTTTTTATAGGTGACTTCCACCTCCTCCAATTGGGTTTCCGTCTGGAGAATGATCATATCCGCCAAGGACATATCCGAAGCGACTTCCAAAGGGCGTATATCACTCGAGGTATCCAAATAACTCGCGGATATTAGGTAGGTTCCAGCTTGTACATTGACAAGTGTGTAGCGTCCCTCTTCATCTGTGGCGGTTCCTTTAACCAATACGGAATCCTGATTCTTTAAAAGGACGTTTGCAAAGACCAAGGCGTCCCCATTTTGGTCCTTAACGCTTCCCGATAGTTCAAATTCCTGGGCATTTGTGGCCAACGTAGTCAAAAAAACAAAGAAAAGGAATGATAAGGCTGGCTTCATTGGTTAATGGTAGTCGCCGACTAAGATAAAAAAGTTGTTCGGAAATATCTTACAATGAAAATCTATTTGTAAGAAAATCAGAAAAAGTCCGTATATTTTGACTTATTCTGAACCGATCCGGTCCCTTTCCGCTTTTTCTATTTGACGTTTGTTGTCCTCCAATCTGAAATTACCGAAATTATAGGTGAAGGAAAGTCGTACATTTTGTAGTTCCTCAAACGGACTATAGGAATTGTCCTGGTTTAAGTATCTTGACGTAAAAGAGGGATTTGCTTTGCCCAAAATATCGTTGAAGTTGAGGCTTATCTCTGCCCTTTTGTTCCATAAGGACTTCTGGAGCCCCATGGTAAGGTTGGTAGTTTCTGTCATATCAAATGATGCCAACAAAAACCCCGATAAATAAGCCAACCCCAACTCTCCTTTCAAAGTACCATCCTTGGAGAGGGTCAAATAATTGGTGACATCTATATAATAGCCATTAATTGAATTGGTCGCGGAAAAAGCATCGCTTTCCAAGGCCAAAAAGGTCTCTTCCTCATGAAAAATGGAAATATAGCCGTAGAGGTACCAGTTGTTGGTGATTGATTTTCCGTAATTAAAGTCGAAACCGTACGAGTTACTTTTTAAAGCATTAAACGTTACATCCCTAAGGATTTGGTTTTCATTGTCCTGAAAAGTATAAAGGGATATGAAATTACCGTTGTTCCTGTAATAAAAATCGAAGAAAAACTCTTGGTTCAACGTATAGTTCAAGTTGAAATTATTACTGAAATGAGGAACTAGGTTTGGATTCCCCTCTGCAAAGACATTTTCATTTATAAATGTTCTAAAGGGGTTTAAATCTTCGTATCTGGGCCGTTTTAGTTTTCTGGAATAATCAAAGGCCAGGCTATGGTTTTCATTGATAGTATGCAAAACGTAAAAAGATGGAAAAAGCTCAAAATACTCAAGATCATTAACCGTGGAAAGTGCCAAGGAATTTCCGGAACTTTGGGTGTGTTCCGCCCTAAGGCCCGCTTTAATGCTCCATTTTTCCCAGTCCTTGGAAGCGCTTATATACCCAGCATATACCCGCTCATCATACAGGTAATTGTCAGACAGCCCTGGCACGAAAACACGCCCGTTGTTCTCCGTGAAAAACTGTAATCGACTATCCGAATTTATCAAGGAAGCCTTTGCCCCGGTTTCAAAACTTACGCTACCAAAGAGCTTACTGTAGTCTACTTGGGCCGTTATGATTTCAATATCCTGAACGGCATCCGTAAAGAAACTATAATTTCGTATGAAATCACCGGAAGGTAGAAAATAGTTGGAGCTGGCACTTTGCGTTCGGTTTAAGTCAAAGGCGGTGTAATGGCCATTGACCATTAAGGTCCCGTTTTCCTTAAACGTGTGCTTATAGGTTACATCCCCGGAAATGTTATTCTTGCTCTCGTCCAAAAAACTGGCCGTCGTAAAGGTCGAATCCAAAACACCAATGCCGTTTGTGATAAAGGTGTTTTGAAAGTTGTCATACTCCCTTTTTGGGGAAAGCTGCATGTTGGTGGTTATGTTTAGTTCATTTCGTTCGTTAATGGTATAATCCAGCGTTAGCCCGCCTATGTGCGTTTCAAACCTGTTGGTCTTGTCAAAATCTGTATCCCATCGGGAAAAAATACCCGTATCGTCTATAAAGTTGGTCCTGTTCTGAACGTTCTTAAAGTCCTTTCTAGGGGCGTAGGCATAAGAAGCGTTGATATTGAGTTTATCTGTCTTGTAAAAATGTGAAGTGCCAAAATTGTATTTAGGAAAGATTCCTTGGGTGTAATTTGTACTAATATTGCCCTTATAGCCCAAAGAAATGTTTTTATTGGTAATAATGTTCAAAACGGCCCCACCCTCCGCATCATACTTTGCAGGGGGGTTATTGATGACCTCAACGGATTTTATGTTCTGGCCTTGATAATTTTCTAGTAGGTTTCTCACCTCCGATGGGGACAATTGGACTTTCCTGTCATTAATGTATACCACAGCGGGCTGGTTACGGATTTGAAGCTCGTCCTGCATTAGAATAACACCGGGTGTTTGCTTTAGGATGTCCCAGGAAGTGCTTTGTGACAACACGGTATTTTCAACATTAAAAACCAACCTGTCCACTTTACGCTCCACCTTGGGCCTTGCGGACATTACAACTACCTCGTCCAATTGCTCTGCCTGTTCTGGAATGATCAAAGCCCCAATTTTGATATCTGACCGAATGTCCAAGGGAAGTCCTTGAGAGGTTTTTCCAATGTAGGAACATTGAACAATGTAAAGCCCAGGGTCGATATCGGCAATTAAAAAAATACCCAGTTCATCTGCCGATGTACCTTTGACCATAACCGAATCTGTAGCCTGCAATAAAAAAACCGAAGCAAAGGGGATGGTTTCGCCCAAATCGTCCCTTACCGTTCCCGTTAGTTGATAGGATTGGCTATGCGCTATTTGGCAATACCCTAGGAAAGCTAGGAAAAATAGCAGTAGTGGTCTCACGTTTAGTTTGGGTTGAACACCAAAACTAACAAAATATTACTGTATTTTTTTACAAACAGGATATTCCCTTTTGTTTTTGGCCCAATATTGGCTATTTATTTAAGCGGACCTTCTTAAAATGTCCATACAAATTAGATTATATTTGCAATTGCTTTTTAAACGGGGGTTCCCAAAGTTTAAATAGGTTTATTTTTTCAACCTTTGCTATGAAATGAGCCATGTTCAATCTTGACACCTGCCTAGATGACTTTTGGCGAATTGCATCTGACCCTATAAAATATTGATCTACAGATGAAAAACATTCGAAACTTCTGCATTATTGCCCATATTGACCACGGTAAAAGTACCTTGGCAGACCGCCTTTTGGACTTTACGGGTTCCGTAACCGAGAGGGAGAAAAAGGAACAGCTGTTGGACAATATGGATCTGGAGCGGGAGCGGGGGATTACCATTAAGAGCCATGCCATTCAAATGGACTATGTCTACAACGGCGAAAAGTATGTCCTGAATCTCATAGACACACCTGGGCACGTAGATTTTTCCTATGAAGTTTCGCGTTCCATAGCGGCCTGTGAAGGTGCGCTTTTAGTTGTGGACGCCGCGCAAAGCATACAGGCGCAAACCATATCCAATCTATACCTAGCCCTGGAAAATAATCTTGAAATCATTCCGGTCCTTAACAAGGTAGACTTGCCCAGCGCTAACCCAGAGGAGGTGACGGACGATATCGTGGACTTACTGGGGTGCGATGCAGAAGATGTGATTCCTGCCAGTGCCAAAACAGGCATTGGGATAAACGAGATACTAAAGGCGATCATCGAAAGGATTCCCGCACCAAAAGGAAACCCAGACGAGCCCCTTCAGGCCCTGGTATTCGATTCGGTATACAATCCGTTTAGGGGGGTGGAAACATATTTTAGGGTCTTAAATGGGACCATCCGAAAAAATCAGAAGATAAAATTCGTGGCCACTGGCAAAAATTATGATGCCGATGAAATAGGGACCTTAAAACTTACCCAACATCCAAAACAAATGATAAGTGCGGGTGATGTGGGATATTTGATTACAGGCATCAAGGATGCCCGGGAGGTAAAAGTGGGAGACACCATTACCGATGCTGCCGTACCTACCAAAAATGCCATTGCAGGGTTTGAGGACGTAAAGCCTATGGTATTTGCGGGAATTTATCCGGTGGATACGGAAGACTTTGAGGAGCTTCGTTCTTCCATGGAAAAACTACAATTGAACGATGCTTCACTAGTATTTACACCAGAAAGCAGTGCTGCGTTGGGTTTTGGTTTTAGATGTGGTTTCTTGGGAATGCTCCATATGGAAATCATACAAGAACGCCTTGAGAGAGAGTTTGATATGACGGTCATCACCACGGTGCCCAACGTTAGTTACCATGCCTATACCCGTAAGGATCCTGAGAACCCCATCATCGTAAACAACCCCAGTGACCTCCCGGACCCTTCCACAGTAAACAGGGTTGAGGAGCCCTATATAAAGGCCACCATTATCACAAAAGCTGATTTTGTGGGGAATGTGATGTCCCTATGTATTGAAAAAAGAGGGCAGATTACCAACCAGACCTATTTGACGACAGAAAGAGTGGAGCTGAACTTCGATATGCCCTTGGCGGAAATCGTGTTCGATTTCTATGACAGATTAAAGACAGTTTCCAAAGGATACGCCTCCTTTGATTATGCCCCTATAGGGATGCGGGCGTCAAAATTGGTTCGCGTGGATATCCTTTTGAATGCACAACCTGTGGACGCCTTGTCCGCTTTGATCCATTTTGACAATGCGGCCAATATTGGAAAAAAAATGTGCGAAAAGTTAAAAGAGCTCATTCCCAGACAACAATTTGACATTCCTATCCAAGCCGCAATTGGTTCCAAGATTATTTCAAGGGAAACGATCAAGGCCCTGCGTAAGGACGTAACCGCTAAATGTTATGGCGGGGACATTTCCAGAAAGAGAAAATTATTGGAAAAACAGAAAAAAGGTAAAAAACGGATGCGTCAAGTAGGGAACGTGGAGATTCCTCAACAAGCGTTCATGGCCGTATTGAAACTGAACGATTAAGGGCCAAATTACTTAGAGGGTGCCGTTGTTGCCTCTGCCTTTTGTTTTTCCTCTTCTAAAGGAAGGGCTTTCCCCAGATAAACCAACATAGAGCCTTCCTCAATATCCGTAAAATCCTTACTGAACGAGGAAATTATTTTAATGTCGCCATCCGGTGTTTTTATGAACAGAGGAATTATATCGGCATCGGCCTTGGTTATTTCGATAAGGCCTTCATAATGTTCGGTGTCCTTAAGTTCAATCTCACGAATCGTTGGGTTCCTTCTTGCCGTTTCGGTAAGCTTTATAAAATCGTCCGTATGGGAGAACAATCCTTCCTTTGGGTTGTTTTCCGGGTCGTTCATTTCTTCCGAATCGACCAAGCGGAAGGATCCGTTTTCACCAAAATCCCCTTTAAACTTGTCAATGGCATATTTGTTAATGTCCGAGTTTCCTGTCAATGCCATAAGGTAGCCCACATCGTTGAGCTCAATATAATCTCCCAGGGAATCAGAATAAATATTGGCCCCAAACGCTTCCAGTCCTACTTTACGTGCCTTTGACACGTTGGTTTCATTGTTGTCCACTAAAACAACATGCCTGTTGTTCTCCTGTAGGTATCCCGCGATAAGCCTGGAGACCCTGGAGGCGCCAATAATCAATATACCTTCGGACTTTTTCAGGAAAACACCTACCAATTTGGCAAATAACCTTGCCGTAGTCGCATTCAATAGTACCGTTCCCAATACGATCATGAACACCAATGGCGTAATGTACTCAGCTCCGGGTTCCCCTCTGGCCAGCAGTTTAGAACCAAATAACGATGCAATCCCGGCCGCTACGATACCCCTAGGGCCTACCCAACTGATAAAAAGTTTTTCATTGAGCTTTAGATTGGAGCCCATAGCGCTGAGGAACACTCCTAGTGGCCTAATCAGGAATACAATGGTAGCGAACAAAATTACGGTCTTCCAATTATAGATAAGTTCCAGATCCGAGATGTTTATGTTGGCGGCCAATAGAATAAAAAGGATGGAAATCAAAAGGACACTAAGCGATTCCTTGAAGTAAAGAAGTTCCTTGATGTTGGGCAAATCAATATTCCCCATGACCATGCCCATGACCACAACCGCCAACAGTCCTGATTCGTGCGCGAATAGATCGGATTCCACAAAAACCAGCAGCACCACGGAAAGGGAAACCACATTCAGAAGGTAATGTGGAATAAAATTCTTTTTTATGGCAAAGGCCAAACCATGGGCGAAGGTAAAACCAAAAGTAAAACCAAAGAGCAAGATCTTTCCAAACTCCACCAATGCGGTCAATGTGTACGCCTGCCCCTCGCCTACGCTTATAAATTCAAAGACCAGTACGGCTGCCAAGGCCCCAATGGGGTCTATCAAGATACCTTCCCATTTCAAAACGGCAGAAATATCTTTTTTTAAAGGGATATTTCTTAGAATAGGTGTAATTACAGTGGGGCCTGTCACAATGATCAAGGCCGCGAAAAGAAAGGATACTTGCCAACTCAGGTCAAAAATAAAATGTGCCGCCAGCGCCCCTACAAAAAAGGTAACCAAACTCCCCAAAGTAATAAGCTTTGTGATGACGGGACCCGTATTTCGAATTTCAGACCTCTTAAGCGTCAAGCCTCCTTCGAACAATATGATGCTAATGGCAAGGGACACAAAATAATACAGTCCATCACCAGGAAACAACCCCTTTTCCCCGTTCCAAATAGGTTCTATAAGCTTTGAGCCATCCTGCGTATACAACGTGGAAATAGGCCCAACTATTAGACCGATCAAAATTAAGGGAAGAATAGCGGGCAGTTTAAATCGCCATGCTACCCACTGCGCAATGATTCCAAGAATAATAATACCGGCAAGCTCTAGCATGGAATACTTTTTTGCTAAAAATAAGAATTAAACGGGAGTTGAGGACTAAATAATACCCAAATGGTACGTTAGAATCAACTTTTAAATTCCTTTATTGAAAACCTATTTACAAAGCAATGTGAATCTTAAAGAAAAAAGCAAAAAATTACCGAACTAAATAATATTGTAGATTTTCACCTACAATTTGTGTTATAAAATACTCAAATTGAAAAATGCTTTATTATTTTTGCTGGCAAGACCCAAGAAGTAATAGAGAATTCATTTAGACTTTTCCTAAATCTTACTAATGACCGCTTAAACTTCACAAAGAGGATTTGTGAAATTATTTGGATACTTAACTACACGTAAGTACAGTTGCAAATGAAGTCAATATTAAAATCCTTTAAAAGTATTAACCTAGGTATACCTCAGTTTTCTGGGCTTTTGGTATTTATTTTCGTTTTTGGACTTACCACTTATTTGAGTTATCAAAGGTATCTTATTCTAAAAAGCTCCGAAGATAATGAATTGAGAAGACAGGCTTCCCAAGTAGAAAATGAAATAAAAAGAGTATTGGAACAAGGTTTTTCAAGTACTCAAAATTTGGGGTTTTTGATTGAAAACTATGGCGTTCCGGAAGATTTTCCAAAAGTTGCAAAATTGATTCTTGGTACAAATAGCAATATAGATGCCCTGGAGCTTGTTGACAGTACCGGTCTTATCACACACGTTTATCCATTGGAAGGAAACGAAGTTTTGGGATTTAATATTTTAAGGGACCCCATAGGCAAAGAAGGCGCCATAAAAACAAAGGAAAAAGGAAGATATTATGTTACCGGGCCCATTAATTTAAAGCAAGGAGGGTCCGGTTTTGTCTGCCGTACCCCTATTTATGTCGAAAACCAATTTGCCGGTTTTGCCGCAGCCGTAATTAGACTTGAATCCTTGTTGTCGGAAATTTCATTAAATTCTGAAGAAAATAAACCTTTTTCCTATCAACTTTACAAAACAAATCCAGATGGGTCTGAAAAAATGTTCTTTTCCTCAAAAAGGGAATTACCGGAAAGTGCCTCGAAATACTCCATCAGCGATAATAATGGTGAGTGGAAACTGAATGTGGTCTCGGACAAAAATCTTGATTTGTACGGTTTTTACGTTCTGGGAGGTCTTGGTCTAATTTTGGCCATTGTTGCTGGTTTATTTACAAAGCTTCTGTTAGAGCAGCCAAGAATCCTTCGTGAAAAGGTAAACGAAAAAACCCTTTTGTTAAAGGAAAATGAAAAAAAACTGAGGGCATATATAGAACAGGCCTCGGACGGTATATTTTTGGCCGACTTTCAAGGGAATCTTTTGGAAGCAAACATAAAAGGGGTGGAAATGTTTGGTTATCCAAAAAATGAGTTACTACAAAAAAATCTCAAAGATTTAGCAACAAAAGACGATTTAAAAAAGGTACCCTTACGATTTGCCGAAATAAATACTGAGCAATCTGTTCTTACCGAGCGAAAACTCAGAAAAAAGGACGGTTCCAGCTTCTATGGAGAAGTAAGTGCAAAAAAATTGAACGATGGCACCATCTTGGGCATTGTTAGGGATGTTACGGCCAGAAAAAAATTGGAGTATGCCGCAAATGAAAACCTGCAAAAATTTCAGAAAGCCTTTAATAGCCAAACCATAGGCGTGGCCATCTTTGATAATGAATTAAAATTTACCGATGCCAATCAATACTTTTTGGAATTGCTGGATTTTCCCTTGAATGAAGTTATTGGAAAAAAATTCGAAGAACTAGGAATCATAATCGATGAGGAATCAAAGCGAAAGGAAGCCCTAGAGTCACTAAATAGTAGTGGGAAAATATTTTCAATGGAACTCATAGCCCGGCCAAAGGGGAAGGAGAAAATTTATATTACAGCTTCCGCGGAAACGTACGAAGTAGATAAAAAAAGGTATATTCTGGCAACTTTTTTAGACAGAACTGAAGAAAAGAAGGTCCAAAAAAAAATCGTTGCAAGTGAAAAAAAATACCGCGAGTTGACTGAGCGGATATCAGATGCGTTCATATCCTTGGACAACCATTGGAACCTAACCTATATCAATGCTAAGGCCCAAGAATTAATACAAAAAAAGAAAGAGGAGCTTATAGGCAAAAATATATGGAATGTTTTTCAAAACACCATAAGTTCCAGTACACGCGGCAAAATTGAGAGTGCCTTAAAAAAGCAGGAATATGTTCATTTGGAACAGTTCTATCCCAGAAACAATATTTGGATCGAAAGCCACGTGTACCCATCACCGGAAGGTCTAACGGTTTATTTTAGAGACATTACGGAACGAAAAATTTCTGAGGAGGAAAACCAAAAAATCTTAGCCGTAATTGGAAAAAGTCCTGGATTTATTGGGTTGACAGGTCTTGATGGACAGTGTATTTATCTCAATGAATCCGGGAGGGAACTTGTAGGCCTTACCTCTGAAGATACAATTTCCAATTTTTCCATTCTGGATTTTTTTCCTGAGAACTCAAGACAGATCATCAAAGAGGAGTACCTTCCCTTTGTTTTTAAAAATGGAGCCTGGAGCGGCGAAGGTTATCTAAGAAGTTTTAAAGAGGATAGAAATATTCCAGCGGCACTTTCCGCTTTCCTAATCAATGACAAGACTAGCAAGCCCATTGGCATAGGATCGGTAGCCTTTGACCTTACGGATCAAAAGAAAACGGAAAAGGAAATTCTTGATCTTCAGCACAAAATGGATGCTGCCATACGTATTGGTAAAATTGGTTATTGGAACTGGAATATTGAAACGGGTATCATCGATTGGTCCGATCGGATGTATGAAATCTATGATGTTGCACCCGGAAGAAAGATCGATGTTGCCTTTTCCAAAACCCTGGTACACCCTGATGACCTTGAAATGCATGATGCCATTATTAAAAATAAAATTTCGCAAAGGGACAACAGTTCCTTTTCCTATAGGATTTTACATAGGGACCAATCCATAAAACATGTTCGGGTTCAAATGGAAGTGACTACGGATGCTGAGGGGGTGCCAATCGAATATCAGGGAACCGTAGTAGACGTTACGGAAAGGAAAGTGTTTGAGGAGAGGCTTGAAAAACAAAATGCCGAACTTATAAAGACCAATTCAGTATTGGATAGCTTCGTTTATAGTGCATCGCATGAACTAAGATCTCCTTTGGCATCCCTTCTTGGCTTGGTGGATATTATGAAAAGGGAAGAGCGGCACGATGTGGGCCTCCTCAATCTACAGATGATGGAAAACTCCATTACCCGGCTTGATGAATTCATTGGAGATATCATTGAATACTCAAGAAATAATCATGTATCGGTTGTGCCAGAAGAAATAAATTTTAGTACCTTAATAGAGAAAGCCTTTGCAGATTTATGGTATTTAAAAAGCACACAAGACATTAAGGTTTATAAAAAAATAGAGGGGAAAACAGTTTTTTACTCGGATAAGAGAAGGGTTGTGGTCTTGTTGAACAATTTTATTTCCAATGCCATAAAGTATCAGGACAAGGAAAGAACATGCCCTTCCATTTGGATTGATATAAAAATAGATAGAAAAGAAGCTGTCATAAAAATAGAGGACAATGGAATGGGAATAGCAACGGAAAGTCAGGAAAAAATATATGATATGTTCTACAGGGCCACTTCAAAAGTAACAGGATCTGGAATTGGTCTGTTCATCGTAAAGGAAATATTGGAAAAACTTAACGGAACGGTAACCTTGGACTCTACCGTGAAGAAAGGATCGGTTTTCACTTTAAGGCTACCTAATCTTTATCCTGCTGACTAAATACGAATATTATGAAATGAGCCATAACAAGTCTTGATACCCACTGAGATAGTTATTGGCGAATTGCATCTGACCTATGAAAAACAAAAAAATAAACAGATGAAAATACTTTTAATAGATGATTCGGAAATTGATAACTACATCAATAAGGCCATAATTTCAAAATCCGAAATAGTGTCTGAAGTCATCACAAAAACTTCAGGCAAAGAAGCTTTGGACTATCTCATCGATTTACAGGACGACGTGGAATCGGTACCGGAAATTATTTTTCTGGATATTCGCATGCCAGGCATGGATGGATACGAATTTATAGAGCACTTTAAAAACTTGCCAGATGCATTGAAGGGAAAATGCCGGGTCTTTGTTTTAAGCTCTTCCACAAATCCAACGGACGTTGCCCGTTCAGAAAGTTATGAAGAAATAGAAAAACATTTGGCCAAACCTTTAGCACACCATTCGATAGAAGAATTAATACGCCCCTAGCCATGGAGCGTTTCTTAAGTGCGTCCCGCAATGCCTAATAATGTATGAACCCTTTTCCCAAGCTGTGTCTAGCCGTTAAATTCTCATAAACTACCTGTTTTTCCTATTCTTTTTAATTAATTTTCCGCATTTATACCATTACCCGATAGATTAATGGACTTATATCCTATTGAGACAGGAAATTTTAAGCTGGACGGTGGCGCCATGTTTGGGGTCGTGCCAAAAACGCTTTGGCAAAGAACAAACCCGGCAGACCAAAACAATTTAATCGATATCGCAGCTAGAAGTTTGTTGATCCATGACGGTGACAGACTCATCCTAGTGGATGCAGGACTTGGCAATAAACAATCCGATAAATTTTTTGGCCATTACCATCGTTGGGGCAATTACTCGCTGGAAACTTCCCTAAAAAAAATAGGGATGGCCAAGGAGGATATTACAGATGTCTTTCTTACCCATCTTCACTTTGACCATTGTGGGGGTTGCATCCAATGGAACAAGGACAGGACAGGATATGAGCCTGCATTTGAAAATGCCCGTTTTTGGACCAATAAAAACCATTGGGAGTGGGCTACCAATCCCAATGCCAGGGAGAAGGCATCCTTTTTGTCGGAAAATTTATTACCTATGGAGGAAAGTGGCCATTTGGACTTTGTAGATTTTCCAAATGATTCATTATATAAGAACACATCTGAACTAGGGTTTGGCATCTATTTTGTAAACGGACATACAGAAAAACAAATGTTGCCTACGATTACCTTTAAAGGAGAAACGCTCGTTTTTGTTGCCGACTTAATACCAACGGTAGGCCATATTCCTTTGCCATATGTTATGGGCTACGATACAAGACCATTGTTGACGCTTTCGGAAAAAGAAAAGTTCCTAAATGAGGCTGCGGAAAAAAACTATTTTCTTTTCTTTGAACACGATGCACACAATCAGCTCTGTACTCTCAAAAAAACCGATAAAGGGGTTAGGTTGGACCAGACCTATACTTTCGATGAAATTTTCAACTAAAATTCACAATTAATTTAATAACAAATGATACGTACAATCACTAAATCGTTCTTGGTATTTTCTTTCTTCACCCTAGTTGGTTGTGGTGGCACAGGAGGCCTGATATTGACTCCTGTCGAAAATATTGATGCCGTTCCCTTGAAGGTTTCGGACCTTACCGAAGCAGAAAAGAAAAACTGGGGGCATTTGGACCTTGCTTCGGACACGATTCCAGGCATGAGCGTAGACAAAGCTTATGACGAAATCATTAAGAACAAGAAAGGAAAAAAAATTATCGTAGCGGTTCTGGATTCCGGAATCGACTTGGACCATGAGGATCTGGATGGGGTCATTTGGACCAATACCGATGAAAAACCCGGCAACAACAAAGATGATGACAACAATGGTTATGTGGACGACATCCATGGGTATAACTTCTTAGGGGAGTCCTATAATGAGCAGCTTGAATATGTTCGAATGTTGCGATTGAACATTGGTGACCAAGCCACTTTGGCAAAGGCAAAGGCAAAACTGGACGAAGAATATGCCTCTGCACTACAGAATAAGGAACGATATGAACAGATTCTACAGGCAGTTAAGAGTGCGGACGCGGAGGTGAAGGCATTTTTGGGCAAGGAAACCTACACAAAAGAGGATGTTTCCGGTATGGAGGCAAGTACGGAGGCTATGCAAAGAAACAAGTCCATACTTCTTCAAATGTACAGCTTTAAGGACTCCATTCCAGAGGTGGTCGAAGAATTGGGAGATGGAATTACGTATTTCACGGAACAACTTAACTACAACCTCAACAAAGATTTTAACGGCAGGGAAATCGTGGGCGACAACCCTTATGATTATGGCGATACGGAATATGGAAACGGCAACCCCAGCAATAGGGTAGACGACGAAAGCCATGGTACCCACGTCGCAGGAATCATTGCAGCGGAAAGAAACAATGGGCTTGGAGCAAACGGTGTTGCCAACAATGTGGAAATTATGAGCATCCGGGCCGTTCCCAATGGGGACGAATATGACAAGGACATAGCTCGTGGTATTCGTTATGCAGTTGACAATGACGCTAAAATCATTAATGGCAGCTTTGGAAAATCCTTCTCTCCCAATGCGCAATGGGTCTATGACGCCATTAAATATGCCGCGGATAACGACGTATTGTTCGTGCATGCCGCAGGAAACGATGGTGCCAATCTTGATGATCCCGCCAATCCAAATTATCCCAACGATCAAATAAACAATGGGGCGGAATTTGCCGATAATGTGATTACAGTAGGCGCCTTGGACCCTAAGTATGGATCGGAATTGGTTGCCTCCTACTCCAACTACGGTAAAATCAATGTGGATGTATTCGCTCCCGGAACGGATATTTATTCTACCTATCCAAACAACGAATATGAATTTTCGCCCGGCACCTCCATGGCGGCACCAGCAGTATCCGGTGTGGCGGCTCTGATCTGGTCGCAATACCCCAACTTGAGTGCGAAACAAGTAAAGAAAATTATATTGAATTCGGGCTTGCCCGTAAAGACCAAAGTCATCTTGGGAGGTGACAATGCCAAAAGTGCCAATTTAAGTGAAATATCAACTTCAGGGAAAATGGTAAATGCCTATAATGCCCTGATCATGGCTAGCAAGGTAAGTAATGGTCAACTACAACTGTAATATTGAATCTTAATAAAATGAAGAAATTACTCTTAACGGTATTATTGATTGGGTGTTTTAATCTATCATTTGCCCAGAACCAAACCAATTATTGGCAGCAACATGTTGATTATACCATGGATGTAAACATGGATGTTGAAAATTACCAATATACGGGAACCCAAAAACTCGTGTATACGAACAATTCCCCAGATGCATTGAGCCGTGTCTATTACCATTTGTATTTCAACGCATTTCAACCCGGTAGTGAAATGGATATTCGACTACAAAATATCCAAGACCCGGATAGAAGAATGATAACAGAAGACAAAAAAAGTCGTATCGCCAGTCTTTCCGAAAGTGAAATTGGATACCTGCATGTGGAGTCCTTGACCCAAGACGGGGAGCAGGTAAGCTATCAGGAAGAAGGGACCGTTTTGGTGGTCGATTTGGAGAAGCCCATCCCGGCTGGAGGAAAAACAACGTTCGAAATGACTTTTAAGGGCCAGGTGCCCGTTCAAATCAGAAGGTCGGGCCGTAATAATGCCGATGGAGTAGCCCTTTCCATGAGCCAATGGTATCCCAAATTAGCGGAATACGATTTTGAAGGATGGCATGCAGATCCCTATATCGCTAGGGAGTTTCATGGGGTGTGGGGCGATTTTGACGTGAAACTAACCTTGGATAAGGACTATATTGTTGGTGGAACCGGTTATCTGCAAAATCCGCAGGAAATTGGTCACGGTTACGAAGCTCCTGGAACATCGGTCAAGAAACAAAAGGGGAAAACTTTAACATGGCACTTTAAGGCGCCCATGGTCCATGATTTTATGTGGGCGGCAGATCCTGAGTATGTGCATGACACATTACAGATGGAAAATGGCCCAACCCTTCATTTTTTGTATAAAAACGACCCGAAGTTCGTGGAAACATGGAAGGCGGTACAGCCCATGACCGAAAAAGCCATGAACTTCTTTAGCAGGAATATTGGCGAATACCCCTATGAACAGTATTCTGTCATCCAAGGTGGGGACGGAGGCATGGAATATGCCATGGCAACGTTGATTACTGGGGGCGACAAGCCGGGGAGTGTTATTGGCACCATGATCCATGAATTGGCCCACTCCTGGTTTCAACATGTATTGGCCACCAATGAGGCCAAACACGAATGGATGGACGAAGGATTTACCTCTTTTATATCGGCGCTATGCAGTAATGAAATCAGGGAGCAGAATAAGGAAAACCCTTTCGAAAACTCCTACAAAGGCTATTATAATCTGGCCCTCTCCGGAAAGGAACAGCCTATGAGCACCCATGCAGACCGGTATGATCTTAATTTCGCATATGGGATATCGGCCTATAGCAAAGGAGCCGTTTTTCTGGCGCAATTGGGATATGTCATTGGACAGGACAAGCTTATGGAAAGTGTTCGAAAATATTTCGAGGGCTTTAAATTCAAGCACCCTGTGCCCAACGATATCAAAAGGACCGCCGAAAAAGTTTCCGGTATGGAATTGGATTGGTATCTGACCGATTGGACCCAGACGACCAATACCATTGACTACGGTATCAAATCTGTTGAAACAGTGGGTGATGGCACAAAAATTACCATGGAAAGAATTGGCCTCATGCCCATGCCTTTGGATATTCTACTGGTCTATAACGATGGGTCTAGGGAAACATTCTATGCTCCTTTGAGAATGATGCGCGGTGAAAAGGAAAATCCATATCCGCAAATTGAAAGAACCGTGCTGCCAGATTGGCCTTGGGCATATTCTAACTATGACTTTACCATCAACAGGCCCATTTCGGACATTCAGGCCGTGGTGATCGACCCATCCCAGTTAATGGCGGATATAAACGCCGAAAACAATGTTTGGCAACCCGAAGAATAACACACGGTTAAAAAATGGACACTTCCTTCGGTAAAAAAGAAAAATTAAAAAGCCAAAAAACTATTAGCCAGCTTTTTACCGAAGGAAAAAGTCTTACCATATTCCCCTTAAAGCTGATATATCTCCAAACCGAACAACAAGAGGTATGTATAAAGGCCGCGGTGACCGTTCCCAAAAAAAACTTCAAAAGGGCCGTTCATCGAAATAAAATAAAAAGATTGTTGCGGGAATCCTATAGATTGAACAAAGGCCTGGTTTTTAACAATACACAAGGAAACTTTGCGTTTTTATTTTTATACCTTGGAAAGGATATGCCGGCTTTTGAGGACGTAGCGTCCAAAATGAAGCTGCTTTTGGAAAAATTTAATGCCCGGATCCATGAAAAAACGAATACGTAAAAGAATTATTTTTCCCGTTCTGGCCCTTGCTTTTCTGGTGATTGGAAGTAGTTTTAAAAGTGATTTTTTTGAAATAGCGAAGCAGATAGAAATTTTCACGACGCTTTTCAAGGAATTGAACATGAATTATGTGGACGAAACCAATCCTGCGGAACTGATGGACACGGCCATAAAAAACATGTTGGAGGACCTAGATCCCTACACCAAGTTTTTAAATGAACAGGACGTAGAATCCTATAGGATAAACAATGCAGGTGAATACTCCGGTATAGGTGCTTTGGTCAGGACATACAAAGATCGATTGTTGATCGTAGAGCCCCATCAAGGGTATCCTGCGGACAAGGCCGGTCTAAAAGCGGGCGATCAGATTATCCAAATTGGAGATATCAAAGTGGCCGATTTTGAGGACAATGCCAGCGAGCTTCTAAAAGGTTCCGAAGGTTCCACCGTGGACATTATCTATAAGCGACAAGGCAAGATAAACAGTACCACCATAGAACGTGGTGGAATTGAAGTGGATGCCGTGCCCTTCTACAAAATGATAGACGACATAACTGGATACATTGTTTTGTCAAAATTCAACGCCAAGGCCACGGACCAAACAAAAAGTGCCTTGCTCGACCTCAAAGGAAAAGGGGCCCAAAAAATAGTATTGGACTTGCGCGACAACCCTGGAGGGCTGCTCTCCGAGGCCATAAACATTACCAACTTGTTCGTTCCAAAAGGCGAATTGGTAGTAACTACAAAATCGAAAGTAAAAAAATTCAACAGGGAATACCGTACAAGCAACCAACCCGTGGATACTGAAATTCCCTTGGTGGTCTTGGTGAACGGTAGTAGTGCCTCCGCCAGCGAAATCGTTTCGGGCAGTCTACAGGACTTAGATCGGGCGGTCATTATGGGGGCGCGTAGTTTTGGAAAGGGCTTGGTGCAAAGACCCTTAAAATTGACCTACGGAACGCAGTTAAAGGTGACCATTTCCAGGTATTATACGGCATCCGGACGTTGTATCCAGGCCTTGGATTACTGGAACAGGGACGATAATGGAAATGCCATCAGAAATACCCAATTCAACGATTTCACGACTAGGAACGGAAGAAAGGTTCAGGATGGGGGCGGCGTACTGCCCGATGTTGAAATCGCCGCGGTTAAAACGAACGATTTAACCATGGCCTTACTGCAAAACAATGTCATTTTCGACTATGCTACAGATTACTACTTTAGTAATAAAGTAGCCGATGTAGCCGATTTTCAGTTTTCAAATTCGGACTTTAACGATTTTAAGGCCTTTGTTAGGGAAAGCGATTTTTCCTTTGAGACCAAGGCGGAAAAGGCAATCACCGAAGCCTTGTCCGGTTCTGAAAACGATTTCTTGGGTCAGGAAGTAAAGGATAGTTACAAGACCTTGTTGGCCAACATTCAGAAGGGCAAGATCAATGCCCTGGACAAGTATCAAAAAGAAATCCAGAAAAATTTAGAGGACGAAATCATCAAACGTTTTTTTTATCGTGATGGGTTATATCAATACTACTTGTCCCACGATGATGCCATTCTGGCCGCAACGGAACTCTTGGAAAACAGCACAAAATATAACGGTATCCTGGGAAAGCGTTAGTCGTATTCACAGCTTTCGGTATCAGGTTCAATAAAATAACCTTGGTAGTTTGTGGCCTTGGGGTCCATGCACCCTTTAAGGTTTCTTATTTTTATATTCCTGAAGTCAATGGGCTGACCTTCACTTTGTAAGGCTATAAAACCTTCCTTCAAGGGTGTTCCCGGTTTAAAGATATTTGGATCGTATCCATTGACGACACCTCCGCCCATCTGGGGCTTGGAATACTCCAATACGGTTTCGCCATTAATGATGTGCCTTACCAATGAATCCCCGTAAACCATAAGTTCCGCTTTTACCCATTGTTCTCCAAAATAGGTCTCGGAAATTGAATTGACACAATGGTTGGGGTCGAGTTTTCCGTTGTAGAAAATATCTGTTCCTGGGGAGCACATATTCCCTGTAGGCCGTTCTTTTCCTTCCTCCACGCCAGCCAAGAATTGCATCTCCACGGAAATGGGCCAATCCTGTTCCTTGAGCATGGTTCTAGGGTCTTGGGAATGAAACATGACCCCGCTATTTAATAAGGTATAGTCTGGAGCTCCTGGAAATAGTTCACCTACAAATCGATATTCCATGGAAAGATGGAAAAAGGAATACGGTTGATCATAGTACAAGTGGCCGAACCGGTCGTTGAACAAGCCTTCATATTGGTCGTATCTAACTTTTATTATATCATCCTCTACCCTAAAGGTATCGCCATAATTGTCATAGACGTCATAATGGTGGATTTTAGTGGTCCAACCCGCCAAGTCTTTTCCATTAAAAAGAGGAGTCCATCCTGTATCGGTAGTTTCTTGGGAAATAACACTGGTGTTAATAGTCAACAAAATGGCCAAAACCAGATATGATTTCCAATCTATAAAATAAGTAAACAATCGTTCTATCTTGGAAATATCCATTTCTTGGTTTTTTGTAGTCTATTCAAAAACCGAATCGGAATCAGATTTTGGAGCTTCAAACTTTCTTAGATATACTAACTTTCCGTTTTTCGCCTTACGCTCCATAAAATCTTCTTCGGTAAGCATAGGGTCAATTTGGCTATAGTGGCATCGGTATGATTTGGCGGCCATTTCCAAATCTTCATCGGTATAGGAAACTTTCGTTCTTAAATATTTGCTTGCCTGCCCTCTTAAAACTTTGCCTTCCGGGTCGTCGATTGCTTCAGAAGGAGCGCCATAATAGAACAAGTCCATGGGTTCGTCCCAATCTTGGCTAAGGTACACTTGGGTAACGGACGCTCCCACCAATCTATGGTCCATGTGCGTGGAGCCTCCATCGGGACCCCAGGTTATAATCGCATCCGGATGTAACCTATTTACAATTTCATTCAGCTGCTTTATCATTTCCCTGGCGTGGGGAACATGGCCGTCATAGCCCTCTGCTGCCCGAAGCTGATCGTGAAAATTTAAATGAATCAACTCCACCCCCAACAATTCCGCGGCACATTTCATTTCTTCCCTTCGGGTAACGACCAATTCATCCCCGGCCTTGTGGTCATGGAAATCGTTGGTGCCATACCTGCCATCCGTAACTACGACCAAATGCACCTTGGCGCCTTCCCTGGAATATTTGGCCAAAATTGGGGAGATTGTACTTTCATCATCGGGATGTGCAAAAACCGCCAGCAACACCTTTCCTTCATAGGGCTTTTGGGCCCAGCAGGTAGAGCCAACCAAAAGAAAAAATATAAACACATATGCGCTTAGCTTAAATACCGTGTTACTTACTGTTGATGTTTTCTTCATGTTGGGCTTTTTTAGTTGATTCTTATAGCTACACTTTAAAATAGATCTTGCGTTTGTCCAAGTAATAGGTGATATACCATAAAAATAGGAGAATTAACAATGATTCCAAAACCAGTATCAATTCCTTATATGCATCCAAAGCATGAAAAAGACCAGCGTTCCAGAGGATCTCGAACTCCCTGAATATCAAATGTCCAAAAGTCTCTGCAAATAAGTAAATGAAAATGGAGTTAGTGCCTACAACGGCAAAAAATTGCAGCCATTTTTTCTTGTATCCCTTAACGTCAATTACCCAATAGAAAAAAGCAAGTGCCAAGATGGAAATGCCGCCCGAGGCCAGTGTAAAAGAGGTGGTCGCTATGCGTTTAATAATTGGTGTTATTTCAAAAAAGTCCATTGCAAAACCTAGAGTGGTAACCAAAAGTCCACAAAACAAAAAGGTCTTAACTTTATTGGATTCGGTAGTAATGTTAAGCAATAATTGGCCACATACAACGCCCCAGATGGTATGAGCGGCAGTTGGAAGAAAATTTATGAATACCCAATATCCGCCATTTACCTTCCCCATGACCAAAAGGTCTACCCAGGAGCCAAATGTTTCATGCCCTTGGGAATAGGGAGCTTCCGGGTTATAAAATCTGTATAAAACTTCCGTCAGCACTAATAGAAAAATTGAAAACCCTATTTGAACAGTGGCGCTTTTACGCATAATGGCGTAGGCAATCAGGATTGTGAATGCCAACTGTACCAAAACATTCCATAGTTCCCATACCGGACCAAGGCTGTAAACACAATGCAACAACACCCCAAAAAGGAATAGCTTTAGGCATCGCATGGCAATATGTTTGTTCAATTCCTTTCTGTTCCCCATTTCCAATCGCTTTTTAAAGGAAAAAGGCATGGCCACGCCCACAATAAACATAAAAAAGGGCTGTATGAGGTCCCAAAAACGAAGTCCGTTCCATGGATGATGCTGTAGTTGAAGAGCCAACGGATAGAAAGACGATCCCTCTGTTAATCGAGCGAAACTTTGATGAAAACCTGCAGCTTCGGCAATCAAAAGGAACATAATAAGCCCCCTGAAAACATCCAGGGAGTACAAACGTTGAGTCAATGGCTTGGCGAATTGCGACATACCATTTGGATGGTTAGGTTTAGCCTTGAAATGTACAATAAATTTTAAATGAATTGATTATCTTCCTAATTCCTTTTTAGAGCCATATCCTATGAAAAAATTAGCGCTTTTTACCCTCTTGTTTATCTCAAGCCTTTTTGTCCTTTCGCAGACTGATGATAAAGAAGAAACCGCAAAACCTATTCCCAAGGCAAGGACGTTTGAAACCATGCACCAAGGTGTTTTTGGAGGAAAGACTATCAATTATAAAGCGACGGCCAAGGAAACCTTTTTGACCAATAAAGCAGGGGACTCCATAGCTACTTTTTGGTCGGTTGCCTACACAAAAAACCCAATTGGTGATGTAACAAAAAGACCGGTAACCTTTATTTTTAATGGGGGTCCGGGTTCGGCCTCCGTATGGCTACACATGGGGCTTTTTGGGCCTAAAATCATAAAAGTGGATTCAGAAGCCAAGAAGGACGATGGAGCCGCTCCTTACAATCTTGTAGAAAATGAACATGGCCTTTTAGACCTTACCGATCTTGTTTTTATCGATCACGTAGGCACAGGGTACAGTCAATTGGTGGGAAAAGGAAAAGGAAAGGACTTTTATGGGCTCAATGAGGATGTTGCCTCCTTCGCACAATTTATACGGAAATGGGTCACGGAGAACGGACGCTGGTTCTCTCCCAAGTATTTGGCCGGTGAAAGTTACGGTACCACAAGGGCCGCCTATTTGGGCAAGGCCTTGGAAAGCTCGGGCCAAAATATGGCGCTCAACGGTATGATACTTATTTCCCAGGCACTGGATTACACGGGCTCTACCTCTATCCATTACAACATTGCCTCCTACATCACCTATTTGCCAAGCATGGCCGCCACCGCTTGGTACCATAAAAAAGCCGGGGAAGGTAAAACTTTGGAAGCCTTTGTTGAGGAGTGTAGGGAATTTACCTATGGCGATTACACCAAGGCCCTGTACAAGGGCAACCTTTTGGATAATACCGAAAGGAACAAAATAGCCGAAAAGCTCAGCTATTTTACAGGGCTGGACAAAGACTATATCTTAAGGTCCAACTTGCGGGTTCTTGTAGAACGATTTCAGAAAAAGCTTTTGGAGGACAAAGGGTTGGCCATTGGTCGATTGGATGGAAGGTTTATGGGCGATGAATCCGATGATGTTGCCGAAAGGCCTCATTTAGGAGATCCGGCAAGCTACCAAATTGGTGCGGCTTATACCGCGGGGATCAACCATTATTTTGCGGCCGATTTAAAAATTGACATGGACAGACCCTACATAACCTCCGGAGGTGGCGAGGGATGGCGATGGCGCACCGTCCCAGATGGGCAATACTGGGAACCGATGCCCGTGAACACGGCGCCTTTTCTTGGTGAGACCATGAGGCGCAACCCAGAAATGAAGGTAATGGTCGCCAACGGGTACTATGATCTTATTACGCCTTTTTTTGATGCCGAATACACCTTTGCAAGAAACGGTATTGTAACCGAAAGGGTTTCCATGAAATATTATGAGGCCGGCCACATGATGTATACCCATGAACCCGATCTTAGTAAACTGTCGGAGGATATTCGGGCATTTTTAACCCAATAATAGGTTGAGGTTTGGTTGCTTAAATATCGCTCTTCTTGTCCTTATGCCCCACCTAAACTTTGCGCAGGCTTCACTTGTCACCAATGAAAAGGAAGGCGTGAAAGTATTTGTTTTGGGAACGGTCCAGGACGGGGGAAGCCCTCACATAGGCTGCGAAAAAGAGTGTTGTGCGCAACTTTTTGAAAAGGGTGACTTATCCAGAAAAATAGTTTCCCTTGGCGTCGTCGATTTTAAAAATAACAAAACATTCCTTCTAGAGGCAACACCGGATATACCCAAACAACTTAGGGGTTTAAGGTTGAATGCGCCGTTCAAGGAAAACGATTACCCAGATGGTATTTTTCTTACCCATGCCCATATTGGCCACTATAGCGGACTCATGTATTTGGGCAAGGAAGCGGCAAACACGAAAAATATTTCGGTATATACGATGCCTAAAATGCATCGGTTTTTGAGTGAAAACGGGCCATGGGGCCAATTGGTGGCCAATAACAACATACGCCTTGTTCAAGCTGAAAATGAAAAAGCAATACCTATTTCGGACCAACTGACGGTAATCCCCTTTACGGTACCTCATCGTGATGAATACTCGGAAACCGTGGGCTACAAGATAATAGGGCCGAACAAAACCTTACTTTTTATTCCGGATATCGATAAGTGGGAAAAGTGGGATAAAGACATTCGGGAAGAAATCAAAAGCGTGGACTATGCCTTTATAGATGCCACATTTTTTGATGCCGAAGAAATCGATTATAGGGATATTTCAGAAATTCCCCATCCCTTCGTCATTGAAAGTATGCAACTATTCCAAGGGCTTTCAATATCGGAAAAAAATAAAATTCATTTCATCCACTTCAACCATACCAATCCTTTATTGAACAGGGATTCCCAGCAGACTCAAAAAGTATTGGAAGAGGGCTTTCAAATCGCCAGAAAGGATATGGTCTTTAAATTATAATTTGTTTTGGACAAAGAGCTTATAGAACATCTCAACTATATTCTATGCATAAAAATAGAGCGGGTTTCGCGGGTTTCCGGAGGGGATATATCCAAGGCCTATTTGTTGGAGTCCGAAACTGAAAGGTTCTTTTGTAAGCTTAATACCGAGAAAATGGCGTTATCCATGTTCACTGCGGAAAAAAATGCACTTCATGCCCTGTTGAAAACAGGAGCCATAGCCGCTCCACAGCCCTTTCAGGTTGAACCTTACAAAGACGGTGCCTTTATCCTGATGGAATACATTGAGAGTAAAAGAGCGAATACTGAGGACATGACTCTTTTTGGGCGCCAACTTGCAAAACTACACCAAGCATCGGTCAAAAATGAGTTTGGTCTGGAGGAAGATAATTTTATAGGCAGTTTGCCCCAATCCAACAAAAAGGATTTGGACTGGGCTAGATTTTATGTGGAAGAACGAATGCTTCCCCAATTAAAATTAGCTTTTGACAAGGGGTTATTGGGGAGTGATGAAATCCCTTCAGAAGATACGATGATGATGGTCTGTACCGATATGTTTCCCAAAGTATCCCCTTCTTTACTGCTTGGGGATTTGTGGAGCGGTAATTATTTAATTTCAAACCATGGGGTTCCTTTTTTAATAGACCCCGCAGTTTATCGGGGACATCACGAAGTAGATATTGCCATGACAAAGCTTTTTGGAGGTTTTGGGGATTCCTTTTATAGGGCATACAGAGAAATCATGCCTCCTGAACCGGGTGAAAACGAACGAACGGATTTGTATCAACTGTACTATCTCCTCGTGCATTTAAACCTGTTTGGGAATTCTTATAAACCAGCTGTCAAAAGAATTTTAGCTACTTACTTTTAGGCTTTTGGTTATCTTTATTTCAAACTCGATCCTTCATGAAAATAGTAAACTACCTTGGGGCGATCCCACAAGGCATTCGCAAGAAACAAATTTTTGATTTCGAGGCAAGCCTCGGGGTAATATGCCCTTTGGCGGTGCCAATTAAAATAAGTACCGTCTTTTTACTTTCCCTCGTTTTGGTTTCCTGCGAAACGGAAAAAACAACAGCAACAGCAAAAAAGGAATATGCCACTTGGTCATCCTACTTGGGAGATTCTGGAAGAACCCATTTTTCAACGTTGTCCCAAATAAACAAAGAAAATGTGGAAAGGCTTAAATTGGCTTGGACCTATGAAGCGGAGGATTGGGGTCAAATGCAAATGAACCCCATCGTGGTGGATTCAATCCTATATGGCGTGACAGCAGCCCTTAGAGTCGTGGCCCTCCAATCAGGAACCGGGGAGGAACTTTGGCAGTTTGGGGATTCCGTTAAAGTTTGGCATTCCACGAGTCGTGGCGTTTCCTATTGGTCCAAAGGAGAGGACAAAAGGATTCTTTGTACTCGTGGTGCCTATCTCTATGCTCTGGATGCCTTAAGCGGTAAACCCATAGCATCCTTTGGTGAGAATGGCAGAATTGATTTACGCTCAGGTATGGACGAAAGTGCCCAAAACAAGTTTGTCATCTCCAATACCCCGGGCACAGTTTTTAAGGACTTGATTGTAATGCCGCTTCGGGTATCGGAAGGAGTGGGGGCGGCTCCTGGAGATATAATGGCTTTCAACATCATTACCGGCAAGCTGGAATGGTCCTTTCACACCATACCTCGTCCCGGTGAATTTGGCCATGAGACCTGGGAAGATTCCACGGCCTATAAAAGCCCCCTTGTGGGAGCGGCCAATAATTGGGCCGGCATGGCCGTAGACGAGGAGGCTGAAATCATTTATGTGCCCACTGGCTCGGCTGCGCCGGACTTTTACGGAGGTGTCCGGCTTGGACAGAACTTGTTTTCCAACTCGCTATTGGCCTTAAATGCGAATACGGGAGTACGGCTTTGGCACTTTCAGTTTACCCATCATGATATTTGGGACCGTGATCCACCTGCTCCGCCCAACCTGTTGATGGTGGAAAGGGACGGTAAAAAAATACCCGCAGTGGCCCAAGTGACCAAGCAGGGATATGTTTTCGTGTTTAACCGGTTGACGGGCGAGCCGCTTTTTGACATAGAGGAAATACCGTTTCCCAAATCGGAATTGGAAGGGGAAGAAACTTGGGCCACACAACCCATACCCAAAAGTCCAAAACCCTTTGCAAGGCTTTCCCAAGAGCTCACGGAGGCGAATATTAGTCCGTTTGCGGAAAACAGAGATGAGTTATTGGACGTCTTTGCTTCGGCGGACAAAAGATTTTATGCCCCACCAAATATTGCTCCTGTTCTATTGTTGCCTGGTTATGACGGGGCTGCAGAATGGGGTGGGGCCTCTGTAGATCCGGAAGATGGAATTCTTTATGTTAATTCCAACGAAATGGCTTGGATGCTGGGTGTTATTGAAAATAATGAAGAGGCTTATGACGGCCCCTTGGGCGAAAGTACCTATCAAAAATATTGCGTAACCTGTCATCAACCTGATAGAAAAGGAAATGTGGGCAGTGGTTATCCCTCGTTGCTTGACGTGCAACTACGGAAGGAAAAAAACGAAGTGTCACAGATCATTACCAACGGAAAAGGAATGATGACCGGTTTTCCCCAACTTTCCAAGGAAGAAATGGACGCCTTATTACTGTTTCTTTTTGATGAAGAAATAAAACACACCGTTGCGGATGAGATTGCCCAAAATACCGAAACACAAGAAAAATACAAACATGCCGGATATACCAAGTTCTTGGACAGCAATGGTCTTCCTGCAATTAATCCTCCTTGGGGTACGATGCATGCCATCGATTTGAATACCGGAAACTTTAAATGGTCCATTCCCTTTGGCAACACTCCGGAGTTGGGGAAAGAGGGTATAGGTACGGGAACGGAAAATTATGGCGGTGCCGTGGTTACGGAAAATGGCCTGTTGTTCATTGCAGCGACAAAAGATGGGTTTTTCAGGGCTTTTGATAAGGAAAATGGCACTCTTCTTTGGGAATATGAGCTGCCGGCTCCGGCATTCGCCACGCCCGCCATGTACGAGTTTAACGGAAAGCAGTATATTGCCATTGCTTGTGGTGGGGAGAAACTCGGTACCAAAAAAGGAAATAAAATAATTGCCTTTGCCCTACCCTAATGGCTTAAGAACAAACTGACCAACGATGTTAACACTATTTGAGCGCGCCAAAAGCTTTGGAGAAAGAAAGGCTATATCCTCCAATAATCAAGATTATACCTACGACCAGCTTATAGCTTCTTCCAATGCTGTAGCTTCTAATTTGTTGGGTAATTCCACCGATTTAAATGAGGGTAGAATCACCTTTTTGGTGCCTCCCTCTTTTGAATATACGACGATTCAATGGGGGATATGGAAAGCTGGCGGAATCGCCGTGCCTTTGTGTGTTCTTCATCCCTTGCCCTCTATACAATATGTGTTGGAGGATACCCAAGCTAAAATGGTCATTGCACATGGGGATTTCATTGAATTTTTGAAACCTTTGGAGAGTGAACTGGGGATTTCAGTAGTTCCTATGGAAGCGATGTTTGCTGAAAATAATTCTAGTCTGCCCGATCTGTCACCGGATAGAAGAGCCATGATTCTATATACCAGTGGTACGACAAGTAAACCCAAAGGAGTAGTTACGACACATGCCAATATTGAGGCACAAATTACGGCCTTGGTAGAGGCCTGGGAATGGGAAAAGGACGACTACATTCTTAATATTCTACCTTTACATCATGTCCATGGAATTATCAATGTGATGAGCTGTGCACTTTGGAGCGGAGCATGTTGTGAGTTTTTGCCAAAGTTCAACGAGGAAAAGGTTTGGGAAATTATTTGCTCTGGAAGGCTCACCCTTTTTATGGCAGTCCCTACGATTTATTATAAGCTAATTGCCTTTTGGGACGACGCAAACGAAGAGGAAAAGAAAAAGATGTCCGAAGCAGCATCCAAGCTTAGGTTAATGGTTTCAGGGTCTGCCGCACTTCCTGTACCTGTGCTTGAAAAATGGAGGTCCATTTCCGGCCAAACACTTTTGGAACGTTATGGAATGACGGAAATTGGCATGGGCCTATCCAATTCCTATCAAGGGGAACGAAGGCCTGGCCATGTGGGCTTGCCCTTGCCAACGGTTGAAATGCGCCTGGTAGACCAAGATAACAATCCGGTAGAAGCCAATGAACCAGGGGAGTTCCAAATAAAAGGGCCTAGTGTGTTCAAGGAATATTGGCAAAAACCCGATGCAACGGAAAAAGCGTTTACAGAAGACGGCTGGTTCATTACGGGCGATATCGGCATGCTGAACAACGGACTTTACAGGATTTTAGGTAGGGATAGTGTAGATATTATTAAGTCCGGCGGCTATAAGATTTCGGCCTTGGAAATAGAGGACGTCATGCGAAAACATGACTTTATAAACGACTGTGCCGTTGTTGGGTTGCCCGATGAAGAGTGGGGCGAGGTCATTGCGGCGTGTATTGTTCCTTCCAACGAAGGACTAGATACCGAGGAGTTGAGCTCTTGGCTAAAGACCCTTTTGCCCGGTTATAAAATTCCGAGGAAATATATAAAAATAACTGAGTTGCCAAGGAACGTCTTGGGCAAAGTGACGAAAAACGAGGTAAAAAAGCTGTTCGAAACCAAATAACCAAATTATGGATATTCTAACCTGGGTTCCCTATGCGGGAATTTTAATTCTAATCATCATCAATGCGATACTTGTCCTTAAAAGGGATATCAATGTAGAGGAAAACGACCATAATCCGGAGCACTGATGGAATACTTTTACGAGCACTATGTAACCCTTATTTTAACGGCAATATATGTGGGCGGATGCCTTTATATCGGCTGGTTTTTTTAAAAGAAGGCTTCGGAGGGTGTTGAAGGTTTTTATGTGGCCAAAAGGGAAATTCCGGGATGGGTGATCTCATTGGCTTTTTTTTCAACCTCGGCCAGTACGAACACCTATATAGGCCAGGCAGGGAAATCTTTTGAGCTGGGACTTTCTTGGGCTTGGATGGGTTTTATTTGGACTTTTTTCTGTGTTATCTCATGGCAACTTTTAGGACCCAAAATGCGATTTCAAACCGCTAGATTAAAATCCTTTACCATCCCCGATTATTTTCATTTACGCTATAAAAGTTCCTTGGCACAAACCATAAGAGTACTTTCCGCCGTAATCATCCTCTTTGCAACGCTTTGGTATATGGTAGGCATCGCCAAAGGATGCGCCCACGTGCTTACGTCCGTTTTGGATATTCCCTACGAATATGGTTCCTTCACCATTATTGCCGTAACCTGTGCCTACACCATTTGGGGTGGCATGTATAGTGTTTTATGGACCGATGCCATACAAGGTATCATTATGTTCGGGGTGGCCATTTTAATGTTGGCCATTCCTTTTATGTATGTCGGCGGGGTGGATAATTTGTTTGAAACCATCTCAAATACGGAACACTTGACCAAAGCGGGTGAACGTATCAAATCCGGGTTAGTGACCTTTGGGGAATTGGTCTCGTTTTTATACATCCTTGGAATCGGCCTTGCCGTAGGGATGAAGCAAATTTCTGAACCCAAAAACCTCATCCGTTTCTATTCGGTCAATAATTCCAAAAGTATGCGGTTCGCCATGATATGGACACCAGTTTTTTTAGGTGTTTCCCTAGTCTGTGTTATGGGTCTAGGAGCTTTGGTGCATGGCATGACAACACCGGAAGAAGCCAACTATCTCATAAACCATACGGATGAAGTCGTCGGGTTTATGCTGGATAAGTTTGACAATAAATTGGTGAGCGGCATCTGTGTTGCCGGATTGTTTGCCGCCGGAATGTCCTCTTTGGCTTCGGTCATCATCATTATCGGGACGGCATTTGTGAAGGATATTTGGCATGTGGCCAAGCCCATGAAAGAATCTAAAATAATACCTAGAACAAAGTGCTTCATGGCCTTTTATTGCTTAATGGTGTTTTTATTAACGCTTTACCCTATTGCCGGTATTGTAGAGCTTACCGCATTTGCCGGTGCGGTTTTCGCCGCAAGTTTTTTTCCTGCTATTTTTGGTGGACTCTATTTAAAATGGGGAACGGACTTGGGCGCCTTGACCTCTATGATCGTGGGGATATTGACCAACATTGTTTGGCGTTTTGTTTTTAGGTTCAACTACGAATCCTTAAAGGATATTCATGAAATAATACCCGCATTTATTATTTCTATGCTCACGTATGTAGTGGTGAGTCTTATGACCAAAAGTCGCAAACCAGATGAGGCCCATTTAGACCATGTTTTTGGGCGTTGATACGGGAGGTTTTAGAGAATATGAGAAAAAACGCATAAGTAAATGTTCAAAATTCCAAACTGCAAATCCCAAATTTCAAAAAGGCAGTTTGATATGAAGTGGCCATTCCGACTCCGCTCGAGATTAGAGCTCTACAAGATTATTGAGGAAGTATGTTGAAAATCATTCAAATCCTGCCGTTTGTTAATCTGGTTCACGTTAATTGATCGTCAATTCTTGAAATACTCCATGTTTCCTCCAATATGTCGTTGTGTTGCTAGTTCCTCATTGATTTATTAATCAAGGCATCGTACTTCCTTAAAACCACCACCGTCTCTAACAAGCTGTTTATACGCTTGGATTTCTTTGGATATGTTCTTGTTTTCCATCTGATAGTTTGGTGTGTACAAGACCCGGTCCCAATAGGGTGTTTTTGGGTCTTTGGCGCGTAAATCGCCGGTAGCCTCCATCCATTGCGCCAATTCCTCCCGCAGGGTTTCCAAGACCTTGACATATCCTGGATCAGTGGCTACATTTTCCAAATTATAAGGGTCGTTTGCGAGCACATATAATTCTTCATCGGGCCTTTTTCCAAACGCCCATTGAAAATAGGGTTTCCCTTTGTAGCTTTCTTTGTGCTGCATGATGAGGTATTTGGTAATGGAATTGTCCACGTCCCCATATTGCCCCACGGATTGATGTACGGTTGGATCCCCGGCTGGCCATCTGTCCGGTTCAAAATTTCGAATATATAAGTACTCATGGGTTCGCACTGCGCGGGAAGGATAACTTAGATTGCCCTTACGTACATTGGCGTGGCGCTCCCGTTCCAAAAAAACTTTGTCGTGTACTCCCTTTGTTTCATCGGAATTAAACAAAGACATTAAGGATGTACCGCTAAATTCCTTTTCGGGGGGCAATCCTGCCGCTTCCAACAAAGTGGGTGCAAAATCTATGAAGTTTACAAAGTCGGCAATACGCCGTCCGCCTTCGATATGTCCCTTCCAATACATGGCCAAAGGCATTCGGGTTCCATAATCGTATAGATTGGCCTTGGCCCTGGGAAAGGGCATCCCGTTATCGCTGGTCATGATGACCAAGGTGTTTTCCAAAAGCCCTTCCTGTTGAAGCTGTTCCAAAATATTCCCACACTCACGGTCAAAACGTTCCACCTCAAAATAGTAATCCAGGATATCGTTCCGTACACAGGAAACATCCGGCAAGAATCCGGGTACGGTAACTAGGTTGCCATCCATCCCCATTTTAACGCCGGCATTGGTTTCATAATCCCTGTGCGGGTCTTGGCTCCCGAACCAAAAGGCAAAGGGCCGATTATTCTCTCTGGCTTCCAAAAAAGCCTTGAAATTATCATAATCCTTGCCCGCAGGGTTATGGGTATAGCCTCCTGCTTCAAAATCACCCGGGCCCCAACCCTTTCTGCTTTTGCCCGTATGGTAGCCGTTAGATTCCAAAACACGCATCCAGTTGGTGAATTTGGAAGGTATTACAGACCAAAGGTTTCCGGCACTTTCCAATTGGTGCGGGTATTTTCCCAACAATATGCTAGCACGTGAAGGTGAACAGGAAGGAGCGGCACAGTAGGCGTTTTCGAAAACGGCCCCGTTTTTCGCCAAACCATCAAAGGTTGGGGTGCGGACTACCTTGTCCCCGTATACGCCTGCATGGGGATAGGACCAATCATCCGCTATCATAAAAAGGATATTGGGCGGCTTGGAAACCTGATTCTGTTGGGCATGGCACGAAATTGAAAACAAAAGGAGAAATAACAGGGAAACGATATTTTTAAAATGAAGCTGATGTCCTAGTTCCATATCCTTTGAATTTATTGTTGGCTCTTTTAAATATACAACAAAAGAAAAAAGGATATATAGTGCCGAAGCAAGGTAAAACCGAGTGACACAGCGGCTAACCTTGAAATTCCTTTTTGTTAATCCTTGAACAACGCTGTTTGCACTAAATCGATCAACAAGTCGTCACGCTCCTTAAAAACCCGTTTGGTCCTTAGGTACCTGTTAATGTTGTATTCATCAAAATTATCGGCATCCTTGTCCATACTGCCAATTCGAACTCGGTCCGATGCATGTATAAATTCATTGTTCCCGATCCACATACCCACGTGCACCACTTTTTCGGCTGTGGAATCCGTTGCTTTTTTTCCAAAGAACAAAAGGTCTCCTTTTTGAAGTTGGTCAAAGCTCCTAACGGAATCAACGGAAATTCCGGCATGGACCTGCTGCGAGGCATCCCTGGGTAAAATGACCCCGTTTAGAAAATATATGGTTTTGGTGAAGCCACTGCAATCCATGCCCTTGGTGGAAGTTCCTCCCCATAAATATGGCACTCCCATAAGGGTCTTGGCCGTTTCCACTAGCGACTCCCGGGTGCCGTCCAACTCATGTAACCAGATATCATATGGTTTTGCCTCGTCCTTTTTAATGAAGCCTTCCCTGCCATCGGGGAAACGAACCTGAAAGAAATCCATTCCTTCGCCGGTTGTTTCCAAAATATTGCCCGCAACCAGGTCGGACACCCTAATTTGCGCTTGGATTCCAGAAAAAGCATGTCCATAGGTATTCGTGTAGATGATTTTTTTGAAGTTCATCCAGCTGGCCAATTCCGCATCGGTCATTACCGTAATCTCGCCGGCATTTACCCAAGAAAGGTACTTGTCCGGTGTCTGGATATAATACCATCCTCCCTCCTTTTTCCAAACTTTCAAAGGTGTTCCCAAGGTTGCCTGTGTGGCAAGCTCTGCCGAGTGTTTGGGTTCACTGCGCAGGTTGGCCACAGAAATGTTGACCACGGCGTTGTGTTTGCCCTCCAAACTTTCGCCGGGCAGAATCTGTATGCTATCGGTATAAACAACGTTGGCCTTCTTTAGTTTTTCTTTAAGGGCACCAACCGCATCGGGTAGATTGCTTTCCCCTTTGAGGATCCAGCCCCTTGTGTTTTGAACGCCCTCCACCCTGAAAAGCGCCACTCTTTTATCCGGAGCAAAAGTTTTCCTAATTTCCTCTATATAACCTTGGATGTCCTTTTCGTCCCTTAGATTTTCTTGACATCCCAGATTCAATAACATCAAGAGAACGAGTACTTTATGGCTAAACCGCATTTGCTTTTTTTGTAAAAATAAAAAATCCGCTCCTTTTTACTTGAATTGGTATTTGGATCAACGTATATAATTTGGCTACATTAGCGATAATGAAACCCTTAAAGTAACTTTGTGGACAAATTACGTGTTATAGAGCTTTTTGCCGGGGTAGGCGGATTTAGGCTTGGTCTGGAGCAAACCGGCCATTATAAAATTGTTTGGAGCAGTCAATGGGAGCCAAGTACCAAGACCCAGCATGCCTCCATGGTCTATGAGGCTAGATTTGGTCCTGAAAACCATAGTAATTCCGATATTTCAGAAGTGCCCACCCCAGAAATTCCCGATGCAGATCTCCTGGTAGGTGGGTTCCCTTGCCAAGACTATTCGGTGGCTACTACCCTACAAAATTCCAAAGGTCTCATTGGGAATAAAGGCGTGTTATGGTGGAGCATCCACAGGATTCTATCGGAAAAGAAACAACCGCCCAAATACCTGTTTTTGGAGAATGTGGACCGCTTGCTGAAATCTCCCTCCAATCAACGGGGTCGTGATTTTGCCATCATGCTCAAGAGTTTGGAGCAATTGGGCTATGCCGTGGAATGGCGTGTTATCAATGCCGCGGATTATGGTATGCCACAACGGAGAAGGCGTATCTTTTTTTTGGGCTATCACAAAAGCACCAAGCTCTATAAAAAATTAAAGAAGACCGATACCAAAAGTTGGCTGTTAGAGAATGGCGTCCTGGCCGAAGCCTTTCCGGTTCAGGGAGACGCTTCCACGATCAAAACCTTGGACATTATGGGAGATTTGGTTTCCCTCTCGGACAGCTTCAACAAAGGCCAAAAGCTGTCGCCCTTTGAAAATACGGGGGTGTTTATTGAAGGTAAGGTCACAACGACCAAAACAAGTGCTTCCTACGATGCCGTGAAAATGGCGCTGGGCGATGTTCTCCTAAAGGGAGCGATTCCAGAAGAATTTTTCATAGCCCCGGAGGACGTGCCCAAATGGGCCTATTTAAAAGGGGCCAAAAAGGAAGTGCGCACCGCTAAAAATGGTTTTAGCTATAATTACAGCGAAGGCGCCATGGTATTTCCCGATGCCTTGGACAATGCCTCAAGAACAATCATTACCGGAGAGGGAGGAAAAAGTCCGTCCCGATTTAAACATGTGGTACGGACCGATAACCGATTTCGCCGTTTAACGCCCATAGAGTTGGAGCGCTTGAACATGTTTCCGGACAATCACACCCGGTTAGAGGGCATTAGCGATACCAAGCGCGCCTTTTTTATGGGAAATGCCTTGGTCGTAGGGGTCGTTTCAAAAATTGGGGCTTCCCTCCATAAAAAAATTAACTTCTAACCCCCTTTATTTTGAAGAGTAGTTTTGTATTGGACCTGGGGAAAGAAAAAAGACTTGCGCTGCTTTTGGATTCCTATTATTCAAACTGCTTGAAGCACTATGACTTTGGGCGCGTTCAAAACCTGAGGGAACAACTGCTGGGCGTAGATGTTATATTTAAACACAAAATAAGCCAAAAGACCTTTCTCGTGGACGAAAAGGCCCAATTGGATTACATCAATGAGGACCTCCCCACATTTGCCTTTGAACTCCACTATCTAAAAAATGGCATCCTTAAGGACGGTTGGCTTTTTGATGCCTCCAAAAAAACCGATTTCTATGCCTTGGTAACCGGCATTTATGAGGACGAGCCGAACAAATACACTTCTTGCAAGATTGCTTTTGTAAACCGAAAAAAATTGTTGGAATTGTTGAAAACGAAAGGGGTGACAAAAACCTGCTTGTTGGAATATTATCAAAAAGAACCGCTCCCGCACGGCAAGATGAAATTGAAGGAATTGGACCCACGAACAGAGGGTTACTTGTACCATTCCAAAAACAACAAGGCAGAGCAACCGTTCAATTTAATTTTGAAGTTGGATTACCTATTTTCGAACAGGGTTGCCAAAAAATTCACTTAATTTGGTTAAAAACCTGTTAATCAATGCTTAATTTTTGGAATTCTCCTGTTTTTTGTTATCTTATTAGGTATGATAAAATTAGACAAGTCAGAAAATATAGCGTTCCTTGAGAAATCCATCCATCATTTAGAAGCCACAGGCTTTGAAAATATAAAGGCCGATATGGACGGCTACGAAAAACCCAAATCCTATAGTAGAAAGGGTGCCGATGATAAAATCACCCCGGATATCGTTGCTATAAAAAATGGGCGAAAGTACTTTTTTGATATCAGCTTAAAATCCGAAAAACCAAGGTTGTTAAAGACAAAATGGTTGTTCTTGGATACCTTGAGCCGCATGAAATCCAATCGATTTCGTATTATAACCACAAGGGGTCACTACAAGTTTACGGACACCATGTTGGAAGATATTAACCTTAGTAACAAAGAACCTATCAAAATTTGATTGTGTAAATATGGTGCTTATAAAATATTGGCACGTATTTCGTGCCATTTTTTATATATTTAAGTATTAGAATCTCTTTATAAAATAGCACAAATCCTTCTTCGGATTTAAACAGCAGACCCAATTCTAGGGTCTAAATTTCTATTGTTTCATTTTATAAAGAAAATTATGACTAAACATAAAATTGCCGTTCTTGGCGGTACAGGTAAATCGGGCACCTATTTGGTTAGAAGGCTTTTAGAGCTAGAAATTCCTATAAAACTCCTAATCAGAAATCCAGAAAAACATTGTTTTACGAACCCATTGGTTGAAGTGGTAAAAGGCGATGCCAGAGATTATAATTCCGTTTTGGACCTAATCGATGGATGTCACGCAGTAATCAGTGCCTTGGGACAACCCAAAGGAGAACCTCCTATTTCTAAGGACGCAAGCAAGAACGTTGTAAATGCAATGCGAAAAAACAACCTGAAAAGATACATAGTAGTCACAGGGTTAAATGTGGATTCCCCCTTTGATAAAAAGGATGAAAAAACGAGCTATGCTACCCAATGGATGTACGAAAACTTTCCTGATGCAACTAAAAATAGACAGGAAGAATATGCATATTTGACTACACAGGAAGGTGTGGATTGGACCTTGGTTAGATTGCCTATGATCATTCAAACAGAGGAAAAACACCCTGTTCAAGTTAGTTTAGAAAACTGTAAAGGGGATAAGATTAGCGCTACAGATTTGGCGGACTTCTTAATTGCCCAATTGGATAATGAGAGCTATATTCAAAAGTGTCCGTTTTTATTCAGTGTCTAAATAACAAAGGGCGGATTGAATCCGCCCATTTTTATTATCTTTTATTTTCTCAAGAAAGAGTGTTTTTTAGCGTAGAATTTGTTTTTGGTCATACCGCACATAGTGAAGTATCCATTAGAGCTACGGATTCCTCAAGAATTTCTGGTAGTTGTTGAGAGTACAGGAAATAC
The DNA here is from genome assembly GCF_002742265.1 of Maribacter sp. 4G9. Lineage (GTDB taxonomy): Bacteria > Bacteroidota > Bacteroidia > Flavobacteriales > Flavobacteriaceae > Maribacter. The sequence continues at coordinate 188,764 of NZ_MDGL01000007.1, forward strand.
AACGGATTCTTCACTGCGCTTTGGTTCGATTAGTATGACAAAAGCACCTAATCAGAATTTAAATAACCCTGGACTTCTATACAGTGTTCCATTTTCTACAAATAGAAAGGATTCTTGCGGTACGGGTGTTAATAAAAAATATTTCTTGTTTGATAAGGTACTTTTTGTAATTTCGCAAACGAAAACTAAACAAGTACCATGTTAAGCGTTAAAGATGTTTCTGATATTCTTCAAATTACACCACAGCAAGTTCGTAATTTATGCCGAGAAGGAAAAATGAAAGCTGAGAGGGTTGGAAAATCTTGGATTATCAGTAAATCTGATTTAGAGAATTATTGCGCCTCCACAAGCGCCGGTGTTGCAGAAGATCAATTGTTTTATGGCCTAGGGACACCCATTCGATCTAACAAACCAATTGCGCTTAGTTTCTTTAGTGGAGCTATGGGTATGGATATTGGTCTTGAGCAGGCTGGTTTTCAAACACTATTCGCCAGTGAAATTGATAATGCTTGTCGAAAGACAATTGTAAAGAATAGACCTGAAATTGCTCTTGTTGGTGATATACGAGAGTTTTCGCCTCAATCAGTCCGTGAGATTTCAGGTCTTAGCGAATTTGAAGAAATAGACCTAGTTGTTGGCGGTCCGCCATGTCAAGCATTCAGCACAGCTGGCAATCGTAAGGGATTCGAAGACGACAGGGGAAATGTTTTTCTGTCATTTATCGATATGATTATTGGGCTGAATCCCAAGTATGCCGTTATAGAAAATGTCCGTGGATTATTGTCAGCTCCTCTTAAGCATCGTCCTCATAGTCAACGAGGTGAAGGACATCCGAATTTAACTGTAGATGAATTGCCCGGAGGTGCTCTTCATGAAATCATAAATAGATTGGAAGGTGCAGGCTACGCTGTTAGCTTCAACTTATACAACGCGGCCAATTTTGGAACTCCTCAAAAGAGAGAGCGTGTAGTATTAATTTGTTCAAGAGGTGGGAAACGTCCTCCTTATTTAGAGCCAACTAACTCTGAGGACGCCTGTTTTGGTCTACCGAAATGGACTACCTTTAAGGAAGCTGTGAAAGGTTTAAGTTCTAATGATGCAGAGTATATTTCATTTCCTGAGAAAAGATTGAAATATTATCGACTATTGAAATCAGGGCAGAATTGGCGTGGTCTGCCAGATGAGTTGCAAAGAGAGGCTATGGGAAAATCCTATTTTTCAGGTGGAGGTAAGACTGGTTTTTTGAGAAGACTTCATTGGAATAAACCTAGTCCCACGTTGGTAACTCATCCCGCAATGCCAGCAACGGATTTGGCTCATCCAGAAGAAAATAGACCTTTAAGTGTTCAAGAATACAAGCGGATTCAAGAGTTTCCAAAAGATTGGGATATTCAAGGTAGTATTTTAGATAAATACAAACAGATAGGAAATGCTGTTCCCGTTGGTTTAGGCAGAGCAATTGGAACACATATTATCAAGTTGCTTAATGGAGAGAAAATTTCAAACTATGATAACTTTTCTTACTCCCGATATAAATGTACAAATGATAAGGAATGGAAGATTGAATTCGAAGAAAGAATTAAGAAATTTGAGAAACAGCGACTTCTTCTAGTTGAGGCTTAATACTATTTATTCTTAGTCGTTCCTTGGGAATTGAATTCAAGTAATTTATTCCAGTCAATATCACCTGTATCGGTGAAGAATTCCTCAGTTAGTTCCTTCGTGAAAATATTTATCTTCTTAGCATAAGAAATTTCGAAATCATCATTTTTTTCATGTGCAAGATAACCTAGAGGTTCAACTATTTCCTTGTATAATTCGCTGTTTCCGGAAATAAATTCCCAAAATACTTGACCACAATATTTGTAGTAATCACCTCTTTTCTTATAATGATTTCTGGAAGTTGTTTTACCATAGCAACATCCGTTTACGGCTGTAACATTGATTTTAGCTCCAGAAGTTTTAAGAACTCTTCGTGCAGAATTAAAATGGTCAACCATTTTTTTTATCTGACTATCGTTCCCCCAGTCTGGCCCTGACTTGATTGAAACAATAAATCGCTCACTGTTTTTAGTGAATTCTAAATCAATTCCTGGAATTCCAGATTTTCTTCCTCCATAAACTAGACTATTAACGTGTATTGCCAACCCTTCCAACCAGTTTCCAAATATACCTTCCTCACTTGAAGAAATATATGCATCAACAATTGCTTTGATTAAGTCTTGAGCGGTTAATATATTCTTCGCTTTAAATAGATATGGATTCTTTCTTTTAAGAACAGTCTTTAATTTTAGCTCTCCTAATTTATCTACTCGTCTGGAATGAAAATCGCCAATATTTTCCTCCACATATTTAGTTACTTCTCCTATATCCAATGGTTTCATAAAATCAGTCTAATGGTTACTCGATTTCCAAAGTTGTCCAATTATCTTGAATAGTATACAAAATAGAAATATAGATGATCTAATCTATATTATTTTAATTTACGCAACCTAAGCTAATATATTCCTTTTTTTAACCCTGTTATGCTACCCGCACCATAGAAACATGCGGTATCCCATCCTCCAAATACTCAACTCCTTCCGCTGTAAAACCTAGGGAATTGTAAAATTTCAACAAGTAGGTCTGTGCAGAAATTCTAATGGTCGTGGTATGGAGTTGTGCTTCAATCGCCTTTATGGAAGCTTCCATAATCGTTTTTCCATACCCGTATTTCCTTTGGTCCTTTTTGACCACTACCCTACCAATACTGGCTTCGGGAAAATAGTCCCCATGTTTAAAAACACGCGTGTAGGCAACAATCTCATCTTCCTTCTTCCCTATCACATGAATGGCCTTGCTATCCTTCCCGTCCAAATCTTGGTACACGCAATCCTGCTCCACCACAAAAACTTCGCTACGTAATTGCAGCAGCCCATAGAGTTCCTGTGTGTTCAAAGCATGAAAGTTTTTGGTATATATCTTCATAGGTTCACATGGTCTTTTATATCGGGGTTAATTGCAAGTAAATCCTTTACAAAATTTTCCTTGTCCTTGGGGGATACAACCAATATACCAAAGGAATCATAGGCAATCTGTATCCGGTCCAAGGATGCCGCGGGAGCGGAAAAAAGGCTCTTTGTCTTTTTAACGGAGGTAATTCTTGAGATATCCAGGTGCTTTCTATACACAAAACCGCTTTTTACATACAGTGTATTGGCATCAAGAGCATATTCAGTATTCATCAGCAGATATAAAATGAACAAGCATACGGCTAGAAGGATACCGGAAGTAGTTAAGATACCGGACGGTTCTTCGCCCTTCACGATCATGGATACGATAATTCCTAGAAAAAGGAGCATCGGAACAACTAAAAGGCCCCAACTAATTTTTGATTTATAGGTTTTCATTGACCAATCATAGGTTAAGAAATATTAGTATGTCCATATATGATTCACTTGTTCTGACATACGACCGTAGATATAAAGCTCTTGATAATCGGATTAATCCTGTACGACAACATGTTTTGCATCACATTTTCCATATTCCGGTTGAATGTTTATGTGGCTTATACCGTGTTTATGGTAAACAACTTCCTCTATTTCATCCAAAATCTTATCGAATTCGGACAGTTTAATATCCTCTGAAAAATCGATATGCGCCTCCAAATGAATTTCATTTTCGTTTAACTGCCATACATGCACATGATGCACATTTCTAACGGATTTTATTCTCGATACGGTATCCACAATATGTTGTACCTGTACGGTATTGGGGGTAAACAACATCAACACCCGTGTAGCATCCTTTAAAAGATCAAAACCCATAAAGATGAGATATACAGCTATAAGTAAAGTCAACAAAGGATCAACCCAATAGATTTCGTAGAACTTCATCAACAGACCACCTATCAAAACGGCTATGGAAGCCAACATATCCGTCAATAAATGCAAATAGGCAGATTTCATGTTCATGTTTTTATCCGAATCTTTTTTTATGAGTAGCACACTGAAACCATTGGCGGCGATACCTAATATAGAGAGCCAAATGACCAAGTTGGATTCCACTTCCTCTGGATGTATAAATCGCTCTACTGCTTCCTTTATCAACAAAAACGCAACAACAATCAAGGTGGCCGAGTTCACAAACGCCGCAATTATTTCCGCCCGTTTATAGCCAAATGTTTTGGTTGCCGATGCTTTTCTTTTTGAAAGTACATTGGCTATATAACTCACAATAAGGGATAATACATCACTAAAATTATGAAGCGCATCGGATAGTAAAGCAAGACTTCCGGATATGACTCCCCCTACCACTTGGGAAGCGGTTATGAGAATATTCAGTAATATTGAAGTTACAAGGTTCTTGCCCTCTACCTTTGGATGGGGATGTCCATGCGTGTGATGATGGTGCGCGTGACCCATGGACCTCTTTGTTAGCTACAAGGAATCTTTTCTATCCTTCTTTCGTGCCTTCCGCCGGCAAAAGGCGTTTTTAAGAACACTTCTACCATTTCAAGTGCTTGCTGTAAGGCTATGTACCGTGCCGGAAGACTTAATATATTTGCATTGTTGTGTTCACGGGCCAATTCCACTATTTCCTTGGTCCAGCATAATGCCGCCCTAACCTTTTGATGTTTATTGGCCGTCATGGAAGCCCCGTTTCCGCTACCACAGATAATAATACCATAATCCACTTTACCGTCTTCCACATCTTGGGCAACAGGATGTACAAAATCAGGGTAATCAACACTATCTGATCCATCAGTTCCATAGTTGACCACTTCAATGTCCATAGATCGTAAGAGACCTATAACGGCAAGTTTGTAATCCGTGCCGGCATGGTCGTTTCCTATAGCTATTTTCATTTTTTAAATATTTATAAGTTCACGGGGAATTCACCAATATTAATCCTTGAGGTACTCTTGAATATTATGGTCTATCCCATGATACATTTAATTAATAAATCTTTTATTATAAGCGTCTGGGGAACGACTATAAAGGTACAATTAACAAATGGTGACCACAAAAAATGATATGTTTACAACAAAGATTTTTAAAAATCACCTCATCGTCGTTCATTAGTAGGTGTATTTCACAATTTACATACTCATAAGTTGTTGAAAAAAATGCAAATTAAAATTTGCATTACATCTTAGATATATCCATTACAATCCTTCCAGGAAAAAAGCGAAAAAATATATTACAAACTGTAAGTCTCTTTTTAAATAAACAGGACTTGTAGTTAACATTATCTTTACATTAATTTATCAAAAAATGAATGTTGAAATGGGTTATGAACCCATTTTAATAACTTTTTTAAAAGACTGATTTTTAGAAGAGTTTTGTACTCATTGTATGTCAATAACTATTAGTATCTAACAAAGTCAAGTATTTTTAAAAATAGTTTTACCCGTTATTAACACCCTATCATAATCATCATTTTATTTTAAAATTTCAAAAAAAAAAATGAATATATAATATATGTTGATAACAACTATGATTTCAAACGAACACGCGCTACTGGATTATAATTCGTAATTTTCCGGTAAACTATCTAAGGGAATTAAACGTATTATTCTTAGTAGAAAATTTACAATTTCGGGATATGCCTCGGTTATGTGTCACAGGTGTAGCGAATAAACAGAAACTTTAATGTCTAAAAGAAATAAGAAGAGTAGAGATCACAGGAAGAACGAGATTACCAAAGGGATTTTTACAGTATTGGAGAAGGAACCTAGCAAAAGTTTCAACTACAAACAAATCGCTGCCAAGATAGGGGTAACAGATGCGCATGATAGAAATACACTTATCCAAAGACTTACACAGTTAAAGGAAAAAAAACGAATACAGGAGGTGTCCAAAGGTAGTTATCAGGTCCTGGATGATGTAAAAACCTATCATAAGGGTACGGTGGATGTTACAGGAAGAGGAAACGCCTATATCATAGTGGAAGGATTGGAAGATGACGTTTTTGTCCCTTTTAATAAGTTGAATAAAGCCTTCCATAGGGATGTGGTAGAGGTGTATATACATCCAAGGAAGAAAAGTAAAAAGTTGGAAGGTGAAATAGTCCGCATTCTCGAGCGAAATAAAAATACTTTCGTTGGAATTGTGGATATGCAAAAAACCTTTGCTTTTGTACGACCTACCGATTTTAGGATGTATACGGATATTTTCATCACGAAGGAAAATATGCATGGTGCCAAGAATGGCGAGAAAGTCATTGTGGAACTTTTGGATTGGCCGGACGGGGTAGATTCCCCATATGGAAAGATTACCGAGGTTCTAGGTATACCCGGGGAGCATAATACGGAGATTCATTCTATCTTGGCAGAATATGGACTTCCCTATGAATTTCCAACAGAGGTACAACAATTTGCCAATAGTTTGGATACCAGTATTAAGGAAGAGGAGATTGCCAAACGAAGGGACATGCGGGATGTGCTCACTTTTACGATTGACCCCAAGGATGCCAAGGATTTTGATGATGCATTATCTTTTTCGGTTTTGGACAATGGAAATTATGAAATAGGGATTCATATTGCGGATGTTTCCCATTATCTTGAGGTTGATACCATTCTGGATGATGAGGCGTACGATAGGGCTACTTCCGTATATTTGGTAGATCGTGTGGTTCCTATGTTACCTGAAGTTCTTTCCAATAATGCTTGTTCCCTAAGGCCTAATGAGGAAAAATATACTTTTTCCGCCATTTTTGAATTGGACACCAACGCCGGTATCAAAAACCAATGGTTTGGTAGGACGGTCATCAACTCAAATGAACGTTTTGCCTATGAGGAGGCTCAACATATTATTGAAACATGTAAGGGACACATTCCAGAAAATGTTTCTATACGGGGTCATTCCTATGATGTTGGGAAGAATATTGTTGAGGCTACCTTGGCGATGGATACATTGGCCAAGATCATGCGTGAGATACGAATGAACCAGGGCGCCATTTCTTTTGATAAGGTTGAGGTGCGTTTCAATTTGAATGAAAATAATGAGCCGGTTGGCGTTTATTTTAAGGAAGCAAAAGATGCCAATAAGCTCATCGAAGAGTTTATGTTATTGGCAAATAGGAAGGTAGCCCAATTTATTGGTAAAAAGAAGCCTAAGAAATCTTTTGTATATAGGGTTCATGATGATCCGGATGAGGATAAGCTCATTGCACTGAACGGAATTGTTTCCAGATTTGGTCATAAGTTGGATTTTAAGGATAAAAAGTCGATCAGTGCTTCCTTGAACAAATTATTGGAGGATGTAAAGGGTCAAAAGGAACAGAATTTGGTTGACACCCTTGCGATACGAAGTATGAGCAAGGCCGTCTATACGGTTGACAATATTGGGCATTATGGCTTGGCCTTTGATTATTATACCCATTTTACTTCGCCAATTAGAAGGTATCCAGATGTTATGGTACATCGCCTATTGCAGCATTATCTGGATGGTGGGAATTCTGTCAAGGCCGATAAATATGAAGAAAAATGCAAGCATTCCTCCGATATGGAATCATTAGCCGCCAATGCCGAAAGGGATAGCATTAAGTACATGCAAATCCGATTTATGGAAGACCATAAGGATGAAGAATTTTTAGGTGTAATCAGCGGCGTTACGGAATGGGGCGTTTATGTCGAGATTATTGAGAATAAGTGTGAGGGCATGGTGCGTATCAGGGACATAAAGGGAGATTATTATATCTTTGATGATAAGCAGTATGCCATAATTGGGGAACGTACTAAAAAAATGTATCAGTTGGGAGATGAGGTATGGGTAATGGTGAAGAGTAGCGATCTTATAAAAAGACACCTCGATTTTTCCTTATTAGGTAAGAAAGAATAGCTTTTGGAATGGATTTTGTTTGATTTGAATATTTAAAATTAAGATTCCATTATCTGGTTTGAAACCTACGAAATGAAGCACTTTGTAATTATATTGAGTTTATTTTTTGGGTATTCTTCGTTCGCCCAAGATAATGAGATTACCCAAAACCTGGGGAAGTTTGCAGAGGTCAAGGGTTTTGATGGTATTTCCATTAATCTTATTAGGTCTTCTGAGAACAGAGCGGTGATTTCTGGTGAAAATACAGATAAGGTTGCTATTGTAAACAATGATGGTATCTTAAAGATAAGAATGCAAATTACAAAGTTCTTTAGTGGGTATAAGACCTTTGTTGATTTGTATTATACGGAGGATATTATGGTCATAGATGTGAACGAGGATGCTAGGATTACTTCTAAAAATACAATTGTTCAGGATGTCTTGGAATTAAAGTCCCAAAAAGGGGGAGAAGTAAATGTTTCTACGGAAGTGGAACAGCTTTTAATAAAATCCGTGTCAGGTGGAATCGTGAAGGCCTCAGGTGTTGCAAATCTTCAAGACGTGCAGATAAACACGGGTGGTGTGTACGAAGGAAAGTTATTGAAGACTAAGTTTTCTACGGTAAATGTTAATGCAGGTTCCAGGGCCGAGATTTATGCCAGTGAGTATGTGAAAGCGGCCGTGAAGGCAGGTGGTGAGGTATTGGTTTATGGCAATCCTCTTAAATTGGAAGAGAAAACGGTGTTTGGAGGTAGTATAAAACGAATGTAGTATTCATATGTGGGAAGACATACAGGCAGCAATTCCATTAGGCTTTATTTTAAGTTTTATGATTGGTCCTGTGTTCTTCGTACTACTCGAGACAAGTGCCATAAAAGGGTTTCGAGCTGCATTGGTCTTTGACCTTGGAGTCATTGTAGCGGATATAGTTTTTATTACCATTGCCTATTTCAGTAGTTATCAATTACTGGAAAATCTTAGTAATCAACCTGGGCTTTACGTTTTTGGAGGTGTTATTTTATTAGTTTATGGGATTACTATTTTCTTTAAGCATGGTGGTGGTACGCGTACTTCTAAATTACCTATTAAATCAAAGAGGAGTGATTATCTAGGTCTTGTAGTGAAGGGGTTTCTCTTGAACTTTATAAATATCGGGGTGCTCGTTTTTTGGTTAGGTGTTATAATTATTGTGGGTCCAAGTTTGGATAATGAGCCTTCACGCATCCGTGTATTTTTTACCACGATGATACTCTCCTATTTTGTTACGGATTTGTTTAAAATTTTATTGGCAAAGCAATTAAAGCGAAAATTGACTGGGTCTAGGATACGACTGATAAAAAAGGGTATAGGTATCATTTTGATTGTTTGTGGTTTAGTATTGATAGTGAAGGGATTTATACCAAATGGCCGGTTCAATATTGAATCAAGGATCGAAAACATTAGCTACTAAAAAAGGGCCAAATCTTGGCCCTTTTTTCTAGTGTATGTGTAGGATGAATTATTTTTTGTATTTGGTATTTAGAAGTTCAATGATTTCTGATGTTATGTCATAGGTTTCTTTACCATAGAGAACACTACCACCTTCTCCGCCTCCAAGAATATAGCTATAGCCTTTTGATTTTCCGTATTCCTGGATTTCTTTTTTTACTCTGGAGACTATGCTGTCCATTTCGGTTTGACCTTGTAGTTGTAATTGCTGGTCTTCCATTTGTAGTTGTTGCCCCATTTGCTGCCCTCTTTGTTGAAATTGGGCGTATTCTTGTTGCGCGGCTGTTTGGGACATGCTTTGTGCCCTTGTTTGAAACTCGGTAGCTTCTGCTTGGAACTTTTGGGATATACTGTCCCTTTTTTTTCCTAGAGCTTCTGCCTTTTCCTTAAATTTATTTTCTACATCAATTTTTTCTTGATATTCGTTCATCAATTTTACGTTGTCAACAAACCCAATTTTTTCCTGGGTACATGAAGCTATCGTTAGCAATACTATTCCAAAGATTATTTTTTTCATTTTTCATTTTATTAATTCGACGCAAAAGTAAGAAAGCTTTGTTAATAATTGCGTTATAGATGTTTCTTATTACTTTTTAAATTTTTATTGTATTTTATTATTAATATAGTCCTATTCTAAGGCTCTATGATCTATTTTTTTTCAATTAGCTTATGATTTCCTTACTGTTTTGTTTTAAGTTTAAATAAGGGATCCTAAGGAGTTATTTGATCTTTTGGAGTATATAAATGTGGGATGAGTACTCTTTGGTGAACAAACCTTTGATGTTTGAAATTAGGCCTATTAAAAACGCTTTCATATAATTGTTTTTTCCAGTCTTGTATTTTTCCGAAAGAAGGGAAACATAGAAGGAATCAAATAGCATGGGTTTTGTTTTAATGAGTTTAATATTATGCTCAATAAAGAGTAATTGGATTGATTTTTTGGAGAAGTGCCATAAATGGCGTGGGGTATCGAAGGCGGCCCAATAGTCTTTATAATAGTGGGCATCGTATGATTTATAATTAGGTGCTGCTATTATTAGGTAACCTCTCTCTGTTAATAGGTTGTTTATTTTTTTTACTTGGTTTTCCAGGTCTGGAAGATGTTCAAGGACGTGCCAAAGAGTTATGACGTCAAATTTTTCATTTTTAAGTTTTTCTATTCTTTCCTGTAATACGATATTTTTTTCCGATGCTTTTTGTCTAGCGTATTGATTTGGTTCTACTCCTTCTATCTTCCATTTGTCTTTGGAAGCTATTTTTAGGAAATCACCTGTTCCGGCACCTATATCCAATATTCGTTTTTCTTTTACATCTAATTTATTAATTAGCTGAACCTTTTTTATTAAACTATAATTTTTTACCTTTTGATAGATTTTATCTATTTTAGTTTTATTGTTATCTGTATGCGATATATAATCTTGGTGTGCATAATATTTTTCTAAGTTTTTAGGGGAGGGACTTGTTTTGAGTAAATCAAGAGCTTCAATATACTCAAGCACAAATATTTCTTGTGTGTTAAAGTGATCCTTTGTTTTTATGTATTCTATCATAATTCAATTTATTGACTTACGGTGGTTCGATCGTTCCACGTGGAACAATGTAAGGTTATCTACCTAGGTATACCAAAAGAACACTTACATCACTTGGTGTAACACCACTGATTCTAGAAGCTTGTGATATCGTTACTGGTTGAACCGCGGTCAATTTTTCACGTGCCTCAAAGGACAGTGATTTGAGTTTTTTATAATCGAAATTTGGAGGTATTTTAACAGACTCTAGTCGGCTTAATTTATCAGCGTTTACCTTTTCCTTTTCTATATATCCTGAATATTTCACTTGCACCTCGGCTTGTTCCAATACCTCATTATCTAAATTACGGGTAGTTACAAATTCTGATACTGGTTCAAGACTAAGCATATGGTCCATGGTAACCTTGGGTCTTGAGAACAATTTGAACATCTTATCCGATTGTTTTATTAGGGCCGAATTTATTGTTTCTAATATCGGGTTGATTTGTTCTGGAAGGACACTGGTCGTTTTAAAGAAGTTTATAAAAGCTTCAGATTTTACAAGTTTTTCTTCCATTCTTATTAATCTGTCCTCTTTGGCCAATCCTATTTCATATCCTTTTGGAGTAAGTCTTAAATCAGCATTGTCTTGACGCAATAGTGTTCTGTATTCTGCACGCGAGGTGAACATTCTATAAGGTTCTTCAGTTCCTTTGGTTATTAAGTCATCAATTAAAACACCAATATAAGCTTCATCTCTTTGCAATGTAAATGGCTCTTGTTCGTTGATTTTTAAATGTGCGTTTATCCCTGCTATCAAACCCTGGGACGCTGCTTCCTCGTACCCGGTTGTTCCATTGATTTGACCTGCAAAATATAGGTTTTCAACAAGCTTGGTTTCCAAGGTGTGCTTTAGCTGAGTAGGTGGAAAATAATCGTATTCTATGGCATAGCCAGGTCTAAAGAACTTTACCTTTTCAAAGCCTTTTACAGAGCGTAGTGCTTTGAATTGTACATCTTCTGGAAGAGATGTTGAAAAACCGTTAACATATACTTCTACTGTTTGCCATCCTTCAGGTTCGATGAACATTTGATGGGAATCTTTATCGGCGAAGCGATTTATCTTATCTTCAATGGATGGGCAATATCTTGGACCTATGCTTTTTATTCTTCCGTTGAACATGGGTGACCTATCAAACCCTTCCCTAAGTAAGTCATGCACTAGGGTACTGGTATGGGTCATGTGACATTCCCTTTGGTTTTTTAGTTTAGGTGTATTGAGATATGAGAATTTTTCAGGATTTTCATCTCCCGGCTGGGGAATCATTTTTGAATAGTCCAAAGACCGACCATCAACGCGTGGAGGTGTGCCGGTTTTCATTCGGCCACTTTCAAAACCTAAATCAACAAGTTGCTCTGTTATTCCTGTCGCAGCTTTTTCTCCGGCCCTTCCTCCGCCAAACTGTTTTTCACCAATATGAATCAAACCGTTTAAAAAGGTGCCGTTGGTTAGCACAACGGCTCTTCCTCTTATCTCTATTCCTAGGGATGTTTTTACCCCTACGACTTTATCTTTTTCGATTAGCAGTCCTGTAACCATTTCCTGGTAAAAATCAACATTGGGGGTTCTTTCCAATGCAAGTCTCCATTCTTCTGCAAATCGCATTCGGTCACTTTGAGCCCGCGGACTCCACATAGCGGGCCCTTTGGACTTGTTCAACATTTTAAATTGTATTGCGGATTTATCAGTAATGATACCGGAATACCCGCCCAAAGCGTCTATTTCCCTTACAATTTGCCCTTTTGCAATACCGCCCATGGCCGGATTGCACGACATCTGGCCTATGGTTTGTAGGTTCATCGTCACAAGCAAGGTTTTTGAACCCATGTTAGCCGCTGCAGCAGTTGCTTCTGCCCCAGCGTGACCCCCTCCTACTACAATAACGTCGTAAATTTCTCCGAACATAATTTCTAGTGTTCCACGTGGAACATTTTTATTTTTTCATCTTCTTTGGAACGCATTTCCTTAATGTGTTCTTCTTTCTTGTCCTTATATCCCGCCAGGTGAAGCATTCCATGGGACATGACGCGTATCAATTCGTTTTCAAAAGAAACCTGATAGGTTTGAGAATTTTCTTGAACACGCTCTATGGAAATAAAGATATCACCAGACATAGATTTACCAGTTGTATAGTCAAACGTTATGATATCAGTAAGTGTGTTGTGCTGTAGATATTTTTGATTTATTTCCAACAAATAGGAATCGTCGCAAAACACAAAGTTCAAAACACCTATGGTGTATCCTTCAGAAGCACAAACAATGTGAGCCCAGCGCTTGACTTTTTCACTATTGGAAAGTATAAAACTCGTTTCAAAATGAAATTCAATCATTGTCCTTGAAGTACTCTTTTACCTTGTTTTGAAAATTTTGGCGCAAAGGTAAGGCTTGTCTATTTAAAATTTCTATCTCATTGCGATAATTATCTAGTAATGAGGGTTTCGTAATAATTGGATTTGTAAAGTCCTTTTTGTTGCTATTGCTTTCCCGTTCTGTTTTTTTGCCTTGTTTTAGAGTGGCGTTTTCTAACTTCAATAATTCATATTCGATGGTGTTAGCCTTACTGAGCGCACGTTGCGTAATTCCGTTTTCAAGTAAGTCGTTTTGAAAATCTTCCATTTGACGCAGAAGTTTCTCTCCAAGCTTACGATCTCCTTCGTTGATCATATTTTGTAACTGTTGTTCCAGTTCTTGCTTGATACGCTGCTGCTCTTGATAGATTTCATAGATTTCCTGAAGTTCTTTTTCGCTCATACCTCCACTGTCTTGAGAGATTCCAAAATCTTGGTTTTGCCCATTGGAACCGTTTTTGCCTTCACCGGACTGACCACTTTGGCCTTGTCCACTTCCTTCGTTACCCTCGTTGCCTTGTTGACCCTGGTTTCCATTTTGTCCCTGACTGCCTTGTTTCCCCCCTTGATTTCCATCCTTACCTTGATTTCCCTTTTGATTTCCTTCTTGTCCTGATTGACCCTGACTACCAGATTCGCCCATTTTTTCTCCAAGGGACTGCTGTTGTTTAATGATGTCCGAAAGCTGAAAACCATCCTGACTTTGACCGCTCCCCTGGCCCATTTGCATGCTTTGCTGCATATTTTCAAGTACATGTGCCAAAAAATCTGCAAGACTGTTCGATGCTGTTAGAACGTATTTCTGATAGGATACTCCTTGGTATATTTGTCCTTCCGCCACACTTTCCAGAGATTTATCTATGTTATAGTACACCTCTGTAATCTGCTCGTTTACGAATTCTGAAAGCTCTGCTTGGCGCAAGGAAAGAGCAAACAAACTATCATCAACGTGTTCAAACAGGCTACGTAGTTCGTTCTGGTTTCGAACGGTTTCGGAATAATAGGAAATGTCTTGCCTGTCTTGTTCGCTCAGTTTATCATAAAGACTTTCTTGTTTGAACGAGAATATAATCAGGTTGTCCAAAATCTGTCGCAGCATTTCTGCATCCTCTGCCATGGAATCACTGCCGGAAGACCCACTCATTGAAGATTGCCCAAGCTCTTCACTCATTTCCTTCATTTTTTGTGCAGCTGAATTTTGATTTTGCTTGGTCTTATTGGCACTTTTTTCCATGCCTTCATTATCTGACTTTTCTTTGGAGTCTTCGTGGTTTTGAATTTCTTCCAACGCGTTAGTTTGGTTTTCTTTGACTCCCGCTTCCTTCGCCTTGTCGATACTGAGATTCATTGGTTTTTTTAAATCCGCATTGTCTTTTTTCAATTCATCCAAATCTTTGGCGATTTTGTCAAATTCCTTGTTCAATTTTTTCTGTTCCTGTTCGGAGGATTCCTTGTCAATTTCTTCTTCGGCAAGGGCTTGCTGTTTTTCTGATAACTTTTCCAGATCGCTTGCCAATTGTGCGGCCTTTTCGGTAACGTAATATCGTTTTGTCAACTCTAACAACTGTTCAAGGCTACGCTCCGAGTTTTGCTGTTTTTTACCAAGCTCCTCCAAACGTTGCGTCAATTCCTCTTTGTTGATTTTATCGGCAATTTTATTGAGCTCTTCCAAAAGCTTTTGATTTTTTCTGGCCTCTATTTCTTGGCGCTCCAAACGCTCCTGTAGTAATTGGTTTAACTTGTCGTCCCGCTCCCCTTTTTCCAGATTTTCCTTTAGTTCCCTGCTGAATTTTTCCATCAATTGCTCCTGTCGTTCCTGCTTTTCCAAAAAATCCGATACCTGGCGTTGGTCATTAAAATCCAATCGGTTTTTTTCTTTTTGTAAAGCGTTGATTTCCTTAAGGTTATCACGTTGCTCGACCGCCTTTTCCAAGGATTTATCCAAGTTGTTTATCAGCGACTGTTGAGACTCCAACTCTTTGTTTTTCAGTTGGTTATTATCTAAAATTTCCTGAGAGAACAGCGTGCTTTTAACTGATTTTCCTCCATGGATGGCATCATTATCCGTAACTTTAAAATAAAACGCATACTTCTTACCTTCCTCCAAATTCAGACCAGAGGGAAACGTATAGTAGAAAGGATGAAAATTGGATTGTGGTCCGCTCAGCTCAAGAAATTTCTCGTCTTGCTCCCTTCCTTGTTCATAATAGACCAGTTCAATTTTTTTAAGCCCATAATCATCCGTGGCCTCCCCAGAGTAATAGGAAACATTCGGTTCAAGGGAGTCCAAAACCTGCTCCACTTTAACTGTTGGATACGCATCCTTAATTACCTGAAACGAATAGTGTAAAGTCTCGTATTCACGTATATTGGTATTTGAGGTGGCCAATTGATAGTCCCAATTCGCATAGATTTTCTTGGAAAGGCTGAAATCGTCCCCGTCATTATGAAATAACATTGAGGTATCCTTTGCAACGAGTTTAATCTCATCGGTGTCTTGGCCTTTAATCTCCCAGGTTATTTTGGTTCCTTCGGGTATTACGGCATTTCCGGTACTTTTTATGACCTCAGGAAGTTTATTGATATACGCAGGATACTCTAACCGCATGTTAAAATCCGAAATGGCGGGCGCCTTCAAGACTACCAGCTCATACTCCCTGGACTGTTGCCCGCTTCCTTTGAACATGAAGCGCCCCGATGTGATGGGAGGCGACATGGTATACCGGAACACCCCATTTTCTTCCTGTAACAAGATTTCCTTGCCTTGAAAAACAACGTACACATTATCCGGTTTTAGCGAGCCTTCCGTTGCCACTTGGAAGGTGAAGGGCTTACTTTCTATGACTTGTAATTGCGTATTCAACAATTCGAACCTAAAAGGCGCGGGAGGGTCATAGGCAAGATTGTAATTGACTACACGGGAATAACTTCCAAAAAAGGAATTCCAATTGCCTGACAACCACAACAACCCTAAAATTACCAAAGGCAATAGCGTAAACTTCAAATATTTTAGAGGTTCCTTAGTGTTGATGGCCCTTTTGAAAGGCACGGTATTCAATTGTTCTGATCGTTGTTCTATACTGGCCAACAACAATTCTGATTTTTCCGGTTGGTCCGCTAGGTCCAAGAGATTGAATAATTTATCGCCCACCTCCGGAAAGTGTTTTCCAATCATGAGTGAAGCGTCTTTTGTTGTAATCCCCCTTTTTAACTTAAAAAGATAAAACAAGGGAATACCAATGTATTTGTAGAGCAAAAACCCTTCGATACCCAAAAAAGCAAGAAAAAGCACAAGTCTTCCGGTAGAACTTAACCAAAGC
Organism: Maribacter sp. 4G9; assembly: GCF_002742265.1. Taxonomy (GTDB): domain Bacteria; phylum Bacteroidota; class Bacteroidia; order Flavobacteriales; family Flavobacteriaceae; genus Maribacter. The sequence goes on from NZ_MDGL01000007.1 coordinate 205,291, forward strand.
GCAAATTCAACACCCACTACCGCCAAAAAAAAGAAGAGACCCAAAGCAACAAAAAGGATAACCCCTTTGATTAATTTCTGGGTATAATGGCCTCGAATAAAATCGTTTAATTTTTCTAATATGATGTCGTAATTCTGCAATTTCTATGGATTTTTATACCAAGATATACCCTTTTGGTTTTTAAGGATAGAAAAAATTTGTTAAAAGGCACCTAATCCGTTACTTAACGATTATAAATGGAAAACGGGAAGCCTATATAAAAATTATTTCCACCACAAAATGAGCCCTTTCCCTTAAGGATCCCTTTTTATACCTTTGCTAAATGAAAAAGAAAGTAAGAGTACGTTTTGCCCCTAGTCCCACGGGACCCTTGCATATTGGTGGTGTTAGGACCGCCTTATTCAATTACCTTTTTGCCAAAAAACACAAGGGCGATTTTATCCTTAGAATCGAGGATACAGATCAAAATCGGTTTGTGGAAGGCGCGGAGCAATATATCATTGATTCCCTAAATTGGTGCTGCATTCCCTTTGACGAGGGCCCAAGTTCACCCACCACCAAAGGCAACATACTGGGAAAATATGGGCCGTATAGACAGAGCGAGCGGAAGCATCTTTATAAAAAGTTTGCCGAGGATTTGATTGAAAGGGGAAAGGCGTATTATGCTTTTGATACTGCCGAAAAACTCGATTTTCACCGTAAGGACCACGAAGCCAAGGGCAAAACCTTTATTTATAATTGGCATAACCGACCCAAATTGGACAATTCATTGTCCCTTATGCCGGAAGAAGTGCAAAAAAGAATAGCCACAGGAGAGGATTATGTGATTCGGTTTTTAACACCTCCGGATGAAAAACTTCAACTTAAGGACATTATCCGAGGAGATATTGAAATAGACACCAATATATTGGACGATAAGGTGCTCTTTAAGAGTGATGGCATGCCTACCTATCATTTGGCCAATATTGTGGATGACCACTTGATGGAGATTTCCCATGTTATTCGAGGCGAGGAGTGGTTACCTTCATTGGCCTTGCACCAGCAATTGTATGACGCTTTTGGATGGGAAGCCCCTCAATTTGCCCACCTGCCTTTGATTATGAAACCGGTTGGAAAAGGCAAGTTGAGTAAACGCGATGGAGAAAAGGGAGGATTTCCGGTATTTCCATTGTCGTGGAACGAGTCTGTGGGATACCGTGAAGCAGGATATTTTCCTGAAGCTGTAGTCAACTTTTTGGCCTTGTTGGGCTGGAATCCAGGCACGGAACAGGAGTTGTTTACATTGGAAGAACTAGTAGATTCATTCTCCTTGGAGCGGGTGAACAAATCAGGAGCACGGTTCGACCCGGATAAAACCAAGTGGTATAATCAGCAGTATATGCATCAAAAAGACGACGCCGTGTTGGCCGAATCATTTGCTGACTTACTATCCGAAAAAAACATTGAGGCGCCCTCCAAGGCATATGTGGAAAAAGTGGTTTCCCTCATAAAGGACCGCGCCACATTTGTTTCCGATTTTTGGGAGTTGAGCAATTATTTTTTTGTAGCACCTACGGAGTATGACGAAAAGGCGGTGAAAAAACAATGGAAAGATGATACCGGCCAAATTATGAAAGAGTTGTTGGAAGAGTTGGATACTATTAAGGATTTCTCCTCCGAAAACGTTGAAACGGTAGTAAAAGCCTGGATTACTGAAAACGAACTGTCCTTTGGGAAGGTCATGCCGCCCTTGCGTCTTGTTTTGGTGGGCGACATGAAAGGCCCGCATATTTTTGACATTATGGCCTTGATCGGCAAGGAAGAAAGTTTGGACCGGATAAACAAAGCGATTTCTGCCCTGGCCTAGCCTATTGATAGGCTATTTTAGAACCTCTTGAACGGCCTTTAGGTTTCCGTCTATATCTGAAGGAACGTCTAAACCAAGGATTTTACATACCAAAGGGTATATGTGAATGTTCTTAAAAGAAGCAACTTCCAATCTGCTTTTAAAACCGGGCCCGTTGGCGTAGAAGATTCCGTGCATTTCTTTATGTTTTGGGTCATAGCCATGCACCCCGAAAGGCCTCTTGGATTTTGAAATGGTGGTTTCGATTTTCTCTTGTGGGGCAAAATAATAGCCAAAATCCGGGATTATCTGTATTTGTCCCCAGTCCGGATTCTTTGGGGAGTACTCAAAACCTGGTGTTTCCGATGTTTTGTAGACCTTAAAATGGTTTTCCTTTTGCCTAAGTAAAGTGAGCACTTGCTCTAAATCCTGATTGTTTTTTAAATGAACATTTAGGAGGGCACCATTATCAACAAGTTGGTAGTGTGAATCGTTTTTTAATGGATCCTTGGCTATATAGTGCTCCTTGGGAACCTCCGCCATTCCATGGTCGGAAACAATGATAATGTTAACGGGAAGGCCTGTAGCTTTTACCCCTTGAAATAGGAATTCTAGGTTTTTGTCCAACTTCGTTAGGGTGTTTTTCAGATCGGCATCGGCATTTGGCCCAAAACGATGTCCGGTATCGTCCATATCCGAGAAATACATGGTAATTAAATGTGGTCTTTTCTTTGCCGGTAAAGCAAGCCATTGGAGTACGGCGGATACCCTCTCCTCGTTTTTTATGGCCTCATCATACTTTTTATAATAAGTAGGCCAAGAACCAAGGACATTGGCTTCTGAGCCTACAAAAAAGTAGCTTGCCGTAACCATTCCAGACCTGCCCGCCTGTATCCATAAGGGTGTGCCCCCATAAAATGTACCATCTTCCACAAGTTCCCGCCTGTTGATACGGTAGATTTCGTCTTTCTTATGGCTATAAAAGCTATTGCCGATAATCCCATGCTTATCAGGACACATACCAGTGGCTATGGTGTAGTGATTTGGAAAAGTTTTGGAAGTAAAAGATGGAATTAAGGACTCCGCTTGTACCCCGTCTTGGATAAATTTGGACAAAAAGGGAGGTTTAAAACGCGCTACGTAATCCCACCGAAAACCATCTAGGGAAACCAGCACAACATAGGGTTTTTCCAAGGAGGTTTTGGAATTTTTAGTTGGTGCCGATATAGTTTTGGAACTGCTTTTGCACGCGGACAATAGCACAAAACCAACGCAAAAGAATAGGCCTAAAATTTTATTTCCATGGGACATAAGCTTAACAATAAAAACATATGCCGTCTAAAATAGGCCATCTACAAAACGCAACAAAACAGAAAGCCTGTTTTTGAAAAGAAACACTACCATGTTTTTAGTACCACGTTTGCCAAAGTTACAATTCCGATAAGCAAAATAAGGAGTAAAGAGATATTTTTGAATTTGTCCTGTTCTATAAAATGGAGAATGCGTTTTCCCAAATACGTGCCCGAGACCCCAATGACCAACAAGAAAGGCAGGTATATGAGATGTTCCTTATGAATGTACCCATTGTTGAAGTAGACAAAGGTTCTAGTAAAATCAATAAAGAAGTCGATAAATGCAGAGGTGGCGATAAAAACACTTTTTTCCAAGTTGAAAGCGGCCATGGTAAGCCCCCTGATGGCCCCCCCGGTTCCCAAAAGTCCGGCCGAAAATCCGGATAGAACACCCCCGGAAATGGCATTTTTCCTATTCGGATTGATTACCAAATCCTTTTTGATCAGAAACAAAAGGCTCAAACCAACCAAGAACAGGGCAAGCACAATTTCCAAGATGAAACTATCCACGATTTTTGTCAAATAGCCTCCAACAATTACAAATATGACCGATGGAACACCAATGTTCATTAACAATTTTTTGTCCAGGCCTTTTTTGAACAATACAATTTTACTTACGTTGCTGAACAAATGGAATAGGGCGGTAAGCCCCAAAACAAAATGAAAATCAAAGAAAAAATTCCCAATAGGCACAAAAAAGACGGAAGACCCAAAGCCACCAACAGTACCTACTATTTCCGCAACTAAAGCTAGTAGTAAGAAAAGATAGTTGAGCTTGTTCATGGTGATGGATCTCGGAGGTTCCTAAAGCTACCAATTTACTCAAATATAGTTATGGGAACCGTCGCAAGAAGGCATTTTCTTGGAGTGGCCACAGACACAATCGTGTATGCCTTTCCCTGCCATGATGCGAGACCTGTGTTTTTCTATTCCTGAAACCCTTGTGGCCGACTGTTTTGCCCCGGAAATGAAAAGCAGATATCCCTTCTGCCTTCCGGGCGTTAGATTCTTAAAAGCGGATTCAAAGGCAACATCTTTTTCGAAAGTCCGCTCCAATTCCTTTGGAAACTCCATTTCATCGGGTTGACGGTATTCAACTTTCAAACCCGATTTTTCAATTTCAATGGCCTCTAACACATAAGTCTTAAGAATCGGTTTTAACCGTGTGATATCGCCCACATGGGTAAATGGGACGATTCTTGCAGATTGGGTGTTCTCCCCTTGTTGTTTTAGAATACCTTCGGCGTCCTTTAAAAGTACGCCCTTGAAAAAGCCAAGACAGCAAAAGTCCTTAAAGCAGCCAATAATTAGTATGTTTTTACCTTTGAAAGTATAGCAAGGTTGTCGCCATTTTAGGGTTTCTTCCAACCCACAATCGAGCAGAATTTCCCTTAAAAGCTCAATTTCTGCCGTCCAATTTCTTTGTTTTGAAATATAATCATCAACGCGGATATCCATATGTTAAGCAGAATAGAATGTAAGACGCAAGATAAAGAAAGAGAGGGAATACAGTTTTGGCTCAAATACTTCTTCACCCCTGTCATTTATATCTGAATGAATATGGGTAAAGCTACACAAAACAAAGTCACTTTGTTAATAGGACCAATGTCCAAAATAAATAAAACTCCGCTGTGGCGGAACACCCCTCTCCACTCAGGGAGGGGAGCCATTTTTACGTAACAGAGGTAATTACGCTCAATTTTAGAAAGGACAAATTGAAAATGTAAAGTTGAATGTAAGGTTTGCTTTCCAGAAGAATACATCGAGAAAGCTCGGAAAGGTACCTGTTCCGTGAAGCGGAACGGCCGAGTTTCGAGATGGGTTTTACGAAGTAAAAATTCCTACTGGAAAGTGCACTTTCTTTTGCTTCGTTTTCTTTATGCAAGAAAAGAAAATGAAGGGAAGAGCTGCTGCCCGAACTCCCGCTCCGCAGTAGTTTTACTGCTGCGGAACGACACACTTAAAGAAAAGGGCAACAACTTAAATTTGTTTGCTTAAATTGGCTCATGCTACAGGTGGTAAAACATACCATCAAGACCAATGGTTCTTATTATATGACCCTGACCGTGGTAGATTGGGCAGATGTATTCACGCGAAAGAACCACAAACAGGCGATTATAGAATCGTTGCGTTATTGTATGGCACACAAAGGACTTAATTTATATGCGTATTGTATAATGACCAATCATCTGCATTTGATTGCCAACTGTAATGAACCCTATCAACTAAGTGGTACAATCCGTGATTTCAAGAGACATTCCGCAAGAACCATTTTGAACCAAATTATAAACGAACCCGAATCAAGAAGGGAGAACTTTGTCCAATTGTTCAAGAATGCAGCTAAGAACAATTTAAAAAGTAAAGTTTTCAAATTTTGGAAAACCGGTAATCATGCTATTGAACTGTATTCTGAAAAATTTCTCTGGGACAAGATAAATTACATACATAACAATCCGGTGGTGGAAAAATTTGTTGCAAAGCCCGAATATTGGTTGTATTCGTCCGCATCGAATTATGTCGAAGCAAACTCGGTATTACCAGAGGTTACAGTGTTGCCACAAATAATGAGGACTATTTGAGATTAGTGACCGCAGTAGTACAACTACTGCGGAGCAGGAACAGTACCATTGGTCAAGGTTTTGCGGATTACTATCCCTTTGGTATGCAGATGCCTGGACCCAATAATAGTTTAAATTCTGCAGCCTACAGATATGCATTTCAGGGGCAAGAGAAGGATTCTGAGACTGGCAAGGAAGCTTTTGAACTTCGATTATGGGATAGTAGAATAGGACGTTGGTTGACTACGGATCCTGCCGATCAATATAGTTCTCCGTATTTGGGCATGGGTAATAATCCGATTAATGGGATTGATTCAGATGGGGCATTTTGGGAAGAGTTATATAATTGGATTGATGGTAAAGGATGGAATAGTAATGCAGCCTTGGATTATGAAGCTAAAGGAGGATTTCTAAATGAATGGTCTGGTAATAAATTAACAGGTTACAGAAATGCCGCTAGTGTTGTCGACGGTGAAGTTGTGGGAACCAGATTTGCCGCAGTTAATGATTTTTGGAGTGGTATCTTTAATCCAAAAACACTTCAAATATTTGGGGGGCGTTTAGCTATTGGATATAATACCAGTCTGAATGGAGATGCAATGGCTGCCGTTTATGGTGTGGGTGGGGGTCTAGTAGGTACAAATCTCATGTTTATTGGAGGTGATTATGGAGGATATTGGTATACCTATGGATCTGTTGAAGGTGGACCGAATGTTGGCACTGGTATTGGAGGATCTGGAAGTTTAAATGGAGATATTTTTATAGCCTATAATATTTCCGGCGTTGATGTTACACCAGGTTCTTATACCGGTATTTATGGATCTCTTACAGGGAATTTAGAAGTTACCGAGGTGGTTGGGGCCAATATTTCAGGCGGATTGACTATTGCTCCTGGAAATTGGGTTGGATTGAATGTCGGTGCTGGTTTTAATTTAGGTGGTAAAGTGTCAGCTGAAGCTCAAGTAAGAATTGGAAATACCTGGTTGCTAACTCCTGATGTAAGAAAGACTCGAGATAGAACAGCATTAGATTTAATATCAAATCATTTATCAAAAGGAATGATGCCAAACTCTGTATTTTATAAGTAGAAATGAATCAAAAGAAAGTAGTATTGTGGTTAGTTTTTATTATTTCCCTATTTATTGCAATAATTATTTATAGTGAGCTAAATAATCGATTAAAAAGAAATAAAATAGAACAACTGAATTTACAGGCCAATGGAATTATTACAAAAAGGCAAGAATTCACATATGGACATGATTTTGGATTTGTTTTGGTAGATATTAAAAAATCTAATTATAGAAGTGGTTTAAACTTTTATTTTTTTCTTTTTCTTGAATTTTTTCAACGCTATCGCAATGAATGCCAAATAGTTGAATCCTTTCCAGCTTTCGGTGGTCGTATCGAACCTGTTGAGCAGGGAACGGTAGCTGTCCATCCATGCATTCGCCCTTTCCACGGCATATCTTTCATCGTATAG
>NZ_MDGL01000008.1 GCF_002742265.1 Maribacter sp. 4G9
TTTCGCATGTCTATCTGCTTGTTCGCCATGGTGCTTTTTAACAAAAAAAGCACTTAGACTTTTTACAGATAGATCTAATCTAAAGGTGGGTCACTTTGGCCCGGCGGGAGTGGGTCACTTTCCTCCGGCCAGCTATGGTCACTTTAACCCGGCGAGGGTGGTATACTATGTCCGGCGTTTCCAACGAGATAAAGAATAACGGCTTAAGGACGGTTGTTTTTATATTGAATATACGTGCCTTTAATGTTGAAGATCGGATTTTGTAAATCAGTTTAGAATAAATCAATTCTCTAAATGTTAAATAGATAATAATAACATTTCTAAAATATATTATTGTTTTTCAATAATTTATTATAGTTTAGCGATAATATTTTCACTTAAAATGAAAAACAACATCGTAAAAAAAGGAGTAAAACATAAAGAGTTTAAATTGATTTACATCACAGTTTCTAGATCCATACCAACTGAACAGAAGTAGAAGAAATTTCCAACAAGAAATGAATTTCGTTTTTAAAAAAGTAGGTGAATCAATTCCTGTTTTCGAAATTGCAACGCTAATTATTGATATTGTTTTTTAGCTCGAACACAAATTTCTCCGGGAGAATCTAAATTGTATCAGCCAAGTTATTAGAATTCGTTATTATGGGATATTTAATTTTGTTTTAGGGGATATTTTCAAAAAGGGAATGCCTTTTTAGTAGAAAAATGGATTAGTAATATAATTATTTAAATATGGCTATAAGGGTTAAGTTAAATGTAATGCTTGCTAAACGAAAAATGCAATCGAAGGAATTAGTTGAAATTCTTGGAATTACACCCGCAAACCTTTCGATATTAAAAACTGGTAAATCCAAAGCTGTTCGATTTACTACATTAGAAGCTATTTGTAAAGCGCTGGAATGTCAACCAGGAGATATCTTAGAATACCAAAAAGAATGAAAAATATAGACAACAATCAATAAAGAAAATTAAAGCGGGAAATGTTTAATCTATATGTGTGGACATAGATAAACTTGGCCAAATCTTCTGATTTGAATTTTATAGAAACCCGATAAAACAAAACACAAATTATTGTGAGGCTTTTTCCTCCATACTTACAGTATAAATAAATTGTGTTTGAATTAGAACCGAATAAAATATGGGTATTAGCAAAAAAATTATACTAGGGTTGATGCTTACTTTAATTATATCCATCACTATCAACGGGTTTTGGCTAAAAAAACAGTATGATTTACTTGATAAAAAAGATTTCTACTGGGAATTTGATAGAAGGGAAGTTCTGGGTAGTTATAATCATATCAAAATTGATGGTGGAAATAAGATATACGTTAGTATAGTTGATGGTTTGGATGATACGTTATACTACAAAAGCGAACCAGAAACGGAGTTTTCCTACCAGGTTAATAACGACACTTTAACAATAAAATTCGCCACGAACTTATTTACAAAAAGAATTGCCGGAAAACGCTGGAAAAGTTATAGAATGGTAATCGGTTGCAAGAATTTGAATTCGTTGTTTATAAATAATTCCTATACCGACATGGAATTAAAGTCAAATGAAAGCTTAATTGTTGAGACCAAAGGATATTCTATTCTAAAAATAAAATCTCCAGGTGTTGAAACTAACACCGTTGAGATGAAAATATCGGGAAATTCCACTGTTTTGTTTTCTGATGACCAAAACCCCCTGACAACAGATTTATTGAAGGTTGAACTAAGGGACAGCAGCTTTGTTAACTTAAATAAAACCATAGCTAAGCGGTTTGTACCCTCGATAAAAGACAATGCCCGAATTTATTATGGGAGTGGAATCAAAAGCTATGTAAATGGTCAGATTGCAAACGATATTGAGTCAAATAATAATTCATTTAATTAATTGAATGGTTGAGAAAAGTCGAAGAATACTATGATTGCTTTCGAAAATTTTAGTTTTTACTATAAAAGAAAAAAGCCTATTTATACAGATTTGAATCTTAGCATTAGACCTGGAAAGATATACGGGCTGTTGGGTAGAAATGGTGCGGGCAAATCCACCCTTCTTAACACTATCTGTGGTTTAAATAGTCCTACCACGGGTAAAGTACAAGTTCATAATAGAATCCCTTCTAAAAGGAGTCCAGAATTTCTTCGAGATATTTATATTATACCTGACGTAGTTTATATACCCGCAATTGGGCCTAACAACTACGTAAAAATTTATGCTCCATTTTATCCAAATTTTTCTTTACCCCAATTTAGAGAGTATTTATCAATATTGGATGTTCCCAAAACCACGAAACTAAACAAACTGTCTTTTGGCCAACAGAAAAAATTCATAATCGGTTTTGCCTTGGCCTGTAATACCAGTACATTAATTCTGGATGAGCCAACAAACGGTTTAGACATACCATCGAAAGGTCTATTCAGAAAATTAATTGCTACTTTATCATCTAGAGAAAAAACTTTAATTATTTCTACACATCAGGTAAGAGACTTGGACGATTTGATAGATCATGTATTGGTATTGAAAAATGGGGAGTTTATAATTAATGCTGATGTTGAAGAAATTTCCAAAAAGATAGTCTTCAAATTTTATAAAGAAAAACCTGTTGGGAAAAATGTGATTGAAATAGAGAAGATTCCAGGCGGGTTTTTGGTTATGCACGAAAATGAACAAGAACCAGAAACTAAGGTAAATATGGAGCAGCTATTCAATGCTTGTATTTCAAATTCGGAAGCGATTGAGAGAATTTTCAAGATTTAAAACTTATGGAGAGAATTTTTGAATTTAACAGGTTTAAGCTGCTAGTCCATAGAATTATATCAGAACGAGGCATCAAATTATTTGGCAGCCTACTATTTATTGCTTTTTGCATGTTATTATTTCTGGGTATTGGTTTCATGAAACCAAGCATCTATGAAACGGCAAGATCCTTTTTCGTGACGGTCGGATTGTTTCTTGGACCAATATCATACATGTGGATACTTTCCTCAGAATATCAAACAAACAGCCAAAGTATTTCTTTTCTAATGTTACCAGGTTCAACTTTTGAAAAATGGCTTGCCCATATGGTTATCGGTGTAGGTATTTACTATTTGAGTTTTTTGGTCATATTCAGACTTCTAGATTTGTTTTTTGTATCTGCTATTCATAGTAAATATGACTCAACAGGGATTTCGTACATCGTAAAGGACATGGAGATTCAATCTTTTGATTCCTTACTTTTATATGGTCCTTTTTTACTTGGTACTATAATTAGTTTAAGTGTTTTCATTGGTGCCCTATACTTTAAAAAAAACAGTCTTGTATATTCTTTGATTACAGTTTTTTCGTTGGCTATGGCTATAGTCGTTTATCACTTCGTAATAATCAGTTTGAACTTAGACGGTAATATACCAATTGACGGAAGATCCGCTATTCCTTTTTATCGGGTGTTAATAACGGATGTTAGTTCTTCTCCTGCAAAAGAGTATGTCATTGGTTCCAAATATAGTATTACAAGTGTTTTGTCGGCTATGTGTATTCCCATTATTTGTGCTTTAACAATCGCTTATTATTATGCGATAAAAGAAAAGGAATTATAAACATTCTTTTCATTTAGAAGGGCAAAAGAATACTTATCGTGCACAAAATGCTCATTATGCCTACCAATATTAATATAATAGCTCATGAATAACCTACAGGATTTAAATATCGAAAAGGAAGTATTACCCTTGTTCAATTATTCTCTTAACATATTCACTAAAAGAAAAATACTCGAAATATTAGAAACTCCTCTCAAATCGACAACCGAAATCATTCAACGTCAAAATATTTTGAAGGGTTTTACAGGAAATTTTAGAATTTTAAAGGATTATTCATATACTGTTTTATACTTAAATGAAGTATATTCTTTTCTGAACTCCGAAAAGATTGAAGACTTATCCCATAAGAAATTTAAGTATAGATTAATAGCGCCAAAAAAAGAGAAAACACGATACGTTGGCAAGTTCAATCAATTAATCTTGCTTTTTCATCGCTTGGAATCTAAATATTTTTCAAGACTAGAATTAAACGAATTTCCAGAAGAATACGCGGCAAAAATTAAACAAATCATACACTTTCTCTCTAATTTAGAGCTTTCAAGATTCGAAGATATAATTAGGGAAGACGGATTAAAAGATAAACACATAATAGAGTTGACGCATAAAGTCAATGACCTCAAAAAGAATTATTTGATATTACCATTTTGGGAAAATTTATTTCTGTTTGAGGCAATGTTATCGATGAGTTTGGGAATCCGTAAAAATAATTTCTCCTTTCCAAGTTTAAGCAAGAATCACATTAAACTTATCGAATTTTACCATCCTCTTATCAAAAACCCTGTTAAGAACGATTTCGAGACTTATAGTAATGTAATAGTAATGAACGGACCAAATATGTCCGGTAAGTCTACATTTCTCAGAGCAGTTGGATTTTGTATCTATTGTGGTAATTTAGGATTAGCAATTCCTGTATCTGAAGCAGAAATTCCCTTTTTCAATCATTTTTCTATCCAAATAAATAGAAGAGATGATATCCTTAACGGTTATAGTCATTTCATGACCGAGGTTTTGAACCTTAAAAATGTAGTTGAAAACTCTTTGAATGGAAATCTATGTTTTGCGATTTTCGATGAACTTTTTAGTGGAACAAATGTCGAAGATGCTTTCGAGATTTGTAGAACAACAATAAACGGACTCAGTAAATTTAAAAACTCCTGCTTTTTTATATCAACTCATATTCAGGAACTAAAAAATGTATCTAATGAACGAATTTCAAATTATTATATAGATTGTGAGTTAAGAGATGACAAACCAACTTTTACTTACAAATTGAAAAATGGTTGGTCAGACATTAGAGTTGGGAGAATTTTATTCGAAAAAGAGGGATTAAATGATATGCTCAGATAAAAAGATCCTTACAACAACGGCTCTTAATTAAAAGCCTTAGAGTAGTTCTGAAAAACCAGCGCTTTATCAAACTATATACACAAAAGGCTTATTGTAAATCTAGTATGCCCTGAAGGATAAATACAAACTGACGCTTTTTAGCGTTCGTTGTGTTTATTTGCGGTATCGAGGAGGTTGAAAAACCGGAACCGGAAAGACGACCGAGTTCGGGCGGGCGAAGGTCGTACGCTCGGTCAGGCTTGAAGGGGAAGATTTTCAACTTCCGCAGGAACATGGATAGCAGTATGAAAAAGTAAAGCCTCAAATTCCCAACCTGATTATACTGGAAAATATTTTGCTATTTTTAAGCCACACTATAAAATATTTTGCAAAATAGGCGTATTGCATCCATTTACTGGAAAACAACAAATCAATTTATACTAGAAAATATTTGTTTAAAATGTATTTATAATAGAAAATATTTTGCAATTTTACCCTGTTAAGGTGATATAATGGAAAAAAAGCTACGTTTACAGGAAATCATTTACGGCTCTTCCAATGCAGTGACCTCCCGTCGCATCTCCAAATGGGAAGACGAAGGCCGTATCAGAAGGATAGCTCCTCGTATCTATACCTCAAATTTTGAGGATTCTCCAGAGGATATCGTACGGCGCAACCTTTTTCCAATTTTGGGCCATCTCTATCCGGGAGCTGTCCTTAGCCATCGTTCCGCCTTTGAGTTTGCCCCCACATCCAACAATCAGATTTATGTAACCTACAAATACACAAAGAAGATACAGCTTCCGGGGATTACCATTCGTTTTTTGGAAGGTCCACAAGCCATTGACGGGGATACCTCCTTCTCCGGGGAATTACTGGTTTCACAACGGGAACGTGCCCTACTTGAAAACCTGCAGGTCTCTAGGCAAACAGGAGCGGACTCCAAGACGTTGGCATTTCCCCGGATAGAGGAAAAATTGGAGAAAATCATACGGGTCAACGGCGAAACGGAACTCAACCAAGTACGGGACCGCGCACGTGCTATTTCCAAAAAACTTGGAATGGATAAAGAGTTCAACAAACTCAATAAGATCATCAGTGCCCTGTTGACCACTCAGCCTTCCTCAAACTTAAAATCCCCATTGGCTATGGCCAGGGCCACTGGTAATCCTTATGACCCTGCCCGCATGCATCTGTTTGCAATCCTTTTTCGTGAACTAAAGCAACAGGAATTCAAATACCGGGAGGAAAAAAATACGACCACCGAAGCTTATCGGAATTTTGCATTTTACGAAAGTTATTTTTCAAACTATATCGAGGGTACCGTTTTCGAAATCGATGAGGCGAAACAGGTGATTGCGACCCAACAGCCCATACCGTCAAGAAATGAGGATTCCCATGATGTCCTTGGCACGTATCAATTAGTCTCCAACAAACAGGAAATGCAAATCGTTCCCTATTCCGCTGAAAACTTTTTGGAGCTATTACAATACCGTCACGAAATATTGCTTAGTGCCCGTGAGGATAAGAAGCCCGGAAAATTCAAGGATAAGAACAATCAAGCCGGTGATACCAGCTTTGTGGATATGGAACTGGTACGAGGCACCTTGCTGCAAAGTTTTGACTTCTATAAGGTGCTGGAACATCCTTTTGCCAAAGCTGCCTACATGATGTTCGTGGTCAGCGAAGTACATCCCTTTTTGGACGGGAACGGCCGTTTGGCGCGTATCATGATGAACGCCGAACTATCGGCGGACAATCAGACCAAGATCATCATCCCCACGGTCTATCGCGAGGATTATCTAGGCGGACTACGACGTTTGACCAGAAATGACGACCCAAAAGTGTATGTTAGAATGTTGGAGCGTGCCCAAGCTTTTAGCGATACCCTACACGGAAACGATATGGGCGGTATGGAAGCGATACTACGAAGTAGCAATGCCTTTACGGAAAGTAGTGAAAGGGTCCTGAAAATTTTCGAAGTATAACCATAGAAAGATACGAAGGGCAATTCATTTTGTTTTAAAGCTGAATTAGGTCTCCCTCCGTATTCCGCTTTGTGCTGAACATACTTTTAGCCTCCCAAATAATCTTTAGATAATTTACCTGAATGTCCTCGTTTGTCGCTTTTAGCGGAAATTCAAAACTACCGCCTTGGAAATTTTCAGGGATTCGGAATTGGGATTTTAGGATTTCCTGCGCATTGCCTTCGGCAATAAATCCGTAGAACTGCCCGGGTCCAAGGTTCATGACATCCGTAGTTTTTACCCGGTCCCGTTCTTGGATGGTTTCAGTGATACTTTTATTCAATGAATTCGTCTCTTTCCCAAATAGGGAAGACTCTCTATAATTATCCCCCATACTATTTGTTTTAAAGGTTTGATCCGCCTTACCGAACAGTTGGCATATCATTTGGGCAGAGTCCTTGTTCACCGTCCGGCCATAAAATTGGTTCCCCATATTGGATAGGATCACCTGGGCTTTGTCCCTGCCATAGCGGTCCACCAACTGGCTAAAGTCCTGACAGGCCAAAACCGTGGCCACTTTGTTGCTTCGCGCGGTCGCAGGGGTCTGTTCCAATCTGTTGATGTAAAGGGTCGGCAACTCGTCCACCAAAACGATGGATTTGTGTTTTTCGGGTTGGTTCATTTGTTTTAACGCAACGGACAGTAAAAGCGAAATGACCGGGGCATAGGTTTCGGCCAAGGTGCTTTCATTACCGATGCACACAAATTTTGGGTTCAAGGGGTCATTAATGTTCAAATCGATATCGTTGCCAGAAAGCACCCAAAAGATATCGGGCGTGTTCAGTTTGGCAAGATTGGTCTGCAAGGTACTAACGACCCCTGAAATCTGGTTGGTCGCTTCGTTTTTCATCGCCTGCCTTAAACTGGCGACATACCCTGCTGTTTGAAGGTTCCCTGAAATTTTTTCGATCAGTTCGGTACTATCGGAATGTAAGATCAGGCTAATGATATGGGGCAGTGTACAATACTCAGGATGCTCTGTTCTCAGGTACCAAATGAGTCCAGTGAGAACACTTTTGGCTTCCATCATCCAATAGTCCTCGTTCTTGATGTTGTTAGGGGATAAGTTGTACATCAAGGTCTGTGCATATTCGTGGGCATAGGCAATTTTCGATAGTAGTTTCGGGTTGAGCGGATTTACCCGGGTACTTCTTCGAGCGTCCTTGAAATCGATAAAATAGGGTTTGATAGTAGAATTGCTTTTGCTAGCCGCCCTAAAAAGCAAACGGGCCAGTTCCGGGGACTTAAAATCGTAGCAGACACCTGCATAGTTTTTTATCACGGCCTGTTTCAGTATAGGATGTATCAAGGAAACCGACTTGCCACTCCCCGCCCCTCCTTGGATATAAACACCCCGGTATGGATTGTCCAAACGTATGTTCCTTCCCTCTACATCAAACACAAAACCTTCCGTTCTATCTTGAATCTCGAGAGTAGCTAGTTCTTGTTTTTTGAAGAGGGAGGCCACCCATCTGCAGCATCGATGTATTGTCCAACATATACCAAAAATGGGCAAGAAAAGGGTCAATGGAATGAATGCCATCATCCCAATGGCCAAAAATACACCGAATACTATAGGGATGTTCAATACCCTTTTTAAAAACACGGTGTAAACAAAGAATGCCACTATCCGTAACAGCACATGTAAATAGGGGTTGCGCCCACCCACTAAAATCTCCAATAGCATATCCTTGTCCATCGCTATAGTTTCAATTGATTGTTCCTATCCAAATTTTTTCCTTTCCGTATCGATATATCCTTCCTTCCAATTTCCCTCTGCTGTTCTTTAAGACTTCTTTCTTTTTGCCTTCGTATCTCGGATTGTAATGCCCTTTTTTCTTCCAACGTACCGTGCTTCAATGTGCGTAGGGTAGCAAACTTTTCTTCTAGACTTCGCTTGTATTCGAACATCGTATCAAAAGAATCCTCATTTCGTTGTTTCCAATTGGAGCGGTCAAACCCGCCTTTGACCTTTCTACCGTTCAGCACAAGGTTTTCACTGCTTCTGGCATTGGCCATCGGACTAAGGTTGATACGATAGTCCCTGTGCATACGCGACACGGTGATATGTACATGGGTCTGCAATCCCTTTTTGGGCTCCCCGCTTTTTGCCCTGCCGGTCATGACCTCTTTGTCCATCCCTTTGTACCGCCGCTTATGTTCTATCTTGGCAAACCAAACGATATCCTTTTCGTCAATATCTCTTTTAAAGTTGGCTGCATAATTTCGCATGGCCTGTTGGGTAAATAGTTTGATCACTTGATTGTAGTTTTCGTATTCCTTGGCAGTCAATTCATCTACATTTTCAATCGGTCTCTTTGCCAAGGTCGAAGCCAAATATTCCTGTTCCTGTTGACTGAAATTCAAGGTCAGCGTAAAATACCTATCCTGCTTTTTTGCCAAACCCTTGTTCTTATTGTTATCATCGATCATCGAAATGGCCTTTACCGTCGTCATCATCTTTTGGTTCTGGTCGAAGAAAAATTGCTGTCGCTCCCCTTTACCTTCTTTCCTAAGTTCCTCGTTCTCCTTGTTCAGGTAGTATCCATATTTTGCACAGCTTCCCTTGTTATCGGAAGAAGTGGCATGGACAATACTTACCGGCATCAGCTGCGAGGCTTCATCCGGTCAAAAACGGTGTTCAACTGTTCTATCAATTTTCTAAAAAGTGTCTCGGTACGTTCGCCGTTTTTGAGCAATTGGTTGTGAATGGGATAGAGGATTTCCGATTCCTGGGTCTTGAAAAACGAAACGATCCGTCGGTCGATGACCTTTATCATTTCGGTCGCGTTCTTCCCCTTGATGGCTTGAGGGTCGGTTCCCGTTTTTTGGAAATATAGGATCATCTCCTCGGTAAAGGTTCCGATGTTCCGGTTGTATTCCCGGGCCAATTTTTTAAGTTCCCTATGGCTTCTTTCATTGATGATAATGCTCTTTTTCCTCATGACCGCTGCTTTGTTCAAATGTCAATTATAAAGGGCATCAAACCTGTGCACTAGCTAAGAAGGTGCATGTTGAAAATCGTAAAAGCTTCGTTTTCAAGGCATCAAAGAAACCGATGAATTTTGAGCAAATGCAGCCGTTTTATAGCAATTGCATTTGGAAATCAAACACTTAAGGAGTCTATTATTAAAAAATTATAAAGTAGTATAATCTCTAAATCCCACGTCGGAGCAGGCCTTGCCTGCGTTCGCTCGCCGCAGGCGCGAGCGGGAATCACTGCAACGCATGATTCCCGCTCGCTATCTTTAAAAAAAGATACACTTTGACCTGTGCGGATTTTTATGGTTAGAGAGAAGTAATAAAGAGTATTAAAATTAAGATTGAAAAAGTGTCCATAATTTGAATAACTAGATTGCTAATAAAGGTAAAATGAAGAGTCCCAAAATAGGTGGATGGGACGGATACTGAGAACCACTAAAAACGGATAATTTGAACAACCCTATGTTTTGCTTTAGTAGATTTTTTTTTCAATCACTTAAAGGTATTTGTATTGTGCTCAATTTTTCCCGGCGAAGGTGGTATACTATGACCGCCTTTTACAATAGGTACCCGCACAAGAGCAGCCGCCCCGAACCTGTATCCTGAATTTATCGTTGAGCAAACGCACCACCAGATCATAATTGAGAAGAGCCTATTTATTTCTTTTATAAAAAAGGCAGCTCCTACGGAACTTCGGTAAAAAGCGAGCGGCTAGACAGCCATACATACATAAAACCCTACATGTTATACATCTTTAATCCTACGTAATTAGATATGTACTATTTTGAATAGCAATTGATTAGGAATATGGAGTCCAAAAAATGTGTAGGAAAACCTAAGAAAATATAGCATGGACAAAAAAACCTTCCCGTTCAGAACGCTTATCTGGGCCGTAGTGGCCATCGCAGCCTTGCTGCTGTTCAAGCCTGAAATCGCAACCCTGCTGGCAAACAGTAATGAAATAAATGTTTTTGGCGTCAACATCAAAGTAAACGACCAACAATCCGAAGCCCTTTTAAAAGCCCAAAAAACGTTTGAAGCACAGGCCTCCGATTTGATCGGACAGATTAAAAATCAAGAAATGGCCCTGGATTCCTTAAACTTACTCGCCTCTCACCTGAAAGGGCAGATCTTAGGCTGTAAAGGGGCACAGGCCACCGCCAAAAAAATAGATTCGAGCGTCAAAAATCTAAATATATTGAATAGAAACATAAAAAGGGAGCCCTTTTTAGACAAGGACTACCAAATCATCAAAAGGAATACATATAAAACGGAAAGCAACAAGTAAGCCATGACGAAAATGCAACACCTCATACGAACGACAATCGTGCTGCTCTTTCTAGGGATGTCCTCCTGTGTGACCACCCGCATCGAAGCCAATCCGTACCAAGATAGTGCTGAAAATTTAGAATGTCAGCGTAAATCCAGTTGGAGCTACTGGTGGGGCATAGCCCCCGGAAGCACACAGACGATCAGTGCCAATCCTGAGCTGGAAGGTACCGTTTGCCCTTGTGCAGAAAAGGCCCTGTCATGGGTGAAGGTGAAAACGTCCTTCCCCGATTTTTTACTGAGCTTGGTCACCTTGGGCATAGTCAATCACCGAACCACAACCTATGGCTGTGCACGGCCGCAAGGAGGAGAGGGAGAAATCTAAAAACAAACGTTATGTTACCAGAGGGCATCAGCAACTTACCGATACGGCAATGGACCAACAAGCACGAAAATTTTACCCATAATCTGGTCGCCGATACCTCCTTTAAATTGAGCAATCCCTCAGGCCAAAAACACGGGGACCGCTACCCCAAGACGACAAAAAACTTCCAGTGGCTGATACAACACGCCATTGACAATAACCTAAAACTCCGGGCGATGGGTAGTGGGTGGTCCTTCACCAAAGTAGGGGTGACCGAAGGAGGGCTAATCGATACCGCCTCCCTAAACTTTTCGTTCCCATTGACCCGAAGATTGGTAAGCATAAACTATACGCATACCCCAGATGACCTATATTTTTTACAGTGTGGTACGCTCATCACCGAGGTCAATAATAGGTTGGATGCCAAAAATCCGCCTCGTTCCATAAAAGCTTCAGGGGCCAGCAACGGACAGACCATTGCCGGAGCCCTATCGACGGGCACGCACGGGGCAGCCTTTGAGGTGGGTGCCATTCCCGACTTTGTGGTCGGCCTGCATTTGATTACCGGTCCCAATAGCCATATATGGCTGGAAAGGAGTTCGCATCCGGTCGCCTCCCAAGAGTTTGTGGACTGGCTGGGTGCGGATATAGTGCAGGACGATGACCTGTTCAATGCGGCATTGGTCGCTTTCGGAAGCTTTGGTTTTATCCATGGGGTCATGATCGAAACCGAACCCCAGTTCCTGCTCACCGAGCATCGTGTAGGCCCAATGGCCTATGACGATAAATTGAAGCATACCATGAAAACCTTGGATTTTTCGGCACTGCCATTACCCGGGGTCGGACAAAATGGAGAACTGTACCACTTTGAAGTATTGTTCAATATTCATGATTTTGAAGCGGACAACCTCGCAAAGGGGGCCTTCCTAAAATATATGTTCAAGAAACCGGTGGTACCGCACCCGCCCATTCTACGTAGCAATGACTTTACTTATGGCGATGATCTCCTGGGAATCATATCCACCGTTTTGGATAAGGTGCCAGGTTCGGGGCAATTGGTTCCCGTCCTGGTCAATAGCATGTTCAAATTGGCCTTCAAGCCACAAGACCCCATACAGGGCACCATTAAGGAGATTTTTAATTATACCAAATTCAGGGGGAAGGTCGCCAGTGCCGCCATGGGGATTGCCATTACAGATGTGCCAAAAGCGGTGGAGCTGATCGTGGCCGTAAACAAACAAAAACCTTTTTCGGGAGGGCTTTCCCTACGATATGTAAAAGGGACTAAAGCGACCCTTGGGTTCACCAAATTTGCTAAGACCTGTGTACTGGAAATGGACGGTGTAGATGGGGCAAAAGCACGGGAATTCTACAAAGCGGTATGGGATGCGTTCGAGCAGCAAGGCATCTCCTATACGCTGCATTGGGGCAAGATCAATTTTAACCTCAATGAAAGTAGAATCAAAAAAATGTATGGCCCGAACCAGGTGAAATCATGGATCGATGCACGAAATCAACTGCTGCCCATAGCGGTAAGACGGGTTTTTAATAATAAATTTTTGGAACAATGTGGTTTGGATAAGGGACAAGGGGCCATCGTTTGAGGGTAAGGTATGGGAGGATACACATGCCCCGACAATGGAAAAAGAACAGAACGCAAGAAACTTTTTGCTCAGGCTGTATAAGGTGAAGCGAAATAGTGCAGTCCAAAACAAGCGGAAAGCATGTCATAAAAGCCAACCAGTAAAATCAAAGGAAGATGGGAAAAAAAACCAGTACGCAATTACCGATAATCAATTCGCATACCCACGTATTTACTGATCGGCATGTACCGCCGCTGCTGGCCAAAAAATTCATACCCTTCCCTTTCTATTACCTCGCACATCTGGACATCATTATTGGAATTTTTAAGTTTTTTAGAAGCTTTAAAAAACTGTATTATCAAAATTGGCATCGCAACCTCCGGCGATCGCTATATAAAGTGACGGTGGCCATAGACAGAAACCCCCTGTTGAAAACGCTGCATTGGATACTATGTGCTTGGCTTATAGTAGTGGCGTTTTATGTGGTATACGATGGGATTATTGAGCTCGGTGGCAATCCCTCCGGTGACGGAACAGAGCTGGCAAAAGCACTGGAACAGTTTCGAAATACCCTGGTGGACTACCATATATTCCCTAGGAACTTTCCCTTAGTTGCCAAGGTCGGTATCGTTCTCTTTGTGCTGATAGCGATGAAGACAGGAAGAAACCTGATGCTTTTTCTCCTTAAAAGAATATTCAGTTTTTTCAAACTGATGCCCGGGAAGGAAACCCAAAAACTGATCGACCGGTATTTGCTGATCGCCAAGTTTGCGGTGTATAAAAATCAGACCAACATCTTCTCCAAAATGAAGGAGCAATACCCGAAAGGTTCCGGATTTGTGATACTGCCCATGGACATGACAGATATGGAGGCAGGTACCTGCAAGGACAGTTATGAAAGCCAGTTGGAAGAGTTGGCCAAAATCAAAAACTCGGCCACCTACAAAAAGCAAGGGGTTGTCATACATCCCTTTATTTTCATAGACCCCAGAAGAATACGGAAGGACAAAAAGAAACAGCAAGACAAAGGAGGCTATTCCAGTGCAGACCTCTTTAATTATTCCCATCGAAAAGGGACGATTACCTTGGAGAAAAGTTTGGTAAAGACGTACAGGGAAGAACAGGGGTTTGATGGGTTTAAGATCTACCCCGCCATAGGGTACTACCCCTTTGAAAAGGAATTGCTCCCCCTTTGGAAATATGCCGCCGATAATGCCATCCCCATCATGAGCCATTGCATTATGGGAACTATTTTTTTCAGGGGAAACAAATCGAAAGCCTGGGACGAACATTGGGTCTTTAAGGACGAACAAACCAACGACCAACTGCTACTCCCCGAAGTGAAAAACATCGATTTTCAACGAAACTTCACCCATCCCATGAATATGCTATGCCTTTTGGAAGAACCGTTTCTGAGGGTATTGCTTCAAAAATACAAGGACGAAGACTTGAATAGCATCTTTGGCTATACGGATGCAAAGACCCCTTTGCAGCGAGATTTGAAACACCTAAAAATATGTTTGGCCCATTACGGGGGGGAAGACCAATGGAAAAAGTATTTGGAAAAGGACAGTTACGGCTATAGCCAACAAATCATCAAGCACCCGACCAAAGGGATCGATTTTATAAAATTTGTACCGGGTACTACGGATATTGATTTTGATCGGCTTGCCCAACTATGGAAATATGTGGATTGGTACAGTATCATCAGCAGCATGATGATGCAATATCCCAATGTATACGCGGATATCAGTTACATCCTTCATGACCAGAGCATTTTTCCTTTGTTAAAGGAAACCTTGAAACCGAAGTATACCCAACTACGGGAACGGGTACTTTTCGGTACCGATTTTTATGTGGTGCGCAACCATAATTCGGAGAAAGATCTTTTTGTCTCCAGTGATGCGCTGTTGACGGAAGAGGAATTTGATCTGATCGCCAGAACCAATCCCGACCGCTATCTGAGGAGTACGGTAAAAATAGAGCAAATAACATAAGGTAAACACGATGGCAACGACACTAAAATCACAGCAGGAACTCGGCCACTCGGCCAAGCTACACGGTAAACTCCGGATGATCGCCAATGGCAGTAATGAAGTCAACGCCATTCGGTCCATTTCCAACCAATGTATCGCAACCACGGCACCGGTACTGAAACCACAGGAGTTTTCGGACATTACCCAACAGGTAGTGCAAAAATATGCATTGGGACAGGAAACCGAATCGCGCGATGCGGAGACCAAAATCCGGAAAAAGAAAACCAAAAAGGCAGCCCTAAAAAAAGGCTCCATCACCGAAGACCCGCCCACGCTGGTGGAGGCCAATGTATTTATGGAACTACGGGAAGGCAGTTCTTGGACCGATGTGGTGGAGGAGCTTTTTCCGAAAATAGGAAAAAAGGAGTTGCGCCAACGGATTAGAAATGTACGGAGCTGTGGCAGGATAATCAAGGCCACCGTCATACTGGACGACCTGAAAGTGCTGGCAGCAAGCCAACACATTGTAGGTATTGAAGGCAGCCAATCGGTACTCACGCCCCCAGTGTTGGGATTTACGATCGGGACCAAACAAAAACCAAAATCCGTTCAGGCTGCCGCTAAAAGCGTACCCAGCGATAGTAGCAACGTACTGATAGGTATTATCGATGTGGGAGGGTTCGATTATGCTCATCCAGATTTTCTGGATGCTAACGGACAAACAAGATTTTTGGGTATATGGGACCAAGGGGGAGCGCACCGGCCCCCGCCCAGTGAAACGTCCCAGGACTTCAGTACCCTAGAGTACGGCAGCCTCCATACCCAAGAGCATATGAATCAGGCGATTCAAGCCTCGGCAAGCATTCATGCTCCGGTCCATGCCATCGAACCGCAGTCCCAGCAATTTCCTTCCTCGCACGCCACCCATGTGGCCAGTATAGCCGCAGGAAATTCAGGGGTATGTACAAAGGCACACATCGCCGGGGTACTTATCTCCCTGCCTTCGGAAGACGAGGACCGGGCCAAGTCCTTTACAGATTCCTCCAGAATTTCCGATGCCGTCGACTTTTTGTTGACCCTTGCCAAACAACGGCAACTCCCTATATCAATCAATATCAGTTTAGGTACCAATGGCCATGCCCACGACGGTAGCGCCGCCGTTAACCGGTGGATCGATAATCAGCTCGTCCAGGATGGCCGCTGTGTATGTGTCGCTGCAGGAAATGCCGGTCAGGAAAAAGGGGTGACCCCCGATGATTTTGGATACATCATGGGTCGCATCCATACCTCGGGCAGGATTTCCAACAAAGGATTGACCAAGGACCTCGAATGGCACGTCATCGGAAACGGTATCAGCGATGTGTCGGAAAATGAACTTGAAATCTGGTACGAACCCCAAGACCGATTTTCGGTCATGGTAAAACCCCCAGGGGGTGATTGGATCGGCCCGATCCGACCACAGCAGTTCATAGAAAACCAACAGCTGGACGATTTCTCCTTTTTAAGTGTCTACAACAAAATATACCATGAAGCCAATGGCAATAATTATATTGGCATCTATTTGAGTCCCAACCTGAATCCACAACAGATTGTGGGTGTAAAGTCAGGCCTCTGGAAAGTACGGGTCATCGGGGATGAAATTAGGGACGGGCGTTTTGATGCCTGGATAGAACGGGACGACCCCGTCAGGCGCGTACAGAACTTCTGGAACTTCCCCTCCTTTTTTAGCGAGGCCACCAATGTGGATGACAAATCCATCAACTCCTTGGCCTGTGGCCATAATGTGATTGCCGTGGGTAATTATGATATAGATAACGATAGTATCCAGATTTCCAGTAGCCAAGGCCCTTCAAGGGACAACCGTCAAAAACCCGAAATCGTAGCCCCCGGCACCAATATTTATGCGGCCAATGGTTTTAGCGGCCCCGATGAACTATGGACGGCAAAGACGGGAACCAGTATGGCCAGTCCCTACGCCTGTGGGGTCTCCGGAATTTTACTTGCTGCAAACCCCCGGCTGACATCGGTACAGATAGCAGGTATTATGAAAAGGACATCAACGCCCATTACCGGTTTGAACTACGATTGGAAAAACGATACAGGTTTTGGGATGCTCAACAGGGATGCCTGTGTGGAAGAAGCCCTGAATTTAATTACCTATGAGGACATTACAATAGATTAAAAAAATAGCGTAAAATGAAACTAACGATATTCCGATCGTCAAAAGGGGATTCCCTACTGATATCACATCCCGATGGAAACGGTAAAAATAACCATGTACTGGTCGATGGTGGTATGACCACCAGTTTTAAGGAATCCGTAGCACCCTACCTGCATAAAGAAATCAAGGAAAAAGGGGAAGTAATCGATTTGCTTTGCGTTTCCCATATCGACGATGACCATATCGTCGGGGTCTTGGTTTTACTGGAACTGGTCGCCCAATGGCGGGTGTACCGGCACCATAAAAGTACAAATAGTACGGCCAACGTACCCCAACCCAAGATAGCGGAAGCTCCCCCGATAACCTCCATCTGGCATAATTCCTTTGCAGAAACCTACGATTTAGGGGAGGCGTTACCTCGGGTCGCCCAAGCCTTGCAAAATGTAGAGCAAATGACCGCCGATTTCACAAATAATAGCCTATTTGATACCATAAATCACAAGGCGGCCAGTATCAAAAAAGCAATCACCCTTTCCCAACGGATTCGGCCCGAACAGTTGAACATTCCATTAAATCCACAATACTACGGTAAGCTTGTAAAATGCAACCAACGCTCCATTCATAAGAACGAACAGCAAATAGGAACCATTAACCTTTCCGTCATCGGGCCTTTCTCGGCCGATCTCACGGACTTAAAAGAGAAATGGATTAAATGGGAAAAGGCACACCGTCAGGAATTACAGGCCTTTTATGCCGACCTTAGTCTCACAGCTTTGAACCAGCCCCTCAGTATGTCCCAACTGTCCCAATTATTACTACGGAGTGGTACGGTGTCCGACCTGGGCAATCGTGCGAAAGTGAGCATTCCCAATCTGGCATCCATCATGTTTCTTGTGGAAGCCGATGAAAAAACCATTCTGATGACCGGGGACGGTCATTCCGACGACATTCTAAAAGGGCTTAAAAAAAACAAAAAGCTTTCGTCTAAGGAAACCCTACATGTCGACGTTTTGAAAATCCAACACCACGGTGCCGGTGCCAATATCGACGCAGATTTTTGTAAAAAAATTACAGCGGACCATTATGTGTTCTGTGGGAATGGCAGCCACGACAATCCGGAAGAAGCGGTCATCGAGATGCTATACAGTTCCAGAAGGGGTACCGCGGACCAAAAGAGTGCAAACCAAGAGACTGATAGGCCCTTTACCTTTTGGTTTAGTGCAAATCCCGGGGATTCGCTTACGGATGGACAAAAAGAACACCTCGCTAAAGTCGCTGCCAAACTAGCCGACTTTAAGTCGCAGCATCCAGGTTTTGAATATAAGTTCATGCCCCTGAACAAACAATCGCAGACCATCGATCTTTGATAGATACAGGAGAAACAAAGAAGGATACTTTTTAGAATTGGACAGAATAACGATCTGAAGCGAACAAGGAAGGTAGGAAAGTTTTATTTTTTATCTTGGGAATATTCAGAACTAGCATAGTAATTAAAAATAGAAACCAATGAATTTTAGGTATATAATAGGAATCGTATGTTGTATTTCAGCAACAAGTTGTGCCACGTTTAAGTCCACTGCCACCACGGGTAAACTCGCCCAAAATTTGGACGGGTTCCACACCCTTTACAACCGCCCGATTTCCATCTGCGATTTTTCCCAAGCTCTGGACAATACGGTGATCAATGTATCGTATTGTGAACGGTACGAAACCAATATCCAGGAGCTGTCGACGGCTTTAACCGTGTTAAGCAGCTATGGTAACGCCTTGGAGCGCATTTCCAAAGCCAATGGATTTTCGACGGACGACCAATTGGACCTGATCATTTCAAAAGGGGAAAATGCCAACTGGTTTGCCATTGGCGATGAATCGACTAGTGGGATTAAAAAAATCATATCGAATACCGCAGAACTCATGGCCAATACGGTGAAGAGAAAAAACCTTCGTGAGGTCGTGCGTAACGTAAACACCCCCATTCAAAAGTTAATCGACAGCCTAATGTTGCCGGAATTGGCCAATAGAAAACGGGTATACGGCTATGTGATAAAACAGTTGAATAATATGGAGGACCCAGATGAAATGGTAAGGCCGGACATGCGAAGGGTCTTCCATGGCCAATCTCGAACAATCTCGGATTCACTATTCGTACAGTATAATGATTTGGATAATCTAACCATAAATGTAGTAGAGCAATTTCTAACGGAAGATTTGGAGAACATCGATACATACGCCATTGCACTTGAAGCCTTTAAAGAAAGTCATCAAAAACTGTATCAGGAATACCGGCGCATCGGCACCGGGGATGATGCAGAGGTAGCAAAGGAAATACTGGAACTGATTAAAGGAATTTATGGAGGAACACGACAACTTTAAATGAGATATAGGTATGGATAAAAAACAGATTATTCGGGAGTCAACAATAATTTCAGCGCATTTGGATCAAATCGCTACGACCCTTTTCAAGACCGCTAAAAAATTATATGCGGAAGGAAAAATTGGTTATGGGGAATACAACGGGATTTACACGAATTATTACCAACCCATTATCGGTTATGCTTCAAAAGTAGTAATGGACGATTCGATTACCCTAGTAGATGGTTTGGAGGGGTATCTCAAAGAAATAAAGTCCGGGACCGCAACCATAAACAAAACCATTGAAAAAATCAACTCGGTAAAAGCGCTTTTCAACACGCTAACCTCAGTGCTATCCACGGCAGCATCCGTGGCTACCTTCGTGGTAACGCCAAACCCTGCATCGTTCTATGCCGTAAGTTCTTCCATTGCGCATGTACTAAAAAGCTTTGATGAACTGTCCTAACATATGGTAGTAGAGGCTTGATAACGGGGTCCCTAAATAATAGTAAGTTGTTCCTAATAGACGATAATGATGTTGGAAGGCAAGGACTTCAAATAAATTTATGTAGTGTTGAATTTGTTATGGCCCAACATCGCTGAAATGGCCTATAGGGGTACCACTTTCAGCATATTATGGGCAGCAATACTCTGACGGGACACTTAAGAGGCGAGATGGTCCTTGAACCGCATTATTCGACAATATGCTCTAGCCCTCGGCTACATTGCTCATGCGCTGCTTTGACCTGTTCGTATTGCAAACCCAAGGTTGCCGTAAAGATAATCGATTGAATAAAATCCTCCATTTTCTTACCCTCCAGGTTGAACTTCAATAACTCCCCGACTACTGGGTTGTTTGGAGATATAATTTTAAACTTCTTATAGTCTAACAAATCGGCCTTTAAACAGGACTATTTTTAAATAGTAATTGACCTATTCTTAAAGTGTCCCATTCGCGATCTCTTTTAGTAGTTTCGTTTATACAACTTTTATGGGACTAAGTTTTTAGAAAAAATCAAATGGGACTTGGGAAATTACTAGTATCTAGACTTCCGAATAAATGCATTTTTTCTTGCAAGGTCAAGCAATTCTTTTTTGGAAAAGAAAATGGACCTACCAATTTGGTAATACGGAACGATTTTCTTCTTCTTCCAACTAATCAATGAAGTAACGGAGATGCCCAAAAATTTAGCCGCCTCTTGTTGGCTCAATCGGTCATCCTCCGGATTGATGGAGGTTTCGTTGATGAATTCCGTTTTTCGCATTTCTTCCAAGACCATTTTAACGGTTCTTTTCAAATCCTCTTTCGTGTGCGTGTAAAAAAGTACATTTCCCATTTGTATCGAATTTAAACTCGAGCTTGTGCCCGGGTAACTAAATTGGGGATAAATTCGGAAAATTAGCTTGCACCTTAGGTTTTAGTGCAAAGTGCAATGCGATAACTAGTTATAACTGGTTATTATTCCGTAAGCTAGGTAACCCAAGTGCGATCAATCGTCAATTTTTAGGATGGAACGGATGCGTCTTCTAACCTCGGTATTTGGAAAGAGATGGTGTTCGTCGCTGGGAATACGTATCAAGGAACTATAACTAAACCCGTCCTTACCATTCTTTTCGTGGATATCTTCATCCAACATCCTAACGATATGTGTCTTGCTACTCAACAAGTAGTTCTTATCGGAGAGGTATAACAATAGTTTTGTAAAATCCTTGGCGTGTTTGGAGGGGATAAAACTTAAAGGACGATACCCATAATTGCTAACGGTACGCTTGGAAAAATCGATTGTATCCTCCGCTTCAAAGGAAAAATTCCGGTATAGGAAGCTTTCCAGTGTACGCTCTTTTTCGTCATCGATTCCAATTTTCAGATACCCGAAAAATTCCAAAATAGCTTTCTTCAACTTTACCTGTGAACCTTTTTTTGAAATGATTACCTGATTTTGGGGCACCAATTCAATCTCCTTTTTAATCGCAACTTTTAAATCTGAGGCTTTTAGTTTTTTTAACCAGTTCACAAATTTCGAGGAATGTACCAGCGGGGAAGAGATGGATTTTAGGGTATTTATACCGGTCTCCCTATTTTTTACGATAAGAGATCTGCCATGTACGTTGGTTGTCAAGTCCTGAAAATATTCCTCGCCGATCACCTCTTGTAGCTCCTGCAATGAAAACAACAATTTGGTTTTCAATAAATTGAAAAGTTGCTTTTGTTTTAGGGCATCTATGACCAATCGCTTCCAGTTTTCAAAGCCGACCAGCAATGGTAAAAGCAATGCCGACCCATCCATCAGAACATAAGGGAGTTCATCCCTCCTTGCCCCTACAAAAAGTTTTTTAATTTTTTCACCTTCTTTTCTTAGTTCATCCGTTAATGTATATTCTAACGAACTGGCTTCGCTACTGACTCTGCTTTTTAGAAAATTCAGGGCATGACCGTAAAACGGTGCCGAATCCTCATCGGGAAAACTATAAACGGGAAAACAGAGCCGCTCATCCAACGACATTAAATTCAATAATCGTTCGTAGTCCAGCTTTGGACTTTTGATAGCTTTTCTTGACTTGAAATACAATTGGAACCTGTTTACCCGGTCTAAGGTTTTAGATTCTTCCGACACTAACTTTATCGTACTATAGTCCATATGGTAAAACCTCATGCAGTCCTCACCAAAAATACTAGGGAGATTTGGACCTTCATTGGGTTCCTCGTAAAGAGGGAATGAATGGACTTTGCTTGGATTATACTTTTGCGCATCCAAATCAGAAAAATCAAAAAGAACATCAAGATTTGACAAAAGGGCATCGTCCTTTATATTTTCAAGTAACCATGCCAATACGTGGTAAAACTGGTACGGACTAAGTTTTCGTATTTTTAGTCTTGTAAATTCCTTGAACTCCTTAGTTTGAAATTCACTGAAGAAAAACAACTTTATAGGGTCTAAGGATTCTTGTATGTTAAGACAGGTTTTCAAACTTTTTTGGTTGCCCAACGCATTCCCCTATTTCTTTCTACTGTTAGGATTTAACCTAGCTAAAAGTAAGTTTCAAATTAGGTATGCGCTTGTAAATTGTCCTATACAAACGATTTTTTGAGGGAAATCTTGTATTGGACTTGATGTAAGGGTTTTTGGCAATCTAGACTGATTGAAGGTATTCCAGAAGTTTTAATTCAAACTTTGCCCCATGCCTTGGACATTTCTTCTTGTTTAAGACTCTCGGCAATTTTAACATACCGTCTAAAGGTCTCCTCCTTTTTATGACCAGTAATGTTTCTAACGACCATTTCTTTCATACCCAAGACCAAGCTATTCGTCACAAAAGTTTTTCTTGCCGTATGACTTGTTATAAGCTCATATTTTGGAACGGTTCTGTCCAGCCTCTTTGTACCAACGTACCTGGTGATTGAGGTCGGTGTGTTGATTTCTGCAATTCGGCAGCATTCCTTAATATACTTATTGAATTTTTGTGAAGATATTATAGGTAAAGGTTCCCATATCGTATCCTTGTATCTTTTTAAAATCTCCTTTGAATATACGTTCAAGGGAACACGATGGTCTATGGTTCTGGTTTTTTGAATGTTCAGTTTGATTTCATTCTCAGTAATATTAGAAGGTCTCAGATTTTTCAAATCCGAAAAACGCAACCCTGTAAAACATCCAAAACAATAAAAATCCCTGACCCGTCTTAATTTTTCCGTTTCGAACTTATGATTATAGAGTTTCATCAATTCCTCAAGGGTAAGGTAAATGACCTCTATGTCTTCTTCTGGGGCTTTAAACTTCAAAAATGAAATATTCTCGTGATACCCATTTTCCATTGCCCATCGCATGAATGTTTTTAATGTGGTAATCAATCTAGAGAAATAATTGTTCTTTGTTTTCTTATCAAAAAAGCAGAATTCCTGAAACTTGGTAAAGAAATCATTATTGATGGTATCAAAGCGCAAAGAATAGTTGTGTTTCTCACCGAAATCCTTAAAGACGTTGAGTGCGGTCACATAGGATTTTATCGTTCGTTCTGCCTTGGTCAGCTTACCTTTTTCGATAAACTCCTCAAAGCACTTCACCAAATCATTTGAAATGTTCACACTTTTATCAGAGTCAAAACGGGATAAAAAATCGTCTCTCGTAGGGATGATTTCATTGATGTGAAAAAACCTAAAAATCTCCTTTGCCTTCTGTTCGAAACGTTCAATCTTATCATTATACTCTAAATGATAATTATAGGCCTCGGATTTTAATGGCGGCTTTATTCTTTCATTTTTTTCATTCCAATGTTTCTCATTTGATTTTGCACCCTGTACAACCTTACGGATACGAAAGCCCTCGAAGGTAATCAATGCCCTTACCGGCATTAATCCCTGTTTATCAACTTTATCCCTTCTTAAATCAAATGAAACTTGCATACTCTATAAAGATATAAAATCTGATAAAATAGGGGGCAAAATAGGGGGAAATATTTTACATAAAATCGAAATAATTAAGTTTAAATGGATGTTTATAATCCCTTTATATATCGATATTAGCGTATTTAAAGGGATTCAAGAGCAATCAAAATAAATGGTACTCCCGCCTCGAGTACTTATAAGTAGAAAAGTCGTGATAAAAATCACGACTTTTTTGTTATGAAAGGTTGAGCGAATCACATATACGAAAAGCTTGAAGAACAAAAAAACTATCATAAAATGATTGACTTTTTTATTTTCAACAAGTTTGAAGGGGACTCGCCGGAGGCAATTCCCGCCTCGAGTACCTAAAGCCCTCTTAATCATCTGATTTTGAATGTTTTTTAGTTGTGAAATTTTCGATTAGAATCAGCCGTTTATAAAAACCTGTTCTATAAGCTGAGAAGGATCCTTTTTTACAAAATTATTCATAACTCGAGAAAAAATAGGCCTTCCACATTAAACCTTTTCCTATTTTAGGCCTCTAAAATTGAACAATACTAAACAACCTAAATCATCATGAGTAGAACATCAGAGAATACCTTTAGGGAATTTCATAGATACCTAGGCTTTTTCCTAGCGGGAATCATGGCCGTTTATGCTATTAGCGGTATCGTACTGACATTTCGCAACACGGATTTCCTTAAGAAAGAGGTAACCATTACCAAAACACTCCCTGCAGGATTGAATGAAGAAAAACTGGGGCAGGAACTTCGTATGCGCTCTTTTAAGGTGGACAAAACCGAAGGCGATATGGTCTTTTTTGGATCAGGTTCCTACAATAAAACCACGGGAGATGTATCCTATACTGAAAAGCGGCAACCCATCGTCATCGAAAAAATGAACAACCTGCATAAGATGCACCAGGGGAATCCCTTATTTTGGCTAGCCATCTTATTTGGGATAGGTTTGCTGTTCTTTTCGGTATCCGCTTTTTTTATGATCAATCCAAAAGCGCCCATTTATAAAAAGGGTATCTATTTTGCCGTTGCTGGATTTTTATTGACTGTAGTCCTTTTGATGGTATAATCCATTATTAGCCTTAAAAAAGAACCCGGACGATTGTCCGGGTTCTTTTTTTGGTCAATTGGTTATTTGAATTTTTATTTATAATTCTTAACACGCTCGTCTATAATTGTAACGCTCCAATTTAATCCGAAGGCGAAATCATATACATTTCCCTCAGCATCCGTGTAGGGTACCATATCCCTTGGCACATCTTCAAATTGTGCTTCCACGGTAAGCATATCCGCGGGCATCTGAAATGGAAGCAATGCCGATGGTTCCACCTTACCGGAAATTATGTCCATCAACGCCTGGTCCTGTACACCCATGTGGATTAAAATACTCGAAGCACTGGGTTCAATTTCTGAAAACACCAAAGGCTTTGAAACCTTTACCGATACAATTACCGGTTTATCTCCCATTTTTGCCTTGGTATCGTTCACCAATTGCATATCTGTTGTATTAATGGTGGTTACCGATTTTCCTTTATAGCTTCTATTGGTAAAATCCTCTAAGGGACTACCGCCGGCCAAACTAACTTCACGGGCTGTATTGGCGGTGTAAGGACCATATTGTAAGTTGATCGGAATGTAGCCATTGCCTCCTTTTTCCAAATCTGCATCGTCATAACCTACGCCACCATCGGGACTTTGAATTCCTACCAGTGCAAAATCTGCTTCTTCTGGAGTTTCCACAACATCAAAGTATTTCGCTACGACTTCCATATTGAAAGCATCTACAGTTTTAGGTTCGGTAGTCACCCCCCACCAATTGGTAGTTGGAGCAATATAGCGCTGCGGTACGTAAACCTTTTGCTTTATCTTAAGGGGAAGTGCGTTGTTACTATTTTTCAACATTACAATGGAGCGTAGCTGCGCATCGAAACCGGCTTTCATATACTCACTATTTCCTACGATTTCCTTGGTCTCTTCCACATCTAAATATGGATTTTCAAAAAGGCCGGTTCTAAATATATTGGTCAACAAACGCACCGCCGATTCTTCAAAACGGGCACGCATGGCCTCTTCGCCAATTTCTGCAACCCCCAATTTAAAGGCTTCCAAAACTGGTCCCATATCATTGTTGCCGCCAAATTGGTCCATACCTGCCTGTATGGCCTTATAATGGCGTTCCGCTACGGAGAGATTCTCTACCCCAAATGGTTTTCCTTCAAATTTAGAAACAGAAGTCATATCTCGGGTAATACCCCAGTCGGTGCATAATACGCCGTCATATCCATATTTGCCCCGTAAGATCTCTGTGATCAAATATTTATTGTATCCGTTGGCCACATTTTCACCTTCACCTGTAGAAATGGTATAGTACGGCATTACAGCCGCAGCCATTTTTGTAGGACCTTCAAGTTTAAAGGCACCCTCGGTAAAAGGCTGCATATGATCTTTAATATTTTTACCAGGATAGACCGCATAGGCACCATAACCAAAATGCCCGTCACGACCACCTTCTTCCGGTCCACCGCCAGGCCAATGTTTTACCATGGCATTTACGCTCTCCATGCCCCAATCGCCTCCATTGGTAGATTGAAATCCGTCAACATAAGCTCTTGCCAAATCCGTAGCCAAATCAGGATCCTCTCCCATAGTACCATCAAAACGGCTCCAACGGGGTTCGGTCGCTAAATCTATTTGCGGAGAAAGTGCTGTGGCGATTCCCAAAGCTCTATATTCCTTAGAAGCAATTTCACCAAATTGTTTCATGAGGGTGGGATCAAAAGAAGCCGCAATGCCCA
Source organism: Maribacter sp. 4G9 (assembly GCF_002742265.1). Lineage (GTDB taxonomy): Bacteria > Bacteroidota > Bacteroidia > Flavobacteriales > Flavobacteriaceae > Maribacter. The sequence goes on from NZ_MDGL01000008.1 coordinate 26,801, forward strand.
AAGTACCAGGCCACATTGAAATGTCCCCACCGGCACCCGCATTGAATTCCGCATAAGAATCGCTTGCATGACGCGGGTCAGAACTTGTATTTACGGGAATACCCAAATACAAACCTTCGGCGAAAGCCTGAGCGTTATTATTCCACTGTGCTGATACTGAAGGACTTTCGACAGAAGTAATCAATACATGGCGTAAATGGTCATCGCTCAAAAATTTCTTTTGCTCATCTGAAAGGTCACTTGCTTTAGCACCACTTTCTGCAAAGGTTTTGCCATTATAGGTAGATGATCCGAAACCACGGCTTCTGCCGGGAAGGGATTGATGTGAACTATAAAGCATAAGGCCTGCGATATCTTCCAAGCTCATTTTCTGGGCCAAGTCCTTCGCCCGTTCATTCACCGGCAAGCGCCAATCTTCATAAGCGTCTACAGTGCCGTTTTTATTTAAATCTTTAAAGGCATAGCGCTCCTTCGCAATAATTTGTACGCCAGATTTTGGCGAATATCCCAAGGTTGCACCACCTTTGTTTTTCACTAGGGTAACGTAATTTTTTGATTCTGAAGTGTATTTTTCACCACAGCTTGTTAGTGCTATCATGCTGATGACAGCTATTATTATTCCTGATGTAAATGTTTTCGTATTCATTACTCAATGTTTAATTTCCAGTTACAATTGCAAACAGTTCTTTATCTAGTTGGGGTTGTACCTTGCAGGTATTATCAAAATGCATAGTTGCCGTATTGGTAGTATTATAAGCAGGCCATTCAGGTAAATTATCCGTGTTCGGATTTCCGGTCGTGGCGAAATTGATCCACGCCTGACTCATCTTATCGGCCAAGGCATGTGCTTCTCCACCACCACCTGTCATGTGGTTGGCCTTGTCCACCGTATTAAAAACAAAAGGAAGTTCCATACAGTGTAGCGATTTATATTTGCCGTCAAATACTGGAGATTGCCATGTAAAAAGGTACATATATACATCTGCCCCCCCTTCTAAGCCCGCTTTTCTATTCGCCTGAGCAACCGCCCCCGGACGGAACATCGTATCCACATCCAATAAATCCTTGGGATGTGTATCATTGGGATATGCTTTTTTTACCGCAGCAATATAACTATCGGCCTTGTCCTTATATGTTTCCTTGATGTGGTTCATGATTTCAGCTTCCGATGCGTTTATAAACCTCATATTGGCAAAAGGTGCAAATTCGTTCTTAACGGTACCGATCATTAGAGGAATGTTCTTGGATAACTCAAAAGCCTGGTCAGAATTTACCTGGTAGGGCAAATCCTCCCCGTCCCTGCTAGGTCCCCAATTCAATCCAAAACCTATCACAGGCTTATTGGCATCCTGCATTTTTTGGGCAACATTTTGCAATGCCCTGGTACTGGCGTCCGCCAACAGTTGGAATGCTATTTTTTGAATGCTATCAATGTTGGAAGCATCCAATCCTAAAAGTGTAATGGTTTCCGCTGCGATAGCCTGGGTATCCTCTTTCTCCAATATAGCACTTCTCATGGCCCCACTCTGGTTGATGGCCTTATGAAAAAGTCCTTTTGCCTTGGGCATTGCCATTAAAGTATTTACCTTGGCCCCACCCCCGGACTGACCGAATATAGTGACATTTTTGGGATCTCCTCCAAAGTTCTCAATGTTCGCCTTTACCCATTCCAAGGCCATAACCATATCCAAAATGCTGTTGTTGGCGGAGTGTTTGTACTTTTCGCCATAGGCCGATAGATCTAAAAAGCCTAATACGTTCAACCTGTGATTTATGGATACGACTACAACATCCCCCTTTTTACTAAGGTTTTCCCCATCATAAGAAGGGAGTTCATGGCTCGATCCAGCGGTAAAGCCACCGCCGTGAATCCAGAACATCACAGGTCTTTTCTTGTCGTCCGATATACTAGGGGTCCAAATGTTCAAACTCAAACAATCCTCACTGGTATAGCCCCAGTCATGGTCGAAAACAAACTCCGATTCGTCCTGTACCGAGGTGGTAGGCGTCAACAAGGGAGCTACAGGTCCATACATAGTTGAACTTCGTATACCTTCCCACGCATCGGGCTTTACGGACGCCTCAAAACGTTCTGCCTTTGCATAAGGAATACCCTTATAAGTGAAAACTCCATTCTGGATGTAACCGCGGACTTTACCGCTTTCCGTGTTGGTGACGGCCACGTCCTTTCCCGTAGTCACTTCTTGTGGCATCATGGCCAGAGTGCCCATGAAGAAAAGTACAATTAATTTAAGTGTTCCTTTTTTCATATTATTGATATCAAGTTTATTCAAATCCGAACTTCTTTAAACCCTCATGACTGATTTTAATGGCCTCCAAAGGTTTAAGACCATCAAAAGTCATGTCCTGCTCCACCATGTAATACTCCATACCGGACAGCTCCTTTTTCGCTAAAATCCTACCGAAATCAATGGTTCCTTCACCAACAGGGGCAAATCTCCCCTGATCATCCATATCCTTTACATGCCAAAGTTTAAAACGACCCGGATACTTTTCAAAGTAGGCTACCGGGTCGGCACCCGCTTTGGTGACCCAATACAGGTCCATTTGAAAGTTCACATTATCAGGATTACAGTTTTCCAATAAGTAATCTATCATGACCACATCATCAGCTCCTTTTTTGAACTCGAAATCGTGATTATGGTACAATAATTTAAGACCCGCTTTACTCGCTTTTTCACCTAGGGTGTCCAAAATATCTGCCAATTCTTGAGGAGTACCTTCCATACCCATTGTTCTCTCTTCCATATTGAATTTGAACATCCCCATAGGAGGAACGGGCACCACAAAATATTCAAACCCAGCTGCCGCAACATCTGCCATCATCTGATCGGCATTTTCCAATGTAACACTCGACTGATGTGTGCTTATAGGGGTAAGACCTACTTCCGATAAGTAGTCTTTAAAATCCGCAGGGGACATGTTGTAAAATTTCCCATCGGCATACCCTGCGGCCTCAATATTTTTATAGCCTGCATCGGCTACTGCCTTAAGGGTCGTTTTGGCATCGGTTCCCATATCATCGCGCACGGTATATAACGCCAATCCCCCAAAATCCTGAACTTCTTCAACTGCTGGTGCTGGAGTTTCGGTAGTTTCATTCGTTTTATCGGCCTTACCCTTACAAGATAAAATCAGCCCCATGGAAGCCAGTATAAATCCGTTTAAAATTATTTTTTTCATGTTCCTGTTGTTTTTATTATTTATTGTTCAAGTTTAAAATTCAACTATTTAACCCGAGTTTCCTAAAAAAATAGGAGCAAGATGAGTTTGTAATTTTATGGTGCGAACTATAAAAATATCTCAAAATGCTCCAGGACAAAGTTATAGCAATATATTGTTTGGTCGACGACCTACTGAAAGAAATGAACCACAACGAACACAACAACAGGAAAATCACCGATGGACAGGTAA
>NZ_MDGL01000009.1 GCF_002742265.1 Maribacter sp. 4G9
GGTAATGACACCAGCTTTGGCAAGATGGGCCAAAAGTGCCCTTGAACCGTTGTTCGGTGCTTTTGTAAGGCATCCAAGATTAGCGCTGCCAATCTAAGGCGGACCAAAAAAAGCCCCGTAAAGAGGCTTGTACGGATCCATTTTTTCACGGATTAATATCTTGTGCAACGGTTACCATTGTTGCCAGTAGTACTTATTATTCAGTTGTTAAATATCCATTGATAATTTCAGACTTCCGCCTAATCCTTCTCGGATAATTCGCATCAAAGTCGAAAGTCGAATATCACTTGCGTTATTCTCGATTCGAGAAATATAGTTTTTAGTAGTTCCAACTTTTTCGGCAAGCTGTTGTTGGGTCAAATGTTGTTTTTTTCTCGCCTCTTGAATTAAAACTCCAATTTTAAATGTTTCAAATTCTTCTTGAAATTCATCACGAGATTCAGTTCCGATTTTTCCGTACTGCTCGTCCAAATGGTCATCAAAGGATGTAATTTTTTTATCTGTTTTCATAATATTCCTTTTTTAATCGTTCCGCTTTTTTAATTTCCTTCTTGGGTGTTTTTTGCGTTTTCTTTTGAAATCCGCTCAACAGAATTATTAAATTCCCTTTGTCGAAAAAGCAAAAAATTCGGAATATTCCATTTCCTGCTGAAATTCGCACTTCCCAAAGTCCGTAAGTATTCGTAAGGTTTTTTAAAAATTTTTCTGGAACAATTCGAGTATTTCTCAAAAGTAAAAGTGTCCAGTCAATTTTCTTACGAACAACGAGCGACTGTTTTAAATAGAAATCTTTAAAGTGGTTTTCGTAAAATCCTATTTCTCTTTTAAATTCGCTCAATTGATTAGTCGTTAAATTCAGAACAAAGTTACCTAAAAAGGTAACAATTTCCAAATTTATATATGATTTTCAATATAGAAACGGATTTTCACGTATTACTGGCAACGCAGGGCTATGTGAAGCCACGTTACGGATTTTAAATTTACGCAACTTGTTGGGATAAATTTACAAATACGTGTTGAACGTGGCCAGGTTGCATATAGCCGTTGATATGTACAGTTTTCCTCGATGGCGCCTAAAGGTGATAGGTTGGATGGTCCCTCATCCTACGGATTATGCAAACTGGCATGGCCCTGCGATGATGTACAAATCCCAAGGGGCGGGAATTGGAGCCTTTGGCGACAATGTAGCGACTTGGGTTCACCTTTAGGTGAATTGTACATCATCGGTTAGTATAAGAAAAGTAGGGCGGGTGGTAAGCTATGTTCTTTCCGTTAAGCAAAAAGCCAAATCTTTTGCATTTTGTTTTTACCTTATTTTTCTAAAAGCCAAATCAAAAGATTTGGCGACTTTATAAATACGCCCAAACCCTTTGTTTAAGCACCATTCCGCCCTATTTTTTTTATACATTGTGCCTGTTGCACAAGTTATAAAAAAAGGGGCATTTCGATCTTGCCGATCCGTAAAAGGATCGTAACTTTAGGTATGCAGGGTAAAAAGGATTATCAAGAGAAGCTTTTCAATAATTTCCAATTAAGTGACCGGGTACCGCAGACGAATTTCTACCGTCGTTTAAAAGGCG
>NZ_MDGL01000010.1 GCF_002742265.1 Maribacter sp. 4G9
TTTTTAAGTATTTTAGCCACATGTGTTAGGAATAAGATAATCATAGGCTTATGCAATCTAACTATTTTATCAGTTTTTCATCATAATTCGAACTAATATCGAACTAACTTCCTAATTCATTCTAATTAAAATACTATAAACATTGATATTTTAAAACATAACAACTGCCTTCAACAATAAAACGGTTATTTTCTCGTAAAACACCTTATTTGTAGGAATTACGGGTGATAACTTGCTGTTTTTCAAGTATCGAATTTTTTATATTGTTTTATTTTTGTTTATTTTGAATACAGTTTCGAACTAATTTCGAACTAATTCTAGCATGAACTTCAATTTCTATCTCTCTCCGTATAT
>NZ_MDGL01000011.1 GCF_002742265.1 Maribacter sp. 4G9
GTGAACGCCGATAACGGTGTATCACATATAGGATGCCGAGCAAGTTATATGGTATTGAATGGTTGATAATCCTATCGGAATTATCAACGATTCAACACCCCAAAACCATCATTATGAAGTAATTGAAAATTAAATACTAACTTTAGAGAACTGGACTAGGGCTTTTCATAGGAGCCATTGTTGTATGCAGTTATTTATTATTCCAAATGTTAGCAGTTCGAGCATTATAAGGCGTTACTTTACATTTGAATTTGTCCTTAATCTCATTTATATACTCTAAATTCTCATCCGAATAAACTCCGATGTAAACACTCCAAAGTTTGTCTTTCACTTTTTGTCCCATTTTAGCAGCTTTATTAACCGCGTCTATAATGTGATAATCATACTCTCCGAAATTAAATCCGAAAGTGACAAGTGAACCCTCGATTGCACACAATTGGTCATAACAATGAGTCAGATATTTATTGTGCATAATATGGTTCAGTTTTTCCTGTCCATTACCAGCAGTTACAAAAATTGGATATTCTTTGTGGTCAATTCTTTCCTTTACATTCTCAAGTAGATAATGAGCATTGTCATATTCAACTTTTACAATGTTTATTCCTGTATCGAAAATTGGTAAAGTTCCGTGTAAATGAAATACGGTCATTTCTTTTTTATACTTTCCCCATCTCAATTCGGAATACTCAAAATCCTCTGGCGGAATATATTCTCCGCTATCTAAATCGGTTTCTAAATCCCGTCCAAATCCATCAATTGCATTTTTTACTTGATTTCTCATTAAAACCCAGTATAATAATAAATCGTAATTAGTCGAGAAAACTAATCCATCACGAGATATGTATTCTTGCAAAAATTTCATACAAGATTCACTTTTTTCATCAGGAATTTTAAAGACGTGTTCGGGATGTAATTCTTTTACTGCATCTATTAGGCTGTTTTTTAGCTGTTCCGTAACTGCTTTTATTTTAGGAACTAAAGTTTTGTCATCACTAAATAAATCTGCTATTTCACAAAAGTTATCAAGTTGTTGCATTATTAACTCAAAATTCTTTGTGTTTAATCTTTCAAAAAGTTTTGTGACCATTGGGTCGCCACTATCTTCGATAAATTTACTTAATGCATTATACGAGAAAATATTGTTGTCAAAAGCCATACTAAATCCATTACCAAATAGTAAATGCTTTGTCCTTTTCTTCTTGTTAAGAGAAGAGACAACTTCTTGGTAAGTCATTAGTTTGTCTATTTCCATATTGTTGGTTTTAATTGCATACAACGCAGGGCTATGTGAAGCCACGTTACGGGTTTTAAATTTACGCAACTTGTTGGGATAAATTTAAAATACGTGTTGAACGTGGCCAGGTTGCATATAGCCGTTGATATGTACAGTTTTCCTCGATGGCGCCTAAAGGTGATAGGTTTGATGGCCCCTCATCCTACGGATTATGCAAACTGGCATGGCCCTGCGATGATGTACAATTCCCAAGGGGCGGGAATTGGAGCCTTTGGCGACAATGTAGCGACTTGGGTTCACCTTTAGGTGAATTGTACATCATCGTGATTGTATAAGATTAGTTGCGTGTACTAAATATTAACTTTAAAAATAAGCAATACAAAAGAATCACGCAATAAGTTTCCAAAGAGGAAACAACTAGCAATTAATTTTATACGGTGTTGTGTGGCGTTTTTTATGTCAGTTGAATCCAATCTATTAAAAGCTAAACAAGTTCTAAATTTGTCCGACGACGAGTTTGAAGGTGTTAAGTTAGCAGTAGAACACATGAAAAATAAACAAGGATTTAAAGATTTGTCGAAAAATCAATAAAATCCTTGTGAAGGTCTTTGATTAGTTGTTCATGGTCAATGCTTGACGAAATGGATTTTAAATCCTCTGCAAGTTTTAATTGTAGTTCGCTAACAAGCATTACGTTTTTAGCAACATTGCCTTTAGTGTATTTTTCATAGTATTCTTTTTTATAAGAATCTGTGGTTTGTTTTAATTTTTCGATTGTATTCATTTGATGTTTTTATTTAGTTACACGATATTCTTTTCTGCGTAAAGAGAATTATGTCAGACCTAATTGTTAAAAATCACAATCATTGGTCAATCGGATATATTCCTTTTGACAAGTCAATTAAAAAGTCAGAGAACGAAACCACTTGGTTAGATTACTGGAAGAAGATTGATTCCGAACTGAAAAAGTCAGATTCAAAACCTAAACTTATAGTCTTGAACAAAGATGGTTTTTGGCAGTTCATTGATGATTTATTAAGAACCCAATGGAATATAGAAACTAAAGTTGTTTAGTAGATAGTATTTCCATTAAAATGCTCAACAAAAGTAAATATCCATTATTTTCAATATGAAAATCAACCAATGAGTAATTAATTTTGTTGTCGTAATTATAATTACCATTATGGTATTTTAAAATCATTTTATTGAGTTCGGTTTTTAAATGACACACAACGCAGGGCTATGTGAAGCCACGTTACGGATTTTAAATTTACGCAACTTGTTGGGATAAATTTACAAATACGTGTTGAACGTGGCCAGGTTGCATATAGCCGTTGATATGTACAGTTTTCCTCGATGGCGCCTAAAGGTGATAGGCTGGGTGGTCCCTCATCCTACGGATTATGCAAACTGGCATGGCCCTGCGATGATGTACAAATCCCAAGGGGCGGGAATTGGAGCCTTTGGCGACAATGTAGCGACTTGGGTTCACCTTTAGGTGAATTGTACATCATCGTTGTTGTATATGGTTTGTTGCGTGTTTTAAGCACCTAATTTAGCAAATACAAACCGAATAGAAAATCCGCGAGGATTTTCGTAAGTAGGCTAGAACTAGCAATAAATTATACACGTTGTGTGTGCCCAGTATGGGCATCTTTATCTTATAGCAATATAAGAATTTATTTAGAGGGTGTAAGTCCCTTATGCGCTGGAGTAACGTCTGGA
>NZ_MDGL01000012.1 GCF_002742265.1 Maribacter sp. 4G9
TTTCGCATGTCTATCTGCTTGTTCGCCATGGTGCTTTTTAACAAAAAAAGCACTTAGACTTTTTACAGATAGATCTAATCTAAAGGTGGGTCACTTTGGCCCGGCGGGAGTGGGTCACTTTCCTCCGGCCAGCTATGGTCACTTTAACCCGGCGAGGGTGGTATACTATGTCCGGCGTTTCCATTTTGATAGGTATTTACGGCTTTATCATAGTTATTAATAATATTCTTTGAGAGATTACGAACGTGCATAATAGCATTACGCATTTTTTCTACAGGACCCAATTTTTGGTTTATAGAGTACAAAAAGGATAAATGTCTTTCTTCTGAAATAGCTCTACTGGCTAATTTTTGCTTAAAATTATCAAAGGATTGAATGCTAACATCCTGCAATAAATCGGCAATTTTATCTGCTTTAATTTTTTGAGGTTCTGTAAAGCTTGCATAGTGATTAAACAATATATAAAACAAACCATTTTCGTGATTCTTTTCTATTACCTCATCATTTAATGCCTCTGATGGTCGTATGCCAAAATCTTTAAAAAGCTCATTATTTATCCTTTTATTATCATAATTAAGAATGTATGTGATTACATTTCTTAAATCCATTTCCAACTCTATAATTTCCTCGTAATATTTAACTGCTAATTTTTTTAACAATTCATCATTAACCTTTAATAATGAAATTATTCTCCCTTCTTGGTATAAAGAGTCTAAATAGGATAAGAATATTTCTCTTGGGTCTGTATCTCTAACCTCTAACTCTGGAAAATCTACCGTAAAAACCGTAACAAAAGTTTTGTTAGGCAACACTATTTGCTGTTGTATTGAAAAAAACTCTTTTACATCATCTTCTGAAAGGTCATATTCTTCACCAATCTCATCTGATAGTGGACGCCAAATAAATTGTGAAGGCAAAGCTTCTTCGTGATGTATTTGAACTTTAACCTTATACATTGTCTACCAAAATTAAGTCTTCAATTCCCTTTTTTGCTTCAATTAAAGCTTGCTGTGAATCATTTAAAAGTTCTCTTACTCTATTACGTAATTCCCTTATTTCATATGAAATTAACTGTTGGGTTTCTTTTGAAGGTATTGGTGGAAAGGACGGTCAAAGTGAACCACTAAAAACGGATTAAAGTGAGCATAGCAAACTAAGTGCTCAAAATCGATTCCATTGTGGTTAAATTTACTATTTATTTATTTGTTTTTTACGCATTGATTCTCCCTTTATATTGATTCTATGTGCGGTGTGAACCAGTCTATCTAAAATGGCA
>NZ_MDGL01000013.1 GCF_002742265.1 Maribacter sp. 4G9
GATGCCGCGTTTTTGGAGTGCCTTCAAAAAACCGTTGAGCTCGTCACCGGTCTTGAACTGTTTAAAAAAATTGTCGTCGAATAATTCCTCGTTCTTCATAATGGTGTGAAAATTTAAAGTTAAAAAAATAGCGGGGGCATGCCCCCGCTATTTTTTTATTTACACACTTTATGAGATAGTCCCAGTTTTTTATTCCTTATTCAAAAATTCAGTTACTAAATTATTCTTTTCAGATTCCATTTCGCAAGTCCAACTGTCTATAAACCATCTTCCATTTTCATAATGAAGTTGAACGCTATTTAGTCCTCTAATATTGGATTCAGTTTTTAGGTCAGTTCGTATTTCAAATGCACTCCAAACTTGCGCAATATTTCCAAACTTGCTAACTACTCGTTTTAGTTCCTTTTCATAAAAATCTTCTTTTGGTGATAATCCAATTGGTATATATTCCGCTTCAAGAGTATGTGACTCTGCTTTTCCATTTTCGTCAAGCCTTGTTATAACAGCATTTTTTGAATGAATATATTTATCTCTTTCAAATTCCCAAGGCTCACTACTCGAACCTGAAACAACATCGTAATATGCATTTATTATTGAATCTACTGATTTTACATCTTTCGCGTATTTTTTTTCGTTCGTTTGTCCAAAAATTGAATTGCAAGCGAAAATTACGCTAATTGATGTAAGTATTATTTTGTTCATATTGATTGGTTTTTTTAATTTTTGCCAACGTCTCGGCTATGAGTAGTTGCTTGGTTTAGGACTTAACTTTGCAAGTACATACCCAGTTGGAAATTCCGCAGGAATTTCCAAAGCATGCGAGAACAAGCAATTACTTATAGCCATTGTGTGTGCCCAGTATGGGCGTCTTTTAGCTACAGAAAGGTAGCTAATTCATTTAGAGGGTGCAAGTCCCTTATGGGCAGGGGTAACGCCTTGAACCATTAGTAAGCTGCAAGGGTGGTAACCGTGAGGTTACATCTGAAGAAAGCAGGACTACAAATTCTGGTACTGACCCTTCGGCTTCGCTCAGGACAGGCTGAACAGGAACCTTATATGAGGCTATTAGGTTGGATAAGCAAGCACATCATTGTAAAGTCCAAAACACGTAAAGTGATAACCGAAATAGTAGATAAGGCAGGGATCAGAAGAAAGAAGGCGCTCTTACCTGGGGAGGTCTCCAAAGTTACGTGTAGCTAAATGGAGAAGTCAGCCGAGGTCATAGTACCCACGAGAAACGAGTTGCATAAAACTGCATAGGTCTCACAAGTGGGGAAGGACCGAACGCAGTCCTTCTGGAAATTATTCAGGGAGTATTGATTTTCGTTAATGGGCAACCCCCAGAAAATCTGTAGCCCTTTAAAAAAGTACAGAATAGTTTCGATTGGTGTAAAGAGCGATTGAAAAGATGGATTGCGAACCGCCGTATACGAGACCCGTATCCCGAGAATTCGGGAGTGGTGTGAGAGGCGCACCGTGGGCTTTACGGCCTACGGCCGTCTACTCGATTACCCACAGTACTTTTATTCAAATAATGTCTTTATCGTATTCATCGGTAAAAACATTTTTCCGCTGTCAGGAAGTTTAATAAAGCCATATTTATTATAAAATCGTTCCGCATCTTCATCTATTGGGTCAACTACAACAGCAAATGAACCAATACTTTTAGAAATCTCGTAACTCCTTCTTAAAGCGTCTATTAATAATAGTTTCCCAACTCCTTTTTTTTGAAACCTATTATCTATTGCCAATCTTCCGAGTAGAGTGGTCGGTATGGACTTATACGAATTGGGTAATTTTTTCTGAAATTCGGCAGGAATTATTTTTTGGTCTAAACTATTATTGGCTAGAGTGTAATAACCTTTTAATAAATCAGTTTCTTGGTCATTCAAAACGAAACAGGCAGATAATTTTCTTTTAATGTCTTGATTAGCTTGTTTGTGTAAATAATTGTCAAGCATATCTTTTCCACAAGAAAATTCCTTTTTTCTGTGACTAGAATTTAAGTTTTCTGTTAATTCATTCATTTAGATAAAAGAGCTTTGTATTCATTTGCAGCATTAACAAGGTTTTTGTTTGCTTGAGGTGAATTAGTAATTGCTTCAAAAAATATTTCATTATCTTTCTTTGAAGCAATAATTTGCTCTTTTTCCGATATGATTTTTTTAGCTCTTTCTTGAACCGTTAAAACTACAAAATCAGTTAAACTTCTGTAACCGCCAACTCGTGCAGCTCTTTCAAAGAATAATTTTTGTTCTTTAGTTAAACGAGTATCAAATCTTGCTTTTTCTTGTTTTAATTCTTTCGTTGCCATAATTGATAATTTATTCAAATGTACGCTAAAAAACCGTACAAAACAAATATTTGTACGGTTAAATTCCGTAATTATCATTTTTTCGGTATTGTGGGTAACGGCCCCTGTATAAAGCGGGCGGGGCGTTTTGGTTAATGTTCGCTGATTTTCGTGTTGGTATGGTTGTTATAAAAGTACTCGAATTTTGGGATTTGACCGCCACGCATGTAGCTTTTAAAACGCCCCGTGCGCTTTATACTGTGTTCATGCCGGTTGTACTCTTCATATGTTATTTCCCCGAGCCCGGGTCGATTGAATTTATGGCGTTTTACACAGGGGCCGTTCAGGCCGATCGAGTATCGTGGGAGCGTGAAATCCATTTAGGTCGGGTTCCGCCACTTTTGTGATGCACCGCCCCTTTAAAAAAATGGACCGCTCTGGATAGGGCCGGATTTCATGGCGGAGCGATATGTCCTCCGGCAATCGGCCTGAACGGTTTGTATAAGAATAGTAGCGGATTTTAAAGCACTTACCTTTCAATTTAGCACAAAACTTTGTGCAAAGATACTCACTTTGAATTTAGCACTAAAACCGCTATTATTTTTATATACATTGTGTGTGCCCAGTATGGGCATCTTTATCTTATAGCAATATAAGAATTTATTTAGAGGGTGTAAGTCCCTTATGCGCTGGAGTAACGTCTGGAAGCATTAGTAAGTCGCAAGGGTGGTAACCGCGAGGTTACACCTGAAGAAAGCGAGACTACAAAACTCGGTACTGACGAACAGGAACCGTA
>NZ_MDGL01000014.1 GCF_002742265.1 Maribacter sp. 4G9
GCGGTGATGAAATCCGTATATTTGGCAACAAGGGAGGCCACCAAGAAGTGGTCCATGCCCATCAGGAACTGGGGCATAATTTTAAACCAGTTCCTTACAATCTATGAAAAAAGGGTCAGACTTTAGATAAAAGTCCAACCCTCGTTATTTTTAACTTACACACTTGGTGGGATAGTGTCGTTTTCGATTTTATTAATAAAACGTAGAATTTGTCTTTCCTCATTAGTTGCTATTGATTGTTTTAAAAAATTTCTGCCTAAAAAATCATCAAATAAGAATACTTGACTCTTATTCGTATTAAAAAGTTTAAAACCGTCTGAAATACTATCTGAAAGAAAAATAAATTCCTCTATACCCTTTCCAAGAAGATGAAAAACTAACATTTCTGCTAAAGTTGTTTTTCCAATTCCAGGGTCACCTGATATTATTACGTATATGTTAGCTTTAATTATCGAAAGAGCTTCATCAAAGCTTTCATTTTGCACATAAATTTTTATCTTATCTTTAATCTCACTAAGTACAAACTTGGTTTGATTTATTACTTGACTACTAACTATTTCGTTTAAAACATCAGTACTAGATAGCCAAAGCTTGTAAAAATCTTTCTCGACTTTATCATACTTTGTAAGAAGATTATTTATGTCTTCCTTTCCGAATATATCAGAGGAATTTTTAATAAATGGGTTGAAAAGGTCTAATATTTTGTTCTTATTGCTAGGTGTTAGAGAAGCACTAGTAGTTATGATATATCTCTTTGGATTAATTCTAAAAACTTTTTCCTTTTCTTTTTTTAAACTTGAATAAAGTGATTTGAAATCTTTATATCTTTTAGCTTGTACAATTATGTTATCATTATCGGATTCACAAAACCTCAAATCAATTCCATCGTCTCTGCCTTCACCAAACGATTCTAAAAATATATTGAGATGAGCTTGTAAAATATCTCTACTCAAGATTTCGAATTCAAAAGGGGATAATGTTAAAAAATCATAATTCTTCATGTGGTGCTAATTGCAGAGCGCGGCGATGATGTCGACCGGCTTTTGGTGCGTGGATTGCGTCAGCAATGCACCAAAAGTACGCCGCAGGCGTATTCGACATCATCGGTTAGTATATGAAGCGTAGCCTGCTGGATACTTCGGTTCGTTTTGTGCCATCCATTTCGGAGTTATAGTGCCAGGCATTTCGGTTTGATCTGTGCCACTTTTGGCCATCGGCCCGATCCGTTTCGGTTCGTTTTGTGCCAGTGATATCGGTTCGATCTGTGCCACTTTGAAAGATCAAGTAACAATTACCTTGTCGCTTAAAAACAA
>NZ_MDGL01000015.1 GCF_002742265.1 Maribacter sp. 4G9
TTACGCATATCTATTTGCTTATTAGCCATTGTCTTTTTAACAAAAAAAGACCTTTGACTTTTTACAAATAGAATCGACTTTTTTAGTGGTTCACTTTCACCCGTTTTAGGTGGCTCACTTTAGTCCGTTTTGGGTGGTTCACTTTAATCCGTTTTTAGTGGTATACTATGACCGTTTTTTGCACAAAGAGTATTCCATTACCTTTTTAGAAAAAACTTTTTTGAAAGAAAAAAATCAAGGAAGATTGTCACAACTTTCGCTTTTAATCAAAGCTCAAGTTACATAACGCAGAACATTATAGAACATAAATATTCTATAATCCGTCATTATGGTCAAATAGCGATAAGTTATAAGTAATTACTGAGTCTTCCTAGTGTTTTGAAATTCAAAACTATCTTACTGTTCTTCAAATTAAACTTTAATGAAAAACTCAGAATCAATTTAAACCAGTTTCCAAATATGTTCTATTCACTTGCTTAATACTAAGCAATTGTGACATTATGCCGATGGCTCCAGCTTCTTCAAATACGCTATCAAATTCAACACCTCTTCTTTGCTTAAGTTGTTCAATAACCCTTCTGGCATCATAGATTTTTCAGAAACATCCCTAGTCCTAATTTGTGATTTATTGAGCACAATCGGGTCTTGACCAACCACCCGCAGGGTAAGACTTCTGTCGTTTTCGGCTATAACGTTTCCGCTATAGGTACGTCCGTCTTGTGTAGTAATCACCACTAGTTTATAATCTTCCTGTACATCTCCACTCGGGTTTAGAATATTACTCAGTAAATAGGTCATGTTGGTTCGATTGGAGCCCGTAAGGTCTGGTCCTATCTTTCCGCCTTTCCCATGCAGCATATGGCAAGTGGCACAGACACGCGCATAGACCTCCTTGCCCCTGTCCGGGCTCGCTTTGGCGAGGGCATCATCTGTCAATATGCCTTGGTATTTGATATACTCAACTTGTAATGTTTGGGATATATCATCAATGGGACCCCAAATCTCCACAAAACCATTGCCTAAAACGGCCCTTAATTGTAGAACAGCATGCGCCGGGATATCAGATTTTGGAATCGTGCCATTTTTAAGGGCATTCCCTAAAAACCTTCCATATCTTGGCCGCGAAGCCATGGTCAATATGGCCTGCTCTTTTTCCGGCTGCGAAAGGTTCTTATATTTCTGAAATAACGCCTTGCCCAGCTCATCACTATCATAAGCTGCAATGGACGTAATAGTTTCTAATCGCAGCTCCTCATCCTCCAGTAATTTAGGTATTTCCTCTTGCAATGCTGGATTTTGCTGGGAAGCCAAGGCCCGAATTGCTTTCCTTTTTTCCTCAGGTTTTGCACTTGAATCATTGATAACCGCCAACATTTTTTGAGCTACTTCAGCATTACCAAATTTCTGAGCTACGGCATCGGCAAGGGAAGAGAACTTGGCGTTGTTTTGCAATGATTGATATACATTCGACCAATTCGAAGGCTCCTTAGCATCTATATTTCCTTCCAAACCTGCCAATAGTCCGCTTAACAGATCTGACTGTGTACTGGATTTTTGCCCAATCGCAGCAATCAATTTTTCCAATTGGCCCTCATCCACGAGACGTCTTGCAATTTTTTGTACAAGGGAGGGAATTGCACTTTCCACAGCCATCGCCAATGCTCTTCCAGGCTGCTTTGCTACTATTGGTTCTATCCCAAACCATAACATCAGAGGTATATTTGGGTCATCCGCGTCTTCCTCAAACCGAACTAGGGATTCAGCAAGAGCCCAACGGTCGGCTTCATTTATACGTTGTAGGGCTCCGGCAAGATGGCGTCTAACGACAGCCGAAGTTTCAGTATTCGCCATAGCTGTCATCTGGTTTATGGCTCTTTCCGAGGGTTGCCCATCCTCAACCAGAAATTGAATGGCCCATGAACGGACGTATTGGTCCTTGTCATTCAATAAATCCAAAAGTCTTTGTGAACTAAGGTTATTGGTTATTTGTAAAGTCCATAAGGCGCGCAGCCTTATATCTTCACTTTTCTCATTGGCCAATATGTCATTCAAGCGTTTAACCGCATTTGCATCCAGTGCTTTTTTAGCTGCTCTGTATTGCAATATGACACGTGACCGTTGCGCATGCCAATTACTTTTACTCAATTGCAACGCTACAAGTTCCTCATCACTTCTCTTGTTTAAGTCATCAAATCTGCCCGGCCAATTCTCGGCCAAGGACTTTTCGGGAGTAATTCGGAACACCCTACCCGTATCCTTATTAAGTACATCGCCCCCACATATATCGGCATCGTGCCAATCAAGTACATACAGATCGCCTGCAGGACCCACCTCCATGCTGAAGCCTACAAACTGGGCATTATTGGCCATCATGAACTCATCGCTATGGCGCGCAGTGAAGCCAGAACCGTTGGGCTCAAGAATATCCGACAGTACGCCATGGTCATGGATGTTCGCCATAAATAAGCGTCCTTGCTCACTTGCTGGAAAGGCATCGGACTGGTAAATTCTTGCGCCTCCGTGTGCCGATCGGTGACTATGGTCTACAATGGTCTTGATATCCTCATAAACATAGGGGTTAAAATGTTGTCCTCCCTGCCTGTGGTATATGCCCCCGTTCATAATGTGGAACATGTGGGGAATTACACATGCCGTTATAAACATTTCTCCCTTGGCATCATAGTCTATGCCCCAGGGATTGCTAAAGCCATGGGCCACCACTTCAAAACGTTCCTTTATGGGATGGTACCTCCAAACGCCTCCATTAATATCGACTCCTTCCTTCTCCAATAGATTTTTTGGAAATTCATCGCCATGCTTATACAGTCGTCCTTCTCCATCATTGGGCTTTCGTATTTTAGAGGGAGTAGCAAAACCCTCAAGACCATACAACCAACCGTCGGGACCCCAATGGAAGCTATTAATCGTCTCGTGCCGATCACGGATGCCCCAGCCAGTTAAAAGTACCTTAATGTCCTTTTCATCGGCCTTGTCATCATTATTGCCATCGGGCACGAAAAGCAGGTTCGGTGGTGCACCGATGAATACCCCGCCATGACCAACTGCGATGGCCGAAGGGAAAGGGATGCCCTCCATAAATACTTTTTTAGTATCCGCCACCCCATCGCGATCGGTGTCCTCTAATATAAGTATGCGACTGTCACCCGAATTGGCAAACCCTTCTTGCCTGTTTTCATAGTCCCTGTTCTCGGCTATCCACATCCTACCCTTATCGTCCCAACAAAAAGCAATGGGCTGGGTAATCATGGGCTCGGAGGCAAATGCGTTTACGGTATAACCTTCCTTTACGGTCATGGCCTCGACCGCTTCCTTTGGATTTAAAAACTTGGCGTCTCGGCCTTCCTGCTTGGCAATTTGCCAGAGCGAGGCGGTATTGTACATTCCCTTATCCCCTACATAATCGCCCCAAAGGGCGTTCATTTCCATTGTATCCAATTCGCCTGAATACGCCACTATTTGATATTGGAATATTTTTATCACCCCTTTTTTGATATGCCAATCCCCTGACTTTGCCAATACGGGGCCGATGCCAAACTGCCCGTCTACCCTCCATGGCTGTGGATATCCTTGATTCCCTGTATGATCGAAAATCGCAATATGGCCCCATGGTTCCATGCCTTCTATGTCCATTCCGACATCGGCCCACATGGCTCTTTTCTCGTTCGCCTTTTCATTTTTTTGGAGTGCGGCATTCATCACTTCGCCTTTGATGCCCTTTTCCCAAGGCATTCTAAGGAAGAGACCTCCGTAATCAAATTCATTGATCGTAATATCGGTCAAGGCCTCACCTTGCCATTCAAGACTTAAGAAATATTTGTTCCCTTTTTGGGTTAGGGTCCATGTTTGGGTCTCTTTAAGAATTGGTTTTTTTTCTGCATCCAGCATGTTGTAGACCGTCTTCCATTTTACTTCCTTCCCTTCGGGAACAAGAACTTCGGATGCGACTTTTTGCCAATAATCACCACCAGGATTATGGAAAAAATCTCTACCTATCTTTTTTTTGATAGCCTCGGGCTTATCGGGCTTGTAAAACCATTTTTTCAATTCTTCGGGAGTGGCGCCTTCGCCGTTCACTCGGGTAAAGCCCCAATAAAGTCCTGTCTGGTGCTTGTGGTGCCCGGGACTGTACTGGGTCAGTTCGGCCGTGGAGCCAGGCGCCAAAATCGGATGGATATAGGGTCTAAAATCGTGTTTAGCGTTCTGGGTCAGCAGCGCTGACGTTGCCCCGTCTTCGAAAACCCGTATTTCATTATCGCTCTCATCAATGTGAAAATTATAGGCTATTTCATCGGCCGAATCCAGGTTCTTTTCTTTCTTGGATTTGCACGACATCAGACATGTAAGTACTAGAAGCAATAGAAATAATCTTGGCATTATTTTCTTTTTAGTGGTTATTTGATTCCAAATTTTTTCCAGATAACTCTAAAGGGTTGTGGAAAAATATCATTCTTTGGATGGAAAAAGATAGCGATATGATCGCATTTCTCCAACTCCCCTATTTCCGTCGCATATTTACCCGTATGCCTCTCTTACCTTCAGCTTCCTGATTCCGTTTTCTTGGCGAATTCAAGGCTTCCCATTGGACGCCCTTTTGCCAGGTTTCGGGTCAAATGGAAAACAATTTTGAACTTACCTTCGATTTCGATTGTTCCACCAGTAACAGGGACACTTTCAGTTTTTATCAAAATAACTTCTGGGGTGTCATCAGCAGAATCTTCCGTTGGTTCTTCAGCAATGGGATTATCTTCTGAATTCGTATTCCCTTCATCATTTGAGCAACTTAGAACAAATAGTAAAATAAATAAGCCAAGTAATTTTCTGGTCATAGTAGGGTGTTTACTTTTCAATAAAATATTAATCTGAGATATAACTGTGGATGGTAAACTCTTTGGAGATTTTAAATATATTAAAAATTAACAAGAAATCAATTACGCTTTTCTGTTACTAATTGTCATTTGTAATAAAATTCCATTCCACACACATTACACTCTCCTCCTACTGTCGGCTCGTATAATAAGTGTTCCATTACCTTTTAAGAAGATACCTTTTAGAAGAAAAATTTAAAGGAGAAGTAGTACTAATTACTTTGCTTTACCAAAGCAAAGTGTCATAACGCAAGACATTATAGTACACGTGACAATATGGAAAGCCCAGTGGGCTTTTTATATTGGCGGCGAGACTTGTGCGGCTGGTAATGTGTAAAACGGCGCATGCTTGCATTTGATATAATATCAGATATCGGGCGAAGCACTATATCGGCAGATATTATGTCAAAGCCGTTTTACTGGAATGTTTAAAATATCAGTAGCTATAATTCTATTATGTACGGAATATTTTAAAAGATTGAGAATCTTTTAAAATTTAGCGAGTTGATGCGGCTGGCAAATCGCATTCTTCCTAGAAAAGCCAACGCTACATCTCGCCACCAAAAGCAATCACCCACTGGGTAATCTTATTTGCCATGGGTTATGTCAAATTGCCGCATAGCCAATCGCTATTAGAATCATCCATTTATTTGGCTTTAAAAGTATCGTTATCCTTATCCTCTATCCAATTATATTCAATTTCTAGAGCCACGTTTCGGGCAAAATCAATACCGTGTCTATCGGCCAAAAAGCCTAGTGACATATCCATTCCGGCACTTACTCCTGAAGAGGTATAATACTTTCCATCGATTTTCCAACGTGCCGTTCTGTCCCAAATCACTTTAGGACCTGTGGTAACAACCCAGGAAAAGGCCCTTTTATTTGAAGTTGCCTCCTTATTATCCAAAAGCCCCGTTTTAGCCAAGAGTGCACTGCCGGTACAAACCGTTAACACATAATCACTAGCGTTCGATAACGCTGTTATTTGATCAATTAGCAATTCATTTGTTACTTCTTTACGGGTACCAAGACCTCCGGGCACCAAAATCATATAGGGTGCATCGTTGGCTGTCGATAACTTTTCCGTCATGATAGGTACCTTGTGTCTGTTAGAAATGACACCACCTTCAAGCGAATAGAATTTTAAGCTGTATTTGTCAACGAGTCTCCCGAAAATTTCAGCTGGCCCAAAAACATCGAGGGTTTCATAATCATCAAATAGAATGAACGCAATTTCTTTCTTTTCGGTTTTTGAATCCGTTGTCATGATATTTTGAGCATAAAAAGATTTACTAGATAAAAGTAGAAAAATTACAAGGTTGGTAGCGAATACCTTAAGTTTTGAATTCATCATTTTATTTTTTTAATACTTCGTTTTCATGATTTTTAGCCGAAGCAATGCATTATTTTTCTCCTTTATAATGATCCAATAGTGCAAGTACCATTTGGGCAGAATTTCCTGCTGCTACCTTTACAAATGCAGCATAATCAGAAGGCGCATTCCTATTGGCATTATCGCTGCAACTTCTGATTACGATATACGGAAGCTTGAGCATGGTACAAATTTGGGCGACCGCGGCACCCTCCATTTCTACTGCGAGTGCCTTAAAATTTGAATACAGTTCCTCAGCCTTTTTTGAATCACTCAAAAAAGTGTCTCCAGTAGCAATAACACCGGTATAAATTTTTGGAATTCTATGCTGAAAAGGTGCCAATTTGATTTGTTCTACTACCTTCTTTGTTTTTTCCAATAAATAAGAATCAACAGGAAGATATAGTGTATTTCGTTTATTGTTTTGAACTAAATTTCGAGTGGGCCAGGTTTCGAACGCTCCATTTTTGAACGCTCCAAAGTCATATTGAATCATTTTTGTTGCAACAACAATATCTCCTGGTAAAATATCTGGATGTAAACCACCTGCAACGCCGGTAAAAATCAGTCCTTTCAACTTAAAGTTGGCAGTAAGAATGGCGGTGCTATAAGCTGCGTTTGTTTTTCCTATTCCTGCTTTTAAGAGCACTACCTTTTGTCCTTTTAGTTTACCGGTAAAAAATGTGATTCCGTTTTTACGGACTTCTTTTTTGTGTAGTAAATCAACTTTCAGTAGTTCAATTTCCTCATCCATAGCACCCATTATAGCAATGCGCTGTGCATTTGCAGTGCCAAATAAGACGAACATGAAAAGGAGTAGAATTCTATTTAGAACCATAAGTAGAGTAAGGATAATAGATTGATGAGTACTAGTACGGGGTTAATTTCTTTTGTTTTTCCCGTTACCAGTTTCAACAAGGTCCAACTTAAGAATCCAAAAATAATTCCAGTTGTAATACTGTATGTCAGAGGCATGAGAATCATTGTGAAAAAAACAGGAATTGCCTCGTCTGGACTACTCCATGGTATTTTGGTCAATGGTTTCATCATAAAAGAACCTACCAGTACCAGAGCAATCGAACTTGCAATGCTTGGCACGATCGATAATAAGGGAGAGAAAAAGAGAAAGGGTAAAAACAAAAGTCCCGCGGTAATTGCCGTTAGTCCAGATTTTCCACCTTCGCGGATGCCCACGGCAGATTCAATATATGCGGTTCCTGAACTGGTGCCAACGAGACCTGAAAACATGGTTGTAACCGCATCTACTAGCAGCGATTTTTTAAGGTTTTTAGGATTTCCTTCAACATCCTTATAACCCGCTGCTTCAGATAGGCCAACGAAGGTGGACAGACTATCGAATAAATCAGTAAATGCAAAAACAAAAATTACAGGAAGAAAAGAATACTTCATTGAACCGATCAAATCGGCTTTAAACAACATACTAAAGTCGGGCAATGCAAAAACACCTGTGTAATTTACTAGGGTAGGCAAACCAGAATTAATCAATGAGGCATCACCCCACCACCTGCCTATTGGCCATGCCAAAATAGTGGTAAGCAAAATTCCTATAACCATTGCTCCAGTAACTTTTCTTGAAATTAAAATAGCTGTGATTGCCAAGCCTGCTAAAAAAGTTTGACACGTGGTTTCTTTTAATGACCCTAGACCAACCAAAGTGGCGGCATCATCTACAATAAAGCCGGCATTTTGAAAACCAATAAAGCAAATAAAGAGCCCAATGCCCGCTGCGATAGCGTAGCGCAATGCATACGGAATAGAACGCACAATGGTATCTCGAACCTTAAAAAGGCTTAGAATCAAAAATAATACTCCAGCCCAAAAAACAGCCCCCAATGCAGCTTCATAGGATAATCCCAATCCCAAAACTGCCGTATACGTAAAAAAGGCATTTAAGCCCATGCCAGGGGCGATTACAAAAGGATTTTTGGCATAAATTCCCATGGCTATACTACCAAAGGAACACACAAGAACAGTTGAAGTTACCACTGCAGAAAATGGCATGCCCGTCTCTGAAAGAATTGAAGGATTTACAATAATGATGTAAAAAGTAGCCAGAAAAGAGCTTATTCCTGCTAGTATTTCCGTTTGAATAAATTTTCGATTTGCTTTCAACAAGCTGAAAATATTAATAAATCACTTCTTTTACACGAATTTATGTTACTATTTTAAAGCTATTGTAAAATATACAATTGCTATGGCATATTTTGATAAATATTTACTGAAACAAAGTATATTATTAGAAAAACAAAATATATAGGCACACCAAAAAGGCCAAGAAACAAACTACCAACTTCATATATGAAATATTCGTGAAGTAACCTGCCATTTCACGTACACTTACTCGCTTAAAATAATGAGGATCTGCACGGTCCTCCATAATTTGAAGCAAAATTTCACCGTCGAAATAGTGCATCAAACAATAGGATGCCCAGGGCATTCGTTTTAAGGAAAGGACAAGGTTCCTACCACATCGTATAAAATTGATTTGAGGCTTAAAAAACACTGGAAACGGATCGTCTTGTGCATCTTCTTGGTGCCTATGCTCCTTATAGGGGCCCTACTACTCTATGTCCAAAGCCACCAGTCTAAAATTATCCAAGAACAGATTGCCCTTCTCAACCTGGAGCATAAAGGCCGTATTACCATGGGCAAGAGTAATTTGTCCATTTTCGGTAATTTTCCGGACCTCTCCATAAAGATCTATGACGTTCAGGTCTTGGAGTCCAAGTTTGAAAATGCCCCCCTGATCATGGACGTTAAGGATATATATGTGGGCTTCAACCTTTGGGATATTCTGAGCGGAAACTACGAGATCCACTCGCTTTTAATAGAGGACGGGCTTCTTAATATAGTCGTTCACGAGGATAATAGCACCAATATCCAAAATTCCCTGATGACCACTTCTAACGAGGGTACGGCGACCACGAATATTCGTTTGAACAAGATCCGATTAAAAAACCTGGATGTCCATACCTTGGATGAAGCAACCCAAACCGATGTTGAAAAATTCATTTACGATGCCAAAGGGGGCTTTGGTATACAGGACGGTATGATTGCCGGACATATTGATACGGAACTGGAACTGAACGTGATCAAAGAGGGCGACACCACATTTATCCGTAAAAAACATTTTGAGATCCACACAGACCTGGTGTTCAATGAAGCTACGGGCATACTGGACATAGCGCCCAGCGGAATTGTTATGGAGAACGGTGATTTTGAGCTTGAGGGGTCTATAGATGCCAAAAACGATATGGCCCTTGACCTTGCCATTAAGGGCACAAAGCCCAATTTTGATATGCTCATTGCATTTGCCCCGGCAGATGTTATCCCCCTTTTGGAGAGGTATAAAAATGCCGGGGAAATTTATTTCAATGCCACCGTAAAAGGTGCGGCAAACAAAGGTAACAGGCCCGCGATTTTTGCCCAATTTGGTGCTGGAAAAGCCTTTTTGGAGCATCCTACCAGTGCAAAGAAAATAGATAATATGGGCTTTAAGGGCCATTTTAGCAATGGGGCCAACAGGGATGCCAGCACCATGGAATTTTCCTTGACCAATATGGCCGCCTCCCTAGAGAAAGGCGAGTTTAAAGGGTCGATCTTTGTACGGAATTTTGAATCCCCTGAGGTGGATATGCAAATGCAGGCAGACTTCAACCTGGATTTCATCTCGGAATTTTTAGAACTGCGACAGGTACGGAACGTCTCTGGCAACATCAAACTAAAGATGAATTTTCATGATATCATAGATATCGATCATCCTCAAAAGGCGTTGCAGCAACTCAATCAGGCCTACTATGCGGCCCTGAAGGTTGAAAATTTGCACCTGGAGGCGGACAATCTACCCGTACAGCTCGATAGTTTACAAGTGGAGCTGGAGATGAACGGCAAGGAGGCCACGCTCAAACAATTTGAGCTCTTAATGGGCAATTCCGATGTTTCCATACGCGGTTTTTTGTCAGACTTACCGTCCATTGTACATCATACCAACACACCCGTGAAGGCGCATTTGGATATTGCCTCCAACTACTTGGATATTGCGGCATTGACAGGGTTTTCACCACAAGACTCCATCCAAACAGGAATCGATGAACAGGTGGAAAATCTGAAAATGGGCGTTTCCTTTGTGGGTACCGCCAAAGACTTTACGGAATCCGAATATTTGCCCAAAGGGGAATTTTATATCGATAGCCTCCATGCAGACTTAAAGCACTACCCACATCGTTTGCATGATTTTCAAGCCGATGTGCTCATCAATGACGTGGATTTGAAACTAGTGGACTTCAAGGGCTATATTGACGATAGCGATTTTCATTTTAATGGATGGGTACAGGATTATGCCTTTTGGATACGACCCGAACGAAATGGCGATGTAGCCTTGGATTTCAACCTTACCTCAAAAAAGTTGCGACTGGAGGACGTGTTCTCCTACAAGGGGGAAAATTATGTGCCGGAAGAATACCGACATGAAATATTTGACGATCTGGCCCTGCATTTTACATCAAGGATGCATTATACGGATGCTTCGCTACAATCCGTTGCTGTTGACCTGGACAAGTTGGATACCAAAATGGAACTACATCCGCAACGTTTTCACGATTTTAAGGGCAACATCAGGTATGAGGACAATCATATCATGATCAATGATTTTCACGGCGAAATTGGTTCTACCAAGTTTAAGGTCGACCTGAACTATTTTCTAGGGGAAGACCCATCACTGCAAATACGTGACAATTACCTAGAATTAAGTGCGGATTATATTGATTACGATGCCCTATTCAAATTTGACCTAAGCCCTCCTCAAGCCAAAGAGGCCATTACATCCACCACAGAGGATGTTGCGGCCCATGCAGAGGCTTTTAACATTTATGAACTACCGTTTACCAATATGCGCTTTCAGGCGGATATCGCCCATTTCGTATACCACAGGATAGACCTTCAAAACATAAAGGCAGCGTTACGAACGTCGCCCGATCATTATGTGTACGTGGATACGCTTAGCATGGATGCAGCTGGGGGAAACATTCGTTTGAAAGGCTATTTTAATGGGAGTGACCCAAAACACATCTATATGCAGCCGGAGTTGGTCATGACCAATGTGGACCTTGATCAACTACTCCTCAAATTTGAAAATTTTGGGCAAGACCACCTTGTTTCTGAAAATTTGCAAGGAAAGCTTACCGCCAAAATAAACGGCAACATAAGGGTATATCCTGATTTAGTGCCAGATTTGGACCAATCTTCCCTTGAAATGGACGTGAAGGTATTGGACGGAAAACTAAAGAATTATGATCCTATGTTGGCACTTTCGGACTATATGGGAGACAAGAACCTGCGCAACATTCGGTTTGACACCCTCCAAAATAGTTTGGCCATTGACAAAGGGAAAATCACTATTCCAGCGATGTCCATTGAATCTACCCTAGGTCACATGGAACTGTCAGGAACACACGATAGCGGTCAGAATATAGACTATTACCTACGCTTACCTTGGGAAACGGTACGCAAGGCGACATGGCAAAAACTGTTCGGAAGCAAAAAGGACAGTATTGTTGAACAAGATAGGGAAGATGAAATCGTAGAAGTAGACCCCAACAGAAAAACCAAGTTTCTCAATCTAAAGATACAGGGAACCATAGACGACTATAAAGTTTCCGTGGGCAAGAAAAAGTAATAGCGTGCCTACTATTTTAAAGTGACCTGTTTATTAATTTAGAGTATGTAATTTTCCTATAAGAATTTTTGGGCATTTGGATTTCGCTCACCCACTCCACTCCTAACCCAAAACAACTGATTTATGACGACAAAAAACTTATGAAATTACACCCGGATCCCATACAACAAAGCAACCCTGAGAACGTTATCATAGTTGATTATTCCTGTCTTGTAGGGAATCCTTGAAAAAGGTTTGGCCGCAATTTGCGGGCAGGTCAGGGAACAAAACTTCAATAATTGATTTTATGAAAAACGGGTATTTGCTTTTAATATTCCTATTTGGTATGGTGGGGAGCTGTTCAACATCAGACGATAGCCCTATTGAGGTTCTCAATCCAACCATGTATTTTCCACCTGTAGGAAGCAATACGTGGGAAACGGTTACACCAAGTAGTTTGGAATGGAACGAATCACAAATTGACCCTTTGAGAGACTTTCTCATCCAGACCAATTCCAAATCCTTTATGATCCTCGTCAATGGTAGGATCGTGATTGAAGAGTATTTTGACGGCCATACGGCCCAAGAACCTTGGGAATGGAACAGCGCCGGAAAGACCTTGGTGTCCGCCACCACAGGAATCGCACAGCAAAACGGACTTATTGATATCGATAACAAGGCGTCCGACTATCTAGGGACCGACTGGACCAATATGGACCTGGACAAGGAAAACCTAATTACGGTAAGGAATCTGCTGACGATGACCTCGGGAATCGATGATACCAAACAATTGGTCGTAAAATCCAACCTTACCTATGTGGCCGATGCCGGCACCCGATGGGCCTACGGCAACGTGTTTCAAAAATTGATGGATGTCGTGGCCGAATCCAGTGCGACGGAATTTGAAACCTACTTCAATGCCACCCTCAAGTCGAAAATAGGCATGGACGGGTTTTGGAACGTGGGAACGATTTTTACCATTTATCATAGCACGACCCGGAGCATGGCCCGGTTTGGTCTGCTCAGCCTTAATAACGGCACCTGGGACGGGGAGCAAATCATTGATGCATCCTTCTTTACCGAATCTGTAACTACCTCCCAAAGTATCAATCCCTCCTACGGATACCTTTGGTGGTTGAATGGAAAATCCCAGTTTATGGTACCTAGTGAACAAACCGTGTATCCAGGTTCCTTGGTCCCAAATGCCCCTGCCGATATGGTGGCGGCCATGGGTGCCAAGGATCAACGTATCTATGTGGTTCCCAGCAAAAACATGGTGGTCATACGTATGGGAGATGCTTCGGACCCACAAAATCCCAATTTTGCGGTATCTGGTTTTGACAATACCCTATGGGGAAGAATAAATGCAGTTATTGACTAGAACTCGATACCTCCACTCCATTGACTACGATCTTAATATATAAACATCTTACACACCGATAAAGCTTATAACGATGAAAAGAAATACCTATATCTCTACCACTCTTGCCCTGATGACCACACTCTTCGCTTCGGCTCAGAATGCCAAGGAAACCGTTCAGGACCACCGACAAATCAAGGTGGGTAACGCACAATTGGAACGTGATACCAAAGAACTGGAAACCTTTAAAGCCGATGTATCCGAATTCCAATCGGCCCTTGAAAATGGCGACGCAAACTTGGCCCAAAAGTATCGAAAGGGAATCCTTTCCGCCATGGAACGGGAGATTCAACAGGCCGAGGGAAAAGTAGCCAGGGCCAAACGGGAAGTGGTGCAAAGTTCCGTGGAAAAAGGAACCAACAGAAGGGAAAAAAGAAGGAACCGCAGAGGCTACGAGGGTACACCTGACGATAGAAGGGATATGCGTCGCGACCGAAGGAATACCCGTGACGACCGACGTGATAAAAGGGACGATGTAGCCGACCGTGCCGAATTGGAAGTCCGATTGGAAAACCAAAAAGCCCTATACGAAAACGCAAAAGCCGATGAATCCCTTGGAAATGGCATTCTTGAAAGGTTTATCACTACCATGAACAATGACCTGTTGGAGACACAGGAAGAACTTAGGGAGGATAAAGGTGAATTACGGGAAGACCGTCGCGAACGCAGGGACGACCGTAGGGAGCGAAAGGAAAACAGAATGAACGGTTAATCCTTTAGGTTAAAAAGGTGTATACCCTATTCTTATCATGGTTTAATAACGCAATTTAATCCCGGATTTACAGGCATTATAACACCTCAGGTGCAACTCCTCTACCAAATCAAACATATCAACTTCTCTGTTTAGGATGCCATGAGCATATCCGTTCTTTTGGTGCTTTCATTTACAGATGCAACTAGTGAAACAAGGGCCAATACTACTTGTTTACATACACCTATCAAGGGCGCACTCCCTTAGTTCCTTTTATTTGCAAGCTGCCCTCCGGGGTTTCAGCAATCCCACTGATGATATCACCTTGCGCCTCTAAGGCAACCTTGACCAAGGAGCCCTCAACGTATACTTTAAAGTTGATTTTATTTCCTTGAACAACAACACTTTCTGCGTTAATACTTCCTCCAGGCAACATAATTTTTACCGTAAAATTGTCCTGTTCCTTGTTGATGAGCAAATCACCCTTACTATATTCATAAGGAGCGTTAGGCACGGAATAATTCCAATATCCTACTAGTTCCTCCTCGCCAAACCTAAAGGTATTGTGAACGATTTTTTCATTTTTATGCTGCACCATTAAAGCTGCACTCATTGATGAACTAAATACAAGAAAAGCCGTGCAAAAAAGTACTAATTGTAGTTCTCTGAATTTTTTCATTTTAGCTGATTTATTGTTCTAGGTTGAATATATTAAATAATTTTACAGCCCCATTAGTTTGCTAGGAGAAGTTACAAATTTCTAAGAAATTATGCATCAATTATGCGAACTTTACAACTTCGCAACGGCAACTGTGAGCCGAACGAGCAGGGAAACCCTAGCCTACTCTGTAAAGATGGTAACTTGGTACCTTTTTCAAGAAATTGGCAGCGCGGGATTAATAATACAACCTAAAATCCAGCAGCTTGCAGATATTGTAATGCCGTTGGTGCAATTCCTCTATCACATCGAACATATTGTCATCTTCCTTGAACAGGTTAAAGAAGACTTTGTCCAAGTCGGAGCTGCTGATGCCTTCATAGGCATGGCCATAGCCCGAAATCGCTTTGGCATTGGTAATATCCAAAAAATATTGGGATTCTTCCTCGTCCAGGTCCAGCACTTTGGCATTGGAAAAATGCAGGATCTTTCCTTTTAATCGGCCTTCAAACAGTTCGGCAATTTCCTGTAAACTGTAGTAGTAATCGTTCAGACAAATACTATTAGCCTCCCCGGTCATCACCAAATAGATGATCTCATAGTCCTTAAAATGATGGTCGTCCAAAACCAAGGCATTCAAACTGGCTTCCAGCCCTTCAATGGTGTCACAGGTTTGATAGATGCTGGCCACCCCATACTGCATGGCCAAATGTTCCAGGTTCTTTTGAACTTCGGTAATCGCTTCGGTTTCAATATCATCGACCGCTTCCAAACAGTAAATAAACCGTTCAGTATCGTTGGTAGGAATTTGGGGCAACTGTCGTCTTTTTGCTAACACATTCAAGCCTTTCTGCCAAAGTAAAAAAACACCAAATCAAGCCAAGGATTTTTATGATTTTTAACGTTTAACGGCTCACTACCGACTTATTTATACTTCGATTCCCAAAGGGCTTCCATCTCCCCCACACGTCTATGCAATTGCGCCGCGGCTTCCTGTGTGGCGGCTGTTGGTCGGGCATCTGCCTTTTGCAGCACATTGAGCAAAAAGAGCAATTTAGATTGCAGTCCCACAATCGTTTCGTCTTCCAGTTCCAACGCATAGATACTTCCATAGATCAAATCGCCATCCTCCGGGGCGCCATCGCCCCTGAAGGCCAACAACTTTTCCTTCTTCCTACCCTTTACCGAGCTGGCGTCAATCGCTTCCCGAATCTCCTGCAATCTCTCGTAATCTTTATAGGTCTCTAGGGATAGGTCGGTTTGAAGCTCAAGGGCTTCCTCGCTCATTTCGGAACGAGGGTCCAGTTTTACTTTGATGTTTTTTTCCAAAATTTTCCCATCAACCTTCAATTGCACTTTATAGGTTCCCGGAGCCACAAAAGGTCCTTCCGGTCCACTGGGGGTATTATATTGCACGGCCGCAATGGCAAAGGCCCTGTTCGCGCCCTGAGGCTCCTTGTATCGTAGGTTCCAAACAAATCGGTGATGGCCGGGTTCGCCCGACAATCCTTTGAACGGACGTATCCAATACGTGGGATGCTGCATTTGCGTCGTATCCAATACTTCCGCCCTATCGTCACTGGAAAAATGATTGACCAACGCTCCTTCCGAATCCAATATGTTGAGTTCCACCTTTTGTGCATCGGTACCTACATAATAGTCGATAAAAGCACCGTCCGGCGGATTCTCTCCCGTGGGTTCCTCCGGGGGTAATGGCGTGTCGCTAAACATATTGAACCGTACGCGGTAGGCAACGCTGGGCGAAAATAAATAGGCATTTTGGTCGGAAAAACTAGCCAATTCCCTTAACGGACTCACATCGTCCAAAATCCAAATGGAGCGGCCGTGGGTACCTATGACCAGATCATTTTCATGCACCACCAAATCCCGAATAGAAGATGCGGGCATGTTCATTCTTAGGGATTGCCAAGAGGCCCCATCATCGGCCGAAAAATAGACCTGCCGCTCCGTTCCGGCATACAACAGTCCTTGTTGTTTCGGGTCTTCGCGGACCACGTTTACCGGTCCGGAGGGATTCATCCCCGTAACGACTTCTTCCCAGATTTCCCCATAGTTATGGGTCTTATAGATATGGGGTTGCATATCGTCCTTTCGCATGGCATTCACCGCCACATAGGCCGTTCCCGCATCAAAATGCCCGGCATCGATCTGTGAAATTTTATCCCATGCGGTAATCGAGGTCGGTGTTACGTCGGTCCAAGTGTTACCCCCGTCCCGAGTCACCTGAATTAGGCCATCGTCCGTACCGGCCCAAATAATATCTTTATCCAAGGGCGAAGGTCCAATGGCGTAAACAATCGCCCGTTGCGGCATGTTTTCCATCGCGGCCGTTTTGTAATCCCCAACGCTGGTAGGCACTTCTGGTTGTGCTCTGGTGAGGTCGCCACTGATCTGTTCCCAATGCTGTCCCCCATCATGGGTTTTCCAAATGACATTCGTACCGAACAACAACATACTATCATCGGCCGGATGAAACAATAAAGGCATCGTACGTAGGTATCGGAAATCCCTGGAACGCAACACCTCGGGACCCACATATTGTGACTGCCCCGTTTTTTTATTGAACTTGATGACGCGACCGCCATACACAATATTGGCATCCTTTGGGTCCGGGGCCACATAGGCATATTCATCGGCACCCACCCCTATA
The DNA here is from genome assembly GCF_002742265.1 of Maribacter sp. 4G9. Classification (GTDB taxonomy): domain Bacteria; phylum Bacteroidota; class Bacteroidia; order Flavobacteriales; family Flavobacteriaceae; genus Maribacter. Next base: position 17,373 of record NZ_MDGL01000015.1, read on the forward strand.
AATTCCCGAAACGAGATTTGACCTCCATTGCTCCTACTGGCAATGCCAATGGCGCCACTTTCCTGTTGGCCGCCGTAGACCCAATACGGAAATTGGTTATCCGTGGTCACATGATACAATTGCGCCGTGGGCTGATTGTACCAAGAACTCCACGTGTCCCCGCCATTTACCGTGATTACGGCACCCTGATCGGCGGCAAAAAGCTTGATTTCCGGATGCAGGGGATTAATCCATATCCTATGGTAATCGTCCCCGCCCGGGGCACCTTTGATAGAGGTCCACGTTTTACCGCCATCCACGGATTTGTACGAAGCGATATTCCCCACAAAAACCACGTTTTCGTCCTTGGGATGTACCTTGATTTCGGCAAAGTCACTGCCACGGCCCCACAGACGGTTTTCCGTAGTGACCAAGCTCCAGTTTTCGCCGCCATCTTGACTTGTATACACCCCGCCCTTTTCTTCTGCATCTACGGTTGCATACAGCCGTTTGGAATTGCTGGCCGATAGCGCCACCCCTACCCTGCCCAGGCCCTCTTCCTCTCCCGGAAGTCCGTTGGTAAGAGGTCGCCAGGTGTCCCCGCCATCCGTGGATTTATAGAGTCCGCTGTGGGGACCGGAAAATTTGGCGTTCTCCCAAGGTCCTTCCTGATGTTCCCATAGCGCGGCGAATAGGACGTTGGAGTCGTTCGGGTCCATTTCCACCTGGATTGCCCCGGTATTAGGATTGATATACAAGGTCTTATTCCATGTTTTTCCGCCGTCTACCGATTTAAAAATACCCCGCATTTCATTGGCCCCGTACGGATGGCCCAAACCGGCCACATATACGATATCCGGATTGGTGGGGTGTACGATCACACGACTTACTTGTTGCACATCTTCCAGCCCGATATGTTCCCAACTTTTACCACCATTGGTGGATTTGAACATCCCATCCCCCACGGCAAGGTCCGGACGGTGCAGCCCTTCGCCGGTACCCACGTAAATGACATTAGGGTCCGAGGGCGAAACCGCCAAATCCCCCACGGAACCTGTGGGCACGTCATCAAAAATGGGGTTCCACGTACGGCCATAATCATCCGTTTTCCATACCCCGCCGTTGTTCACCCCAATAAAGAATACATTGGGTTGGGAAGGTACGCCCACCGCACCTACGGTTCTCCCCGCGCGAAAGGGCCCGATCATCCGGTATTCCAGATCCTGATAATAGGATGGGTCTATTTGCGAAAAGCATAGGCTCGTAAAGAGGAAACTCAAACAAAAAAGGGATGTTCTCATGGTAGCGGTCATTTAGTGGTCTCTGTTATATTCAATATTTTTTTATTGGCACCGCCAAAGGGTTTAATACTCCGAGGCTTGCCTAGAAATTAAAAATTTGTTTCCTGCGAATGCCTCGTGGGCTTGCCCCGAGGTAGTTTACTTGGGTACTGCAAATTTCCATACCAAAACGTAATACAATTCCCCATTTTACAAGGCCATCGAATCCATGTTTTTGGGACTACTTACGTATGGGCAAGCGTATCTGAGAGGGATAGGCTTTGGAGTGGTGTATCTTGTTGGTAGCCACCACACCTTCGGATTCATCGTAATTATTGCCCCCCGTATTTAAATTACGGGCAAAACGCGGGAAATTACTACTCGATACCTCAATACGAATGCGATGTCCCTTCTCAAAATAATTACTGGTTGCCATTGGGGTGAGGTCGATTTTGTACACTTCCCCTTCTTCCATAAAAACCTCTTTGTCGTACCCTTCGCGAAAACGCGCACGCTGAATGGTCTCGTCCAAGTTATAGGCCCTGCCATCCGGATAGACATCGATCAGTTTGATCGTAAAATCCGTATCCTTGACATCTGAGGATACATAAAGGGTGGATTCGATAAAACCGGTCACCTCTACGCCTTCTTGCAGCACATCGGTGGTGTAGACCAGTATATCATCACGCTCCTCCATCACCTGTTGGTCAAAGGCGCCTCCTTGGACCGCATTTCCCGTACAACAGACGTTGCCGCCATAGGAAGTTACGGGATTCATGGGGTCGTACACAAAGGTATCCGGTTGGTCTTTGGATGGTTTTTTTCTAGAAAGTGTTCCATTGCCCTTCACGGTATTGGCCGTCCCGTCACTATTTAAATAATAGGTCGTCATTTTACTGTCCTTTGGGGGCCATTGCTCGGCCGTCTGCCAAGTATTCCTCCCCATGGTGAAATATTGCACCCTGGGTGTTTTCTCCTTAAAATCGTTGTTTTCACCTTTCAGCCAAAGGTCCCACCAGGCATAGATCTGTTCGTCATAGTTCAGACGGGCATCGCCTACGCTACGCTCTCCTACGATGGTATTTTCCGTCGCCCTAGTATAGGCGCAGTGCAATGTCGGTGCGATGACCATATATTGATTGTCCCGTATTTCAGGGTCTTTGCTATTGTTCCGAACATGGTTGAAAAGCGCCAGATTGGGCGTGATGCTCACATCGTACCAGGAAGCGAACCAGAAACTGGGGGTGCCAATTTCCATATCGTCGTGATAGAGTCCGCCCGTATACCAATCCGGATGGTTGGGTTTACGGCGTACCATTTTATCAAAAATCTCTTTCTTCCCGTTCATATTTTTTAAGATGTCCTGAATAGGCAAGTGTTGTAGGGCTTCGGACATATCCACCGGCGGATTCTCTGGTGCCAGGTCGTAAAACCGCGAAATACGAATCAGGTCTTCCTGGGTCGCGCCTTCCGGGATGCGGGGTTTGAACTTATCATGCTCCACACCGTAAAGCCAGGAAAAAAATAGCAGCTGCTCCACCCCACCCCGGTACCAATTGCCCTGCTCTAGGATATCGCCCACGCGACCCACCCCCGCACCATAGCCTTGGGGCACCATGGCGGCATGTGCCGGATGGTCCAAAGCGGCCACGGCCATTTGCCATTCTGCGGTACTGGAACAGCCATAGGTACCAATTTTCCCATTGGACCACGGTTGGTCCTTCATCCAGCTAAAGGCATCGTAGCCATCTGTAAGGGGAACGCCCAGAATATCCCACTCCCCTTCCGAAAAATACCGTCCCCGCTCGTTCTGTACCACATAGGCATATCCCCGTTTTACCGCCTCGTAGGCACTTTTCGCCGTTCTGGTCTTCTGCTCCCCATCCCCCCAGGAATTAAAGTTATAGGGCGTTCTTGAGAAAATGATCGGTACCTTTTCATTGGTCTTGGGACGATAGATGTCCGTTGCAAGGCGAATACCATCGCGCATGGGCATTATGACCTTTTGGTCGATGATGGCAATCTCTTCTAATTGTTTGAGAATGGTATCGTCTTCCTGGGCCTTGGAAACGGTACTGAAGACGAGGAGGAATACGAGCAGATACGAATGCGCATTTTTCATAATGTGGTACTGGATTAGTTATCTTCTAAAAATAACCAAAATCCTCCAAAAAGCGATTGAAAACTAGGAAAAGCTAAAATACCGTGGTATTTATTCTCATGGTGTTCTGCCTTGTATTATTTGGAATTTGTGATTTGGAATTTGGAATTTGGAATTTGGAATATAAAAATGATATACGATTCTAATTACGACCACAATCATCCGTTTTCCATCCCGCCCTTGTTCCCACCCTACCGCCAGTTTATAACTGGTGGTCGCACCGTGGTACACAAGCAAAGTAGCAATAAAACATGAAATTCATTTATAAACTGTAAACAAAACCACAACATCGCTGCTGTGGTCTATTTGTCTAGTTTATACTCGGTACGCCATCAGCCATAGATTTCGCAGAGCGGGTTTCTGTTGGGGTACTGTTGCGGGTACGAAGTTGCAAACTTCTACAGCTAGAGGATGTAGCATGAAAAACCACGACATTGGAGCCATGGCCTTCTCTAAACCTTTTATGTTTGTTTTACTTACTCATGCCGGCCACCAGTCGCAGACTGGCGGGAGCGGGGGAACTTTAATTAAATAATATCCCTACAATCCCTTTTAAAATTTCTCTCCTACTTAACCCTAAAAACTATAAACCGCGCTCCATAGCGAACCCGTCAATTCCCTGTTCTTTATAGTTAAGGAAATCCGTCCGTAGCCCCTATATTGTAGGGAATCAAAAAAAGAATGCTATGAATTTAGAAAACAAAGTAATACTCGTAACCGGAGCCTCAAGCGGTATAGGAAGAGCGGCCGCCCACAAATTGGCCCAACACGGCGCCAAAATGGTCCTTATGGCCCGGAGCGAAGATGAACTCAACGAATTGAAATCCAACATAGAAGCCAATGGCGGTACCGCGTTGGTTGTAGCCGGGGATGTCACCAAAATGAAGGACTTTGAAAATGCGGTTTCCAAAGCGAAATTGAAATTTGGAACGGTGAATGCCCTGATCAACAATGCCGGACTGATGCCCCTCTCCTTTGTAGAAAAATTAAAGACGGATGAATGGGAAAAAATGGTGGACGTGAATATTAAGGGCGTATTGAACGGTGTGGCCGCGGTACTACCGGAGTTAAAAGCCAATAAAGACGGTCATATCATCAACATCTCTTCCATGGCCGCACACCGGTACTTTCCGGGCGGAGCCGTGTATTGCGCCACAAAGGCCGCAGTAAAGATGTTTTCCGAAGGCTTGCGCCAAGAACTGGCCCCAAAATACGGCATCAATGTCACTTCCATAGAACCGGGTGCGGTTGCGACCAATCTTACGGATACCATTACCGATGAAGATATCATGGAGAAAATGAAGGAGATGCAGCAAATGGACACCTTGGAAGCCGAGGATATTGCAGATGCCATTTACTACGCACTCTCCCAACCGGAGCGTGTAAACATCAACGATGTGTACCTGGTACCCAGCGAACAACAGTAATTCACTAAAAAAATAGAAAATAATGGCAACGACAACAACAAATAAAACGTTTAAAACAATCAATCCCGCAAACGGGAAACCCCTCACTACGCATACGTTAATGACGGATGAACAGGTGGCCAACACCATTCAAAAATCGCACGAAGCCTTTAAAAAATGGAAATTCAAATCCGTTGAGGAACGGGGCAAGGTGATTTCCGCCATAGGGGAAGAATTGCAAAACTATAAAAAGGAACTGGCCGAGATGATGACCTCCGAAATGGGAAAACTCCTGAAGCAAAGCGAACAGGAAATAGACCTATGTAGTGCCATTTGTAGCTTTTCGGCCAAAAATGCACCGGACGCACTCAAAAGCGAGGAACGCGAAATTTCCGATGGTGGCCGAGGCATCATCACCTACGCCCCTTTGGGCGTTATTTATGGGATCCAACCGTGGAACTATCCGGCCTATCAGGTCATTCGCTATACCATTGCCAATTTAATGGCGGGGAACAGTGTGTTGCTGAAACATGCCGAAAATGTGACCGGAACGGCCAAACTCCTGAAATCGATATTCGATACCGCGGGATTGCCCGAGGGACTGTTCAGTGTTCTGGTGATTACCCACGATCAATCGGACACCATCATAGAACACGAGTTAATCCGAGGCGTCACCTTAACGGGGAGTCCGGGTGCCGGAAAGAAAATCGGGAAGAAAGCCGGCAAGGCTCTCAAGAAAACGGTATTGGAGCTAGGTAGTAACGATGCCTACCTTATCTTGGATGATGCCGATATTGATCTGGCCGTGGAAAAATGTATCCAGGGACGAATCTATAACAATGGGGAAACCTGTATTGCCGCCAAACGCTTTATTGCGACGGAGGCGGTCTATGATGAGTTCCGGGAAAAGTTCGTAAAAGGCATGAAGGCATTGACATTGGGCAACCCAACCGATTCGGAAACCGATTTGGGCCCTATGGCACGTAAAGATCTTCGGGAAAAACTGCACGAACAGGTACAAAAGAGTGTACAGAACGGAGCCGAAATTCTCTGCGGTGGGGTGATGCCCGGTGGCGAAGGCTATTATTATCCAGCGACCGTTTTGGTTCAGGTAAGCGAAGGACAACCGGCGTATGACGATGAACTGTTCGGCCCGGTAGCTTCCTTGATCAAGGCCAAAGATGATGAGGATGCCATGCGTATTGCCAACGATAGCCGATTCGGACTCGGAGGCGGAATATTCTCCAAAGACGTGGACAAGGCTGTGGAAATGGCCAGCAAATATTTTGATACCGGAATGGTATTTATCAACTCCTTTGGCTTGGCAGAACCCAATATGCCTTTCGGAGGGGTCAAGAATTCGGGTTACGGACGCGAGCATGGTGGATTCGGTATGAAGGAATTCGTAAATGCGAAGTCCATCATGATCGGTGAAGATTAAGGTACTGTATATTTAGAACTTCGTAGTTGTTCAGACCCTTAATATGAGGCTGTCAAAAAAGTCATTTCTGCTGTCAATTCGAGCCTTTCGGCTCCGCTCAAGATAAACTTAAATCGAGAATTATATCCTTTTGGTTATTAACGCATCTCGACTGCGCTCGATGTGACATTTGAATAGAATTGTGACCTTTTAGACAGCCCTTAATTTGCAAAGTACGGATAACTGCCATCGCATCCACTGGGAAGTAGGAACATAACCTCTACCTTTGGGATACCTTAAAATTACTAAAAACCCGTTGTGCATTTTGAACCTGTCACCTTAACCAAAGGGTCAGTCCGAGTTATTGGAAAAAAATTTCGTTGGAATGTGAATGACGTTTTTTTGAACGGAGTGAGTAGATTTCAATGGTGGTTTTTGGGTATAAATTAGCGTTGGAATTGTCCGTTGAAAATCAGCAATAATGAACGAAGGGTTGGAAGTGCGGTGCGCTAGCGCGACGCATGTAAACCCGATAGTGAATGGTGCGCAGCAATTGCCTATTTTCAACTTGATTTTTTTGCTTCGTTTTTTTATCAAGAAAAAAATGAAGGGAAAGGCCCAAAGGAGCCTGCCCTGAGCGAAGGCGATGGGTTCGCGATACACTTGAATTTCGATGGAAAAAATCGAAAATCAACCACTCGAAGGGATACTTTTTATATAAAATTTTTAAAATGCATAAGGAATTACTTAACAAAAAAACGATACGATGATACAAACGATACACTTAAAAAAACGTCCGGTAGGGGCCCCTACCCTGGACAATTTTGAACTTACGGAATCCGAGAATAATTTAACCATCAAGGACGGCGAAGTGCTTTTGGAAACCAAATACCTCTCGGTAGACCCTTATTTACGGGGACGCATGAGCGATGCCAAATCCTATGTCCCGCCCTTTGAAGTGGGGAAACCCATCAATTCCGGCATCATTGCAGAGGTCATCGAGTCCAAAAATGAAAACTTTACCAAAGGCGATTTTGTGAGGGACCGATTGGATTGGAAAACGCTTCAAGTTTCCGATGGCGAAAACCTACAAAAAGTGGACCCGGATAAAGCGCCCTTAAGTGCCTATTTGGGTATTGTGGGCATGACGGGATTAACGGCCTATTTGGGCCTACATGAAATCGGAAAACCGAAAAAAGGGGAAACCTTGATCGTATCCGGTGCTGCAGGTGCCGTAGGTAGTGTTGTGGGTCAGATCGGGAAGATCTTGGGCCTTACGGTCATTGGTATTGCCGGTTCCGATGAAAAGGTGGAATTATTAACCTCCGAATTCGGATTTGACCGAGGCATCAATTATAAGACTACGGAGGATATGAAAGCCGCCATTAAGGAGGCCGCTCCCAACGGGGTGGACATCTATTTTGACAATGTGGGCGGGGAAATCTCCGATGCCGTACTCTTCAGCATCAACAAGTTCGCCAGAACCATCAATTGCGGGGCGATATCGGTCTATAACAACACCGAAACACCTACCGGGGTGAGCGTACAACCTTTTTTAATTAAGAACAGCGCCTTGATGCAAGGCTTTATCGTTTCTAATTACTCCGAAAAATTTCCGGAGGCCATGGAGCAGTTATCCACATGGTTGGGCGAGGGAAAATTGACCTACCGAGAAACCATCGTGGAAGGATTTGAAAATACCCCACAGGCCTTTTTGGACATGATGGACGGCAAGAAAAAAGGAAAAATGATCGTAAAGGTTTAATTGCCTGTCCTCTGAGCGTTGTCGAAGGGGATAAGGAACAAAGTATCTAAAATGTCCCCCCGAGCGCAGTCGAGGGGTCTTTTTACTAGCAGTAAAGTAAGCGGTACCCCCGAGCGGCTTGTACTGAGCCTTTCCTTTTGCTGCGCAAGGTGCGTTCAAAGAAAACATATTTTCTTTTCACCCAATGCTCAAGGTAAATTAAAGTCGTGGTAAGCCGAAGGGAATTAGGAATAAAAATGTGATATGTCTCCCTGAGCGACCTGCATCCATCGGGATATGACATTCTTTAACCCGGCAATCCATTCAACAGGAATAATCTGTATCTTCAAAAGCCAAAAGATTTAAAGCATTCATACATCGACCTAAAACCAAACGCATGAAATCCCTTACAACAACACTGGCTACTCTATTGCTCTTGTTCACTATCGTTCCCCTTTTTGCGCAGGAAAAGCACCACTATCAAACCGACTTTTCGCCCGAGGAATTCGGCCAACGACGGTCGCATATCCTGGAAACGATCGGGAACAATGCCATTGCCCTAATACAAGGTTCCGGTGGCCGGCCCGGTTTCAGTGTTTTCAGACAATCCAACACCTTTTATTATTTGACAGGTTTGGAAACCGATCATGCCTATCTTCTCCTGAACGGAAAAAACAAACAGGTTACGCTCTATCTCCCCCACAGGGATGCAGGCCGTGAGGAGAGTCAAGGAAAAATACTATCCGCCGAGGATGAAGCGCTTGTCATGGAACTTACCGGGGTGGACCACGTAAAAGGCTATGAATTTCTTGCTTCCGACCTATTGCGCACCGGTCTCATTAAGGCCAACGCACCTGAGCTGTTTACACCGTTAAGTCCGGCCGAAACAGGAAACGATAGCAGGGACGAACTGCTATACGGCCAGGCACGTGCCGCTGCGGATCCTTGGGACGGGAACCCCACCAAGGAGGCACTCTTTGTCCAAAAAATAACGGCACAGTTTCCCCAGTTCCAGATACGGGACCTTTCGCCCATACTTGACGCCATGCGACTCATAAAAAGTGATGTGGAAATTGCCATGATACGAAAGGCGACGCAAATTGCCGGGCTTGGCATCATGGAGGCGATGCGTTCCACCAAACCGGGCATTTATGAATATCAGTTGGATGCCGCGGCCAAATATGTCTTTCATCTGCACGGGGCCCGTGGTGATGGCTATGCCTCCATCATAGGGGGAGGGACCAATGCCTATATGGGCCACTATTTTCATAAGACCGATGTGCTTGAGGACGGTGACTTGGTGTTGATGGATTACGCACCGGATTATCGGTATTATACCAGTGACGTAACCCGTATTTGGCCGGTAAACGGGAAATTTGACATGGCCCAAGAAGCTTTGTACAATTTTATTGTGGCCTATCGTGATGCCTTGTTCAATTATATAAAACCGGGCGTAACCTCCAACGAGGTTTTGGATCGGGCCGCGGAGGATATGACCGAATACATCAAAGATAAACAGTTCGTGAAACCACATCATGTAAAGGCCGTACAGGAAGGCATCAAATTCAGGGGGCATTTTCAACACCCTGTGGGAATGGCGGTACACGATGTGGGCGTTGTGCGTGGGGTCCCCTTACGGGCCGGCATGGTCTTTACCATTGACCCCATGATATGGATTCCGGAAGAACGCCTGTACATTCGTATCGAAGATATGGCCCTAGTTACGGAGGATGGGGTTGAGAACCTAAGTGCCTTTGTGCCTTCCTCCATCGAAGCGGTGGAAAAGACCATCAATGAAAAAGGGTTGACGGAATTTCATCCGCCCGTAGCATTACCTTTTAAAAATTAATTTTTCCAATTGCTGAACACAGGACCCATGAAAAGAAATAGACTGTTTACACTGATTTTTATGACCCTGACGTGGTGCGGGGTTTTTGCCTTGACGGACACCTATCCTAAAAACCCGAACATTGATGCCCTAAACTACAGGTTCGAGATCAAACTATCCGATACTTCGGACGAGATCGTCTGCGAAGAGACCCTAGACATACGCTACCTGACGGCAGGCGAAACAACCTTGCGTCTTGATCTGGTCAATGTTTCCAAAAATTTGGGCAACAAGGGCATGGAAGTGCTTTGGGTACGTTCCAACGGTTCAACCTTGACCTATACCCATGAAAATGATGTCCTTCATGTTCAGCTACCGGAGCCCTCTTCAAAGGACCAACGCACGAGCTACACGATACACTATAAGGGGATTCCAGCTTCAGGGCTTAAAATAGCCGATAACAAATATGGGGACCGCACCTTTTTTAGTGATAATTGGCCCGATAAGGGAAGGCATTGGCTGGCCACCATAGACCACCCGTACGATAAGGCCCAATGTGAGTTTGTCGTCACGGCACCATCGCACTATCAGGTCGTTTCCAACGGACTGAAAATCGAGGAGCGGGATATGGAAGATGGCAATCGCTTGACCCATTGGAAGCAGTCGGTCCCCATCGCCTCCTGGCTTTATGTTTTGGGGGTTGCGAGGTTTGCGGTCCAGTACGTGGATGAATTCGACGGGAAATCCATTGAAACATGGGTATACCCACAGGATAGGGATGCAGGGTTTTATGACTTTGCCATTCCCACCAAAAGTACCTTGGAGTTTTATAGTGATCGCATTGGTCCTTTTTCCTATGAAAAATTGGCCAATATCCAGTCCAACAGTGTTAGCGGCGGTATGGAGGCGGCTTCGGCTATATTATATAGTGAAAACTCCGTCGTGGGCGATAGAAACGAACGATGGCGCAACGTAGTCATCCATGAAATTGCCCATCAGTGGTTCGGGAATGCCGTAACGGAGTATGATTGGGACGATGTTTGGCTTAGCGAAGGCTTTGCTACCTATTTCACTTTGCTCTTCATTGAACACCAATACGGCCGTGACGCCTTTTTGAATGGCTTGGAAAAAAGTAAAAAGACGGTAGATGCATTTTATGAAAAGAACCCCGGCTATCGCATCGTGCATGATAATTTATCCGATATGTCCCAGGTGACCACGGTACAGACCTATCAAAAGGGCAGTTGGATCTTGCATATGCTGCGGGGCGTTGTGGGCACGGACGTATTTTGGAAAGGGATACGCTCGTATTACCAGAAATATATGGATGCGAATGCCACAACGGGTGATTTTCAGCGGGAAATGGAAGATGCATCGGGCATGGACCTTGAAGCTTTCTTTGATCAATGGTTGTACAAACCAGGAACCTTACAGCTCAGGGGCACTTGGGAGTTTGATCCAAAAAATAAGGAGGTGAAAGTCTGGCTAGACCAAGTACAGAACGATGGCAGCCTCTTTAAAATGCCCTTGGAGATCGGTGTATATGGTGCTTCGGATAAACAACAGGTCATCAAAACGATATCGGTGGACAAACAATCGGACACATTCACATTTCCGATAGATTTTACGCCTGAAAAGGTAGTGCTTGACCCCAATTACTGGGTACTCATGGAAGCCGATTTTTCCAAAAAGTAAACTACCTCGGGGCAAGCCCACGAGGCATTCGCTGGAAACAAATTTTTAATTTAGAGGCCTGCCCGACAAGCATTCAGGCGGGCAAGCCTCGGAGTATTAAACCCTTTGGCGGTGCCAATAAATTGGAACAACACATTGGCCCAGATCCTGAAACGCAACGTGCTTTAGATTTAATCTGAATCTACGTTTTCCTTATGGGTAAAACCACCATGGAGCATTACGCCGGAAGTGTAGAGTATGACTGCAATAACGACCCATCGCAGCACATCCAACGGTAATGATTTAACCACAAAGGCAGCAAGGCCCACGGCCACGATGCCCGGAATGGCCATGGCAACGGCCGCCTTTCTGTTATAGGCCTTTTCCCGAATAAATCGTACCGAGGCCGGGGGCATCAAGAAAGCGCAAGAGCCCATCATAATGGGAAAAGCCACTTGGGGCGACATTCCCAAAGCAAATACCAAGGCCATACAAGGCGCATACAGGCCAATGCCCGCCGTCATCAAAGCGCCCAAACCAAAATTCGCAATAAGGGCAATGACCAATTTTGTACCGGTGAGCCCTATGGCCTCTCCCCCGCCCTGTATCCAATCCAGGCTCGTGGCCATCATGAAAAAAGCGGTGACCAAAAGGGCAAAACCCATCACCAACCGTATCTTTTTTTCGGACATCTTGGCCACGATTCCCGCACCCAAAACAGCCCCTAATGCCGCTGAGATGAACATGGTTACCAAGGTGATCGGCTCCACCTCGATAATGGTAATAAAAATCAGTGCCTGAAAAAGTACGGGTAGCGTATTGGCCACGTTCATGGTTCCCGGGATATGCTTGTCCTTCGTTTGTTTCGTGAATTTTAAAAGGGCCGTTTGCGGCGCAAAGGCACCAATGCCCAAAACATCAAAAAAATTGACCACAAAACCAATAACGGAAGTCTTTAGCCAGCTACTATCCTCCAGGGAGGTTCTATGTGCCCAAAAGTCCCTTGCCAAGACAATGGAAAACCAAATCCCTAAAGCTGCCAAAGACACCCAGAGTACTGTAATCATACTATATTTATTTAGGACCTAGACCCCTTGATATGCGGTGAACACTGTAAAAAATGGATAATGGAATAAATTTCTAACACACCTTAAAAAAGGTTTTGTTCGTATTCAACTCCCCGTTTGCCAGCTTTGCTTCGATTTCCTTGGCCGTTTTTGTAATGGCCAGTCCCCCCAGACCCGTGCAGCATAAGGTATTGGGCATGGCATCGCCCACTCGTTTCATGGTTTCAATAACTTCATCCAACGGGATAAGGTGGTCATAGTCGGATAAGGCCATATTTGCACAAGAAATGGCATTCGTGGCGGCCATGACGTTTCTATTTAGACAGGGTGCTTCCACACGATCGGCGATCATATCGCACACCATGCCCAAGCTGGATTGCAGGGCCATGGAGGCTGCCGAGAGCGATTGCCGTAACGAACCTCCTTTCAAGACTACGATACCCGCAGCGGCCATTCCCGAACCCGAACCGCATTCGGCCATGCAACCGCCAACTTCTGCGGCAAACGTGGCATGTGCAGCAATGAAAACGCCGATCATCCCAGCGGCCAACATTCCCTTTACCAGTTCATCCTCTGAAAGTCCCAATATTTTTCCAATGCCCAAAATTGCCCCAGGCAACGCACCGCAGGAACCTGCCGTTGGGGCCGCAACGATTACACCCATGGAACTTTTTACCTCCATCATGGCCGAGGTATAGAGAATCACTTGGTTCAGTACATCGCCTTCCACCAATTTTTTACCGTCCATCCGTTCCTGAAACGTAAGGGATTGCGGACCAAGAATACGATCGGCATACTCCGTTCCTTTTAGTCCCTGGGCAATGGCATGTTGCATGATTTTTACAATGGAACGCATTTTCTCAAAAACTTCCGCCTCGGAAATATGGCCCCTCATGCTTTCATAAACCAGTGCCAACTCCCATAATTCAAGATTTTTATCGGCATTATAGTCCAACATTTCATTACAAGTGATAAAAGGGACCTGGAGGTCTTTTCTTGCCAGTACCGGAAGTACAGGGTTCAATTTTTTAATAAAAAGAACCTCCTTCAACTCCAAAAGTGATACCTCGAGATCCTTTGGAATAAACCGATTTGACTTGACTTCAACAAACCCTGCATCCCCATCCCGATAGGCAATTTCATCACAGGCAAAGGACTTTTCAACTTGAGAGATAATGGCTGAGGGCGATGTACAATAAATCAAGGTCTGATAATAGTCCCCGGCCATTGAAACGTGGGCCCCATCTATTTCCTGTACCTCGATCATGCCTCCCCCGGTGGAAATTGCCGTGAGCCTTCGGGTCTCCTTCGCGTTTTTGAGGGTAATTTTGTACGTATTTGGATGCGTGGCCCCAATTGGATGAATATCAATTTTTATGGCAATACCCGCTTCATCGATTGCCTTTAGGTAATTGGGCAAACGTTCATCGTCCGCTTCCCAGCCCATAAATCCGCCGAACAAACCCATGTCCGAACCTTGACCCTTATGCGTGGTGGCCAAGGAACCATTGGGGTCAAATTCAATGTAGACCTCTTGGATGTCCCCATCCATAAGGTCAAGACAGAGCCTGCCTATACGAAGCGAAGCCGCACAATGCGAACTTGAGGGGCCTCGCATAACGGGGCCGATTACGTCATTGAATATACTAGGATATGTTTTCATGCGATGTTTCCTTAGAAGGTTTGCAAATCAAGTGTTTATAAAGATAAACGGAAATTTCCCACTATGGAAAAAAGAATGAAGGAACCTTTACGGGCTAACCCAATGCGGCGGGTAGCGTAAAGTAAAAGGTAGTGCCTCTGCCCTCTTCACTTTGCAGCCAAATGCTGCCCTTGTAGTGGTGCACAATTTTCTTTACGATGGACAGCCCTATGCCAGAGGATGCATTGTTATGGTCCAGTTTGTTGAACACTTGGAATATCCGCTCAAAATGGTCCGGATGGATGCCCATGCCATTATCTTTTATAAAGAATTCATTCACTCCCTCCCTTTCAGAGTGCCCAATAGTAATTTTTCCTTTGGGTTTGTCGCTGTATTTAATGGCGTTTTGTATCAAGTTTTGGAACAGTTGCTTAAAACGCCAATCGTTGCCATACATACGGGGCCATGATTTCTGTAGGTGGATATGAATGTGCGCCGGCACCAATAGCGTTTCCAGCACATCCTCCAAGAGGGCCTTGAGATCAATGTCCCGATCGGCCGTGGTAAGCTTGTCTATGGTTGCATAGTCCAAGATGCCTTTGATAAGATGGTCCATCTTTTCCACGTTCTGCTGTACTTGGTATAGTGGCTTTAGGGCGCTTTCCGTTAAGGTAGTTTTATGGTCGTCCAAAAACCAGGTGATCAAGGTATAAATATTGATCAAGGGCGCCTTGAGGTCATGGGAGACCGCGTGGGCATATTCGTTCAATTCCTGGTTCTGTTGGGAGAGGTGTTGCAACAGTTCCTCCTTTTTGGCCTCTTGCTCTGCAATACGCTCCTCACTTTCCTTGCGCAACAGAACGTTCACTAGCATGTTGGCATAGACAAAGAGGATGTCCTGTTCATTCTGGGAGTATTGATTGATCTTCCGTACGGAATCAAAGCCTATAAATCCAATGAGCTCATTATTTTTTATCTCTGGGATGGTGATCAAACTTTTGATGCCCTGGGGCTCCAAGATGGCGCGTAGCCCAAACTCCCCATCCTGGGGCAGTTGGGAAACATCTTCCACATAAAAGGGCCTGCCCATGCGGTGCGCCTGCAACCACTGTGGGATGAAGTCCACCGGTATATTCTGTAAATTGTGTATCTCAGGCTCAATACCTTGGGCGCACCATTCATAGGTGTTGCTGGTGGTGTTGGCGGTAAAGTCATAGGAGAAGATATAGCTGCGGTCCGCCTCTACAAACTCTCCGATCTGTTGTAGGGATTTTTGGATGAGCCTATCAATGTCCGAGACATCTGCGTTGATGTATTGGGTGGAGATGCTCATCAACAGGTTTTGAAAACGCAGTTGGCGTTCTATGATCTTGTCCTTTTCCAGTTGGTCCTCACCCAGTCCCCCGCCAAGGGCTGTGGTCACCATCTGGGACTTTTTGTCCATAGGACCTGTTAGTTCTTCTTTCATGCTGTTGGGAGGATGAAATCCTTGTCGGTTGATTCTTACATGAATTTAACTTAATTACCGACGTATTATTGTATAAAAAGGCATTGAAAAAGGTTATCGGCGCCAGTGCCTTTTTCCGCCCCCCAACAAAGGTGCTTAAACCTTACCCTGGGCAAAGTCGAGTACCTGGCTTACCCCAATGCCATTTTCGCCCCTCTCGCTTATTGAAGAGCTTATCTGGCCCTCGCATAACGGGACCCAAGGACGTCATTAAAAATATTAGGAGAATTTTGCATCTAAGGATTTTTTTAGTAATTGAAGATTGTTATTACTGAAGTAGATAAATGGGTCTTTCCAAATCATTAGTGGATATTTTGATGTTTTTAGTAGTGCTAAATACTTCATATTGGTTTCATTTTAATGCCAAAAAGAAATCATATGAACCATTTACTAAATAGTGAAGTATTTCACAATGGCCTTAGCAATTATTACCTTTATATTATAAGAATTTTCACGATTAAAACGTACTGAAATTGGTGGCATCAATTAAGCTCATGACACTATCAAAATAGGAAAGGCCATTTGAGGTCATCATTAAAGAAATAAATGATTTTGGGATTCTTCTTTTATCCTAGGAACAAATCAGTCATATTAACCACTTAGTAGGGGATATTTTACTACTTTTAAATAAATCAAATGCTTAACATGAATTTGATAATTTATCACTAAAAACAATTTATTATGATACGATTAAAAGGACTAAAATATTTCACAATGTCGATGTTGCTATGCTGCTTTATTTCTGCAGGGGCATTGACCTCTTGCCGAGATGAAAAAAAGAAAGAGAATACAGAAGAGCAGGCGGAACACCCTGAAGCTGGCGAGCATCCAACGGATGATACCGAAGCTGAAGGAGAACACCCAAGTGGTGGTGAACACCCAAGTGGTGGTGAACACCCAAGTGGTGGTGAGCATCCTGAAGGTGGTGAACATCCTGAAGGTGGTGAACATCCTTCTAAGGATTCCGTATCAGGGTAAGCTTGCCGTTTCTTTTGGTTTTTTTTGCTCCGCTTTCCGAACAAAGGAAAAGAATGTTTTGGGATATGCTGGTGACTCTCCAATTTCCATAACGGGATAGGCAAGAAAGTTTATGGGGCCTGCGTGAGGTCCGGGCTCAAAGCAAAGGTCACGTCCTTTTGTGAATTCAATACGATTTGCCGGATGTCTTCCAAAGTAATAGGTAGCAAGTGCCGTGTATTTATTGGCTTCACTAATATCTACGGGCCACCATTTTCCTTCTGCAAAGAACTCCGCCCAACAATGATATCCGTCTATACCACCTTCATTACGATCTGAGGGTATGGAAGCGCCAACGCCAAAACGAGATGGGATACCTGTGGATCTTGCCAGAGAAATGAAGAGGGAATGGAATTCGGTACAGTTACCGGTCATGGCATCACAGGCGTAAACGGCATCGCCAGTACCATACGTACCAGCTTTTACATATTTCATATTATCTATGATATAATCGTATAGGGCGCGTGCCTTCATAATGTCACCATCGTTTGGTTTTAGACCGATGATGGAATCGGCTAGTGTCTGGAACCTATCTCCCAAGGGCATGAGACGACTGGGGTTCAAGTACCTTGAAATTGCAGCGTCTTCCTCATAGGGGTTTTTTTCCCGTCTTTTAACATGGTATGTAATTGCTATTTCCGTTCCACTCTGCTCAGGGGTAAGTTCTGCATACATCACCTTGTTGCCATAGACCTTTTCTTTGATTATTTGATGTTCCACGGGAGCTTTAATGGCCAATTGCCCAATAGTTTGAAAGCGATCGCTCTGCGGAATGGGAATCCATATTTTTGCCGCTTCTTTTATTTCTGGGATAGTGACCTGATAACGAAACTCAAAATTATCTTCGTCCTCTATGACACCCAATAGATCGGAGGTGGCATTTTCAATGGGTAATCGGTACCATGTTTTGTCCTTTCGTTGTTTCCAGGTATAAAAAGGCTTGCCATTGAGTTTGTGCAAAGTTGTTTCGGTGACATTCATGTTGCCAGGTTCACCATTCAAGAAAAAATCTACATCGTATACATCACCGCTCACATCGGCAAGATCAACGCAAGCAAAATGTCTACCAGGTCCAAGATTGGAAAGGTACTCAGTATGCACGCGTACCAATTTTAGTCGCAATTCCTTACCATCTGCCGTCATGTTAAAATATCCGCCACCTTCGGCGACCTTCTTATCTATAATGGCCTTTATTCCTTTTTCAATATCGTCAGTAACCACTTTGGGGCTATTATTTTCGGCAATTGCTTCTTCATCATTTTTGTCATTCTTCTGAGTATTGCAGGCAAAAACAACTAATAGCGTGGCAAGAGAATATAGTTGGGAAATCTTCATTGTGTCAACTGATTTTGTATCGTATGAATTTACGATTATTTCAGTGGAATTTTATAGTTGGTCTTATTTTCAGAATTTTAAGGAAGAATTATCCTCTCCCGTTCTAGCAAACCTACTCTCACCATACTAGGTTATAAAGTTTGTATCCTGATTATAGAGCCAAACATTGTTCCAAAAGCAATGCATTCGGGATTAAAATCGTTCTTTGAAGATAGTTTTACAACATGGGCATTTGATGCCTTTTTTTTTTAAATATCGGGCGCTAGTTTTACAAAACGGTACCATTTTCCAACCAACGTTGTAGAAGGACCTCATTATGTGAAATATCAACAAGATGAAATTTTTTGAATTTTGTAAACACCCGTGATTCATTTAGTTTTTCCATACAGACAGAAACAGGTGAAAAATAGTTGGAATGAATTAAAAGTAATTCCCCGTCCCTTTTTAAAAGATAGCCCACGTGACCTTCATCAAAACCTATGAAATAGAGGCCTTCCTGGGTTAAACTATCGATTTCGGCCAAGGCATTTTCCGGAGTTTCTTGTACAACATTTTTAATTTTAGACCCACAACTGATCATTTTTGCTTCATCGATGGGAGATTTTTGGGCCAAAGTATATCGATTTAGCTTTACACCCATATCACGTAAGGTGGTAGATATAAAATATCCACATGCTATTTTTCCTTGATTGGGAACTTCTGTATGACCTCCAAAACTCCAAGGCGTGCCATACCAGTGCGGTAGGATTTCATTAACCAACTGATCGGTGAAGGCTTTTTTAACATGATCAAAGGAAATAGTGCCGTTCCTAAGGTCTTCCTGTAATCGTAACCGTAGGGATTTGACGGCCGCTTTGGTATTTGTGTAGGAAATGGCGATACTATCGGGGTCCATCTCATAAAGTGCTGTTTCCTTTTCGTTCTCCTCTTTTAATGCTACAGGAGGACGTATCATTTCCGATGCATAGGATACCTCCACATTTCTATCGGTGTTTACGGTCAAGGGAAGTGTAAAAATCAGGGAGAATAATAACGAAAGATAAAATATCATTTTTCTAGGTGCTAATATATCTTATAATAAAGTAACGTATTCATTACGAACAAAGTACGTATAAATAGTTAAATTCCTGCACTTCAACTTCCCCTGTTCCTTAAATACTAAGGTTTACACCCCACCAAACTTCATAATCCCTAGGTATTAATGGCCGGTAACTTTGAAATCCTTGATCGGCAATCTTGAGGCCTTCAATCTCATTTTTATCGTTTCGGACGTAACCGATGAAAATGAAGGAATGACCGTATGGGTCCAATTTCTTCACATCGACACCCTTTACCACTTTTTCATAGTCCTTTTGAAACCGCCAAACTTGCATCAGGGCCCCAGGTTGTAACTCTCCAGACCAAACACCCTTAGTATCGACCAGGGTTCCCATACCGGCATACGCCACGGCCCCCGCGTTTCCTTTGCCTCTATATGCTTCCGGAAGGCTTTTCCAGCCCTTTTTTGTATCGGAAGCGGATACATAGAGTAAATTGTAGACCTGTTTTGGAGTATACGTAGCTGTGCCCATATATTTGGGCAAATCCTGATAAATGGAATGGCCGTGAATCTCCTTATAAGCCTGTTCAAATCGATTCTTACTTACAGACAAACAATGACCATTGGGTTCCTTATTCTCGCTATTGATATAGTTTTCTAAAATTTTGAGAGCAACAGGACTTTTTGGTCTTTCATTCTCCGTTTCTTCCATCAAATTTGTCAAATCAAGGGTATCGTGCAGTATCAGCGAGTCTATGGAACCGGAAATGGAAACGGTCATATCCTTAGTAAAGCGGTTGATATATCCATGGTCGTCCAAAACATAGTTCCAGCCATTAGAATTCACTTGGTTGTTACTTTCCTTTTTAAGAACAAGATTCTCATCCGGTACGGCAAGGTTTGCTTTTTCTTTGACCTTCTTTGAAGAGGCACAACTAGTCAGAACCAATCCAATGGCAACAATACCTCTAAAACAATTACAGAACTTCCCAAGCCCTATGGATAACGAAATGCGGATCATTTTTTTGGCCAACGATTCTAATTACTAGTCCTTCACAAATACCATACAGTGCTGCCATGGTAGGTTGTCCATATTTTGTTTTAAGGAAAGACCTGCAGCTTTCATTTCTGTAACCGCTTGTGCCTCGGTCATTTTATGGAGTTCCTTGATGGGCACGGAGGCATCCTCGCCCCGGTATTCGATAAGATACAATTCGGCTTCCGGTCGCATCGCCTTTATGATGGATTGTATCATTTCCAGCGGATAATTGAACTCGTGGTAAACATCCACAAGCAAAACCTTATCCACTGAATTTTCACGGAGGTTCACGGATTTTTCACTTCCTTGGACCAGCAGTACGTTTATTGAATTTCCTTCCATTTTTTTGGCCTCCATGGCGGCCAACATTTCAGGCTGAATATCTACGGCATATACCATTCCGTCTTCGACCATGGGTGCCATTTTAAATACATGATAGCCGGAACCCGCGCCAATATCCGCAATGGTATCGCCGGGCTTAATATTCATGTTTTGAAGTAGTTTAGAGGTATTTTCCTCTTCCTCCCGCTCCGAACGCTCCAGCCAGGACATCCCTTGAAATCCCATGACATGGGCTATTTCACGCCCCTTGTACCATTTACCGATGCCGTTTGGGTCACCGCTTTTGTATTGATAGTCGGTAGAAGATTCCATTACCTGTCCCTTGCAGGAGCAAACCATTAGCAATCCTAGAAGTATTAATACCGATTTGTATTTCATTCCGATTTTCATTTTTCACTCTATTAATATCCTGCTGCCTGACCGTCCTTACGCGACTCCGATGCACCTGTATACACCTTGTTTTCCAAATCGACACCAATCGCCTGATAGCCTCCATACATGCCTACACCAAAGCCTATTCGGTGGCCTTTTTTCCGTAGTTCCCGTAGGATTTCTGGTTCAAAGCCTGTCTCCAAATTCAAGGTGCCCCCATTGCTCATTTTGGATCCTGTAGGTTGTGAACTTCCTGTGTGCCGCATTCTGGGTGCATCCCCGGCTTCCTGTAAATTCATGCCAAAGTCAACCACGTTCACTACAATCTGCGCATGCCCCTGGGGCTGTACGGCCCCACCCATAAGCCCAAAACTGACCCACGGTTTACCGTCCTTGGTGATAAAGGCCGGAATGATGGTATGGAAGGGACGTTTCCCCGGTTCCAGGGCATTCGCATGGCTAGGGTCTTGAACATTGAACATTTGCCCCCTGTTTTGTAGCACAAAACCCAATCCGTCCGGCACCATGCCCGAAGCAAATTCGGAATAAATACTTTGTATCAAGGAGACCATATTGCCTTCCTTATCGGCTACGGTCAAATACGTCGTATTCCCCGTTTCAATTTCCATATCCCCTGCGGGATAGGTATCGGCCGCTTTGTCCATGTTTATGAGCTTTCTGCGTTGTTCGGCATAGGCGTCTGACAATAGGGTTTCCAAAGGAATCTTGTTGAATTCAGGGTCGGCATAAAACTTCGCCCTGTCCTCGTAGGCCAGTTTTTTCGCTTCGGTGAGCACATGCAGGTATTCGGTACTACCCAATCCCATTTGGGCGATATCGAACCCTTCGAGAATGTTCAACATCTGAAGGGCCGCTGTACCTTGTCCGTTGGGCGGAAGTTCCCAAACATCATAACCTCGATAGTTGACGGAGACGGGCTCTACCCAGTTGGAAGTATGGCTAGCCAAATCTTCAAAACGTAGGAATCCGCCGTGCTTTTTCATATAACTGTCGATGGTCTTGGCAATGGTACTTTTGTAAAAGGCATCCCGACCTTCTTTAGCAATAAGTTGATAGGTATTGGCCAAATCGGTATTGACAAAAACTTCACCCTTCATGGGTGGACGGCCCTTTGGCATATAGGTGTCGGCAAAACCGGGCTGATTTTGAACCGATTCATAATTGGATGCCATTTCATAGGCGATGACCTCGGACACGGGAAATCCATTTTTACCATAGTCAATCGCAGGTTTTAATACATCCTTCATGGCAAGCTTCCCGAATTTTTCATGCAATGTGAACCAGCCATCTACACAGCCTGGTACGGACACAGGCAAAGGACCATAAAATGGTACATATTTCATACCCTTATCAATAAAGTAGTCAATGGATAGGGATTTGGGTGCCCGGCCACTACCATTGAAGCCGTATAATTTCTGTTCCATGGCCGACCATACGATGGCAAAAATATCGCCACCAATACCACAACTCGCAGGTTCTACGAGTCCTAACACGGCATTGGCCGCAATGGCCGCATCCATGGCGGTACCGCCCTTTTTAAGGATGTCCAAGGCAGCCTGTGTAGCCAAAGGCTGACTGGTCGCCGCCATTCCATTTCGGGCCAGAATCTCGGAGCGCGTCGTAAAGGTTTCTCCGGTCAGTCGGTCTTGAGCATTCAATAGGGTTCCTATAGTAAATAGGGCCATAAATACAGGTACAAATTTCATTTTCATTTTTCAAAAACGTTTCTATTCGTAAAAAAATTGGTTATTACCTTTAAAGATAGCGATAGAAGCCTGAATTTTTATGGCACTTGGGTAAAAGTTTGTAATTGAAGTGAGGGAATTATTTATTGGGGAGGTTCAAGGAGTCCTTTTCAGCGTTCATCCTTCATTAGTAGAAGAAATAAATGGGTACAAACAGCTTACTTCAATGAAAAAACAACCTTGGTGATGATTTTATTGGCGTAAATAGACCGCATATTTAGGGGCAATGGCCTGCTGTACGAACTACAACTCCCTTATTTTCATATTACGGAACCACGATTCAAAATACCAGTTTTGGAGGGCTATTTTTCCCTTGGTCGACTTCCCAAAAGCGGATCGGTCCTTAAAATTGGATGCTGCGACCGTTTTTGACCATTCTGGAGATGACAAAACGGCTTCTGCGGTAAGAATGCCATTGAGGTAAAATTGAATCTGGCCATCTTGTTGCACGATTTTGGCGGTGTTCCATTGTCCGGTGGGATTGGCCTTTGCCTCGTTTTTTTGTGGATACAAGCCCCAAAGGCAGCCAGGCATTTTTAAGGGCGTATTTGTATCCATATGTTCAGGGTCCAATAGTTGATACTCCGGACCTGTCTCATAGGTCGCACCATACTCTGGGGATTCCTGAACATTTATAAAAACACCACCATTGCCACGAAGGCCCATTTGCCACTCGAATTGCAGCTCGT
This sequence comes from Maribacter sp. 4G9, assembly GCF_002742265.1. Lineage (GTDB taxonomy): Bacteria > Bacteroidota > Bacteroidia > Flavobacteriales > Flavobacteriaceae > Maribacter. Next base: position 40,680 of record NZ_MDGL01000015.1, read on the forward strand.
AGTTCTCGAATTCGGTATCTGTTACCAAATCACCAAAGACTTTGATTTCATCGGTCGCGTTACAGTAAATGGTGCCATCCTTTACTCCCCATGCAGAATAGCGAGTAGAATCGGGTTTATTGAACAAATGCCACCCGTTCAGTGTCTCACCATCAAAAAGCAACCTCCATCCATGCTCTTTTTCAATATCCAACAATTGATTGTGAACCTTGTTTTTGATAGCGAGCTCCTTGGAGCGTTCAATTTGAAATTTCTTTTTGTCTTGCTGATTACAGGAAAAAACCAGAAGTAATATGCAGCATAAAAAACTAATGGAAATACGTTTCATAAAAGTGGTCATTTGGTCATTTTGAATTGAAGTGGTTTAAACTTTTTTTGGATCGAAAGACAGGGTTGCAGAGATTTGTGTTGTGAAACATAAGTCAAACCAAAACAACCCTTTATGTACTTTATTCTTGACAAAGATATGATAGAAGAATCAATAGTCGCATACCTTCCTTCACCTAGTCGTGGCTTTAACGTTACGGTACCC
>NZ_MDGL01000016.1 GCF_002742265.1 Maribacter sp. 4G9
TTACGCATATCTATTTGCTTATTAGCCATTGTCTTTTTAACAAAAAAAGACCTTTGACTTTTTACAAATAGAATCGACTTTTTTAGTGGTTCACTTTCACCCGTTTTAGGTGGCTCACTTTAGTCCGTTTTGGGTGGTTCACTTTAATCCGTTTTTAGTGGTATACTATGACCGTTTTTTGCACTCTGCCTTCACCAAACGATTCTAAAAATATATTGAGATGAGCTTGTAAAATATCTCTACTCAAGATTTCGAATTCAAAAGGGGATAATGTTAAAAAATCATAATTCTTCATGTGGTGCTAATTGCAGAGCGCGGCGATGATGTCGACCGGCTTTTGGTGCGTGGATTGCGTCAGCAATGCACCAAAAGTACGCCGCAGGCGTATTCGACATCATCGGTTAGTATATGAAGCGTAGCCTGCCGATAGGCGGCTATGATTTCATAGCATCTATGTAAAAGCAGCCTGTCGAGTATCTTTAAGATTCACCAAAATCAAAAGATATGAAAACACAACAAACTGCCCCACCCAAGTTATTCATTGGTATCGACATACACAAGCGAAGTTGGAAGGTACACTGTTCGACCGATCTTTTCTCGGGCAGGACCTTTTCCATGTCCCCGGACC
>NZ_MDGL01000017.1 GCF_002742265.1 Maribacter sp. 4G9
TGTATCACATATAGGATGCCGAGCAAGTTATATGGTATTGAATGGTTGATAATCCTATCGGAATTATCAACGATTCAACACCCCAAAACCATCATTATGAAGTAATTGAAAATTAAATACTAACTTTAGAGAACTGGACTAGGGCTTTTCATAGGATACATTGTTGGCAGTAGGTTTTTATTTCTTTCCACCATCTGACTTCGGTGATATTTTCGGCTCATTGCTTTTAACCACTCTGTTTGTTGGTGGTTTTGGCGGTTTTGGTGGCGGTTTCGGTTTGTCTTTACTCATATTATTTGTTTTAATAGAAACACAATAAATGTGATGAATGTTAATATTAACGATATTATTATACTCCTTTTTGCTAAAAATAACTGAAAGGTTCTAAAAATGTTCAAATCAGTATTGGAATCTATACATTCGATAAAATTGGTGATTAAAGATTCTTCAAATTCAGATTCCACTTTTTTTTCTTTCTCATTGTAAAATTCAGACAACTCTTTTCTGTATTTTTCATAATCTTTAGCAGAACCAGTTATTTCGTATTCATAGCCTTTAATTCCATTATTGTATGAAATAATAATTCTAAAAATTCCGAGACATAAAATAATAAATGTCAGTCCAATAAATCCTAAAATCACATAATCGATAGTGTTTAAACATTCGTAATTCAAACTTTTTGCAAAATATGAAACAGCTCCGAAAATCAGAGTGACAATTAAAATCGGAATGTTGATTGACTTATCAAGGTCATCTTTTTTCTTTAACTCATTTTCGTATGAATTCCTATAATGATTAAATCTGTCCATAAAGTTTGTTCAACTTACTGCCAACGCAGGGCTATGTGAAGCCACGTTACGGATTTTAAATTTACGCAACTTGTTGGGATAAATTTACAAATACGTGTTGAACGTGGCCAGGTTGCATATAGCCGTTGATATGTACAGTTTTCCTCGATGGCGCCTAAAGGTGATAGGTTGGATGGTCCCTCATCCTACGGATTATGCAAACTGGCATGGCCCTGCGATGATGTACAAATCCCAAGGGGCGGGAATTGGAGCCTTTGGCGACAATGTAGCGACTTGGGTTCACCTTTAGGTGAATTGTACATCATCGTTTTGCAGCTACCCGAAGGTGGCGATTTCGAAGCACTTCACTGTCAACCAAGCACAAACTTTGATATAAGCACAAAGCTTGATTTAACCACTGAACCGCCACTTTTGGGTAGGTGCTGTTAGCGGCTGTGGTTCCCTATTGCTATTCAACTGCTTCCAAAAATTCATCGTCCAATGGCGAAATTGAAGGTCCGAAATAGTTTGTGAGATTTCCTTTCTCGTCAATCACATATTTACTAAAATTCCAATCTGGTTGATGGTTATTCCAACCATTTGCTTTGCTGTCCGTAAGCCATTTATAAAGTGGTTGTTGTTCCTCGTTTTTTATTACCACTCCTTTTTTTGCTATTGGAAATGATACACCATAATTCACCTTGCAAAATTGTGAAATTTCGTTATCATTGCTTTTTTCCTGTTCCATAAAGTCGTTGGCAGGAAAAGCAATTATAGCCAATTTGTCGCCTAATTTTTCGTGTAGTTTTTGTAATTCGGCATATTGTCCTGTGTAACCACAATTTGAAGCAGTATTTACAATCAAAACTTTCTTTCCCGAATAGGCAGAAAAGTCAATTGGTTTTCCATTGTTCAATGTTGCCTTTTGTTCGTAGAAAGGAACTGTTGGTGCCGTTTTACTTTCATTGTTTAAAACCGTGCCGTTTTTGCCAATTTTAGCCGCTATGCGAGTAAACGGATAAAGAAAACGCAATGCTTTTTGTTTGAACGTTGCCATAATCTGTTTGTTTTTATTGTTGAACCTTATGAGTATATTCTCTATCTAATTTTTAAGTTCATAAAATTATCTATTGCGTATGTGCTTGACCCGTCACTATCCTATTATGAAACTTCGTTCGCTAAATGCAGGAATTGTTGGCTCAGCTTCGTAGAAATATTTGATTTCATCACTGCTGTCCGTAAGCCCTAAGCTGTATAGCAAAGGCACGTAGTGGTCGGGGGTGGGGGCGGCTAACTTACCCAACTTATGACTGTTTTGGTAATTAATGAGATTGGCAAAGTTTCGTGCATTAATTTGTTGTTTGAGCCAAGCATCATATTCCGCTTCCCAACCGTAAAGGGTCATATCATTTTTTCGCATTTTTTGTCCTGCCAACTGCAAGTTATGGATAAGCGCACCGCTGCCTATTATTAGCACCCCTTTGTTACGCAAAGATTTTAATTGTTTGCCCAACTCATAATGGTATTCGGGTTTGGCGTAATAGTCAATGCTCAGCTGGAAAACAGGAATATTGGCATCGGGAAATAAGTGCATCAGCATTGGCCATGCACCGTGGTCTAATCCCCAATCGGTTGTTTCCGAAACGGAAGGAACGATTTTCTTTACTTCGCGGGCAATATCAGGCGAGCCTTTGGCTTTGTAATATACCTTGTAGTATTCTTCGGGAAAACCATAATAATCGTAAATCTGTTTTTGTTCGGGCGATATGTTTACGAACGTGCCTTTTGTGCACCAATGGGCTGATACAACCAACGCAGCTTTTACTTCATGACTCTTTTGCAGGGTAATTCCTAAATCATAAAGCTTTTGCCAAAATGCTCGTTCACTTCTTGAAACTGGAATATCCATTGGGTTTCCATGAGAGGTAAACAGCACAGGCATTTTTTTACCTTGTGAAGGAAGTGCGTCAGTAAAATTTTTAAAACTGCTTAATGTTCCCATTGCGGTTAAAGCTAAAATTGATTGAAGAAATTCTTTGCGTTCCATAGTGATTTATGCTTTGGGTTGAATAGGCGCTTTTTTATATCTACCCCATGCTATGAAAACTGCGATTGCTCCTAAAATCAAATTAATACCTAATGCTTGATATTCGGCATTGGATATATGATATATAAAAGCCAATACCATAATAATAAAAAGACCCAAAGCTGCCAATGGCGTAAAAATTGGTTTAATGCGCAACAAGGCAGGCAGTAAAAGCCCGATACCGCCAAGCAATTCAGAAATACCAATGAACCTGACCATGCCTGCAGAAAAGTCATTTACCCAAGTCATTGATTGACTAAGCTCTTCAATGGGTTGTGTTGCTTTCATGATTCCTGCCATTAAAAACATGGCTGCCAGTAATACCTGTGCCACCCACAAGGCAATATTCAGGGTTTTATTGTTCTTCTTTTCCATTTATTTACTTTTTGAATTTAGATAAAAGATATTCTTGGACAGTGGTTGGTTTACGACTAAGCAATTGTGTTAAATCAGTGGTAGAAATATTCATAGTATCGGCTGCAAAAGCAACTGCAAATGCTGTAAACATACGTGCGTAATCCTCCGGAACCCCATGTTGCATTAAGGTTTGCTGATAAACTTCTGGTTCGGGAGAAACATAGTTGATCGCAACTCCGGTAACTTCAGAAATGTGCTTCGCAATTTCCCCAAACGATACAGGTTGTTCGATACCGATGTTGTAAGTTTTATTTTCGTGTCCGCCTGTAGTTAAAACATTAGCAAGCGCTTCTGCAATTTCGTTTCGCAATACAAAATTTATTTTTCCCTCACCTGCCGGAACAAAAATGGTTTTGGTTTCCAATATCTGTTCCCCCACATAATCCATCAACATATCCATATAAAAACCGTTTGCAAAAATGGTATAGGTAATTTCGGATTCTTTAAGGTATTTTTCTGTTTTCACATGATCTTCGGCTATAAACCACAGCGGAGATGTTGGGTCTTCATGGGTTCTCATAAAACCTGTGTAGATGATATGCTTCACACCATTTTCTTTAGCAGCTTTGATTGCATTGATGTGCTGCACCGCTCTGCTTTTGGTCATTTCGCTGGAAGAAATCAGAAGCATAGTTTCTACGCCTTGCATTGCAGTGCGTAAGGAATCAAAATCATCATAGTTGCCTATTTTGACATCTATACCTTTAGATTTTAATTCTGCTGCCTTCGCTTCATCTCTTGCCAATGCTGAAATTTGTTTTGCTGCAATTCCTTTTTGAAGCAAAAAGTTAATAGTTGATTTTCCTAATTGTCCTGTTGCTCCTGTGATGAATACTTTGCTCATAATTTTTTTATTTTTTTAGTGAAACATTTTTTTAACCGGACAAAGATACTACTTTTGCTATACTTTAGTAACTACTATACCATAATATATCGCTATACTTTGGTATAGCATAAGTAAATAAAAAATAAAATGAGCAGAATATCAGAATTAGTTAAGGTAAAGAAATGTTCGGGAGAGTTTGTTTTAGCCGTAAACGACACGATGAACGTTTTAAATGGCAAATGGAAACTGCCCATTATAGGTTCTTTGCTCTATGGTAAAAAACGCTTCAAGGAATTGGAAAGGGAAATTCCTAAAATCACGCCCCGTATGCTTTCCAAAGAGCTGAAAGACCTGGAAGTTAATAGCATAGTAACCCGCACTGTTTATAATACCACTCCTGTTACTATAGAGTATGAATTGACGAAATCGGGAAATTCGCTCAATACGGTTTTGGATGCTATGATAGGATGGGGCTTGCAACACCGCAAAATGGTAATCGGAAAAAAGGAGAAGGTTGCTGAAACTGTCAGAGTTTAACAAAGTGGTGGACTTTTTTTAAATTTTTTTACTGTGTCGGCAGGTCGTGTATTTGTCTGTCAGAGGTCGGTCGGTTGGGTATTGCGGTTTCGTCCTACCATTGCCGCTAACGCAGGGCTATGTGAAGCCACGTTACGGATTTTAAATTTACGCAACTTGTTGGGATAAATTTACAAATACGTGTTGAACGTGGCCAGGTTGCATATAGCCGTTGATATGTACAGTTTTCCTCGATGGCGCCTAAAGGTGATAGGTTGGATGGTCCCTCATCCTACGGATTATGCAAACTGGCATGGCCCTGCGATGATGTACATTTCCCAAGGGGCGGGAATTGGAGCCTTTGGCGACAATGTAGCGACTTGGGTTCACCTTTAGGTGAATTGTACATCATCGTTTAGTATATGAAAAGTAGGCGATTTCGAAGCACGAAACTTTCGGTTACGCACAACGTTTGATACGATCCAAAACCTTTAATTTTACTACTATTTCGCCTATTTTTTATATACATTGTTCTCTGCAGGTTTTATTCCTTCACGATGATTTCAATCGCTTTTTCAAGCAATTCGTCTTTTTTTTGTCTTATTCCTTCAATGGTTGGCTCAACCTCAATGTCGGGTACTATTCCTATTCTTTGAGTTTCATCTCCGTTTGGATAATTTACCCCAATTCCTGAAATCATTGTTCTTAATCCTCCGGGAAGCATTATTGCTGATACGTTTCCGTCTGCTCCTGCTGTTGTACTTCCAATAATTGTTGTATTATCTCCTGCTCTAAAAGCCATTGACGTATATTCTGCTTGACTTTGAGATAATTCATTGACTAATACAACTAATTTCCCCTTGTAAGTTTTGCCTTGACTCGGAATTTCTAAATTACTTGTAAATGTAAATTCGCCTGGGTTATCAACATTTCCGTTCGTAAATTTCACAAAAGGTGTGAAAGAAGAAACGAAATAAGAACCTAAACTAAAAGGAACAAAAGTTGACGGATAATTACGGATGTCAATGATGATTCCTTTAGTGTTTTTAAATTCATCTTTGATTTGTGCAATATCATCTTCTTTGATTGTCTGAAGTGTAACATAGCCTATGTTGTTATCCAACATTTTAAAGGATTTACCATCACTTTTTTTGTACCAACGATAAATGTCAAGGCTATCTTTTGGGTATAGCTTAAGATTCTTTGTTTGAGGTTTGGAATTACCCGAAACAATCTCAATTTCAATATTATTCGAGTTTGAGCGTAAAAGGTCTGCCGAAATATCTCGTAGTCTTGTTGGCTCATTAGAAGCTGGATAATATTTAGATTTTTCATTTACGATTTTGTCGATGGGGTTACCATTTATTTTGGTAATTACATCACCAATTTTTAATCCAACTTCGTTTTTTAATTCTTGATTATAATAATCTGTGACAACCAAATGATTTTCGATAAAACGAACGTGTATTGGTGGATAGTTTGAGCCTTTCCATTCATCAATTTTGTCCGCTCCACCCCAAAGATTTGCGTGAGTATCTTGTATATCTCCAATTATCTGAACTGTTGCCAATTCATATTCCAACTCATTTTTTGCATTTATGAATAGCGGAATATAATTTTTTAATTTTTTGTTCCAATCTTCATCCATTAAGTGTTTGTACGGAAAAAAGTAGTTTATCATATTCCAATACCGATAAAGTGATAGTAGTCTAAAGCCATCATCTGGGTAAGGCATATTTGAATATGGATTTTCATTCTTAAATTCGGGGTTGCCAACATTTGTAGTCATCCCGATATAATAGTGTTTACCTTGGGAACGGTTGTTGTAAACGTAAAGCAATTTGTTTTTCAAATCTGCACTTTGATTGTTAATCCATTCCATATCGGGTTTTAGAAAAGCATCTTCATCTGTCGGCTGACATTTTGTACATTCTTTTACTTGACCAAATGAGTCAATCCAATCAAGAAGAAGTTTATCTCTTTTGATAGTGTTTTCTGCCTTAACGTATTGTGGTAAGAACCTAAAAAGTTCATAGTCCCAATTGTAGTTTCCATTTGCAATTTCGGAATGATGATATTTGAGAAATCCCCAAACTCTACCTAATAATTCGAGGTTTTCTATATTATCGGTGGTTAAATTTGAAAACTCAATTAAAGACCCATTATCAAATTCCTTATCAAGCTGTGCTTTTGACAATTTTTTTTCGACTTCTTTCAGTGTTTGAACATTTTTACCGTCAATTGATAAAACAAAATCGTCAAACCAAGCTTCTCCTTTTCCCGAAAGTATTCCTGCAATGAAAATATTTTCTGCTTCTTCTGGATAATCAAGTGTTATAGTGTACTTCTGCCAATCTTTAGTTCCCGTTATATTTTGATTTTGCATATTGTCAAATGCCAAAGAAGTACCATTCCAGTCAACTCTTAACAACAAACCTGCAAATCCGTTTTCAACATCTTTGATTTTCATAAAACCCTCAAGTCTTATTTCTTTTCCTTCATAGTTTGCAGGGATTTTGTATGCAATACTTCCAAAAGAACTTCCTGTTTGGTCAGATGTGATTTTTCCTGATTTTGTTCCTGAATGAGCAACGGAATCTGTTGTTAATTCATAATTACCCCATTTAAACCATCCATCAGAAAGTGATGCACTCTCACTCTGTTTTTCAAAACCGAGATTATGTTTTTCAGGTTCTTGGGCTTGACAACTGATTGAAACAATTGTCAGTAATACTATTAGTGTTTTTTTCATCGATTCGTTTTTCAACTTGCAGAGAACGCAGGGCTATGTGAAGCCACGTTACGGATTTTAAATTTACGCAACTTGTTGGGATAAATTTACAAATACGTGTTGAACGTGGCCAGGTTGCATATAGCCGTTGATATGTACAGTTTTCCTCGATGGCGCCTAAAGGTGATAGGCTGGGTGGTCCCTCATCCTACGGATTATGCAAACTGGCATGGCCCTGCGATGATGTACAAATCCCAAGGGGCGGGAATTGGAGCCTTTGGCGACAATGTAGCGACTTGGGTTCACCTTTAGGTGAATTGTACATCATCGGTCTCGTATAACCGTCAGTTACGGATTTATCTGCGTTAATTTTCGGTTTAGCACAGCCTTTTAGCAATTCTGAGTGGATTCAGACGCAGTCGAATCCGCCGTAATTGCGGTTATACATTGTTGGCATACGTTTTTATTCCGTCCTTTTATATTCTATTCCGTTTTTATATACTGAAAATACTGTTCGTATATTTTCAATGTTTTCCATAGGGTTTTGAGATAGAATTACAAGATTCGCTTTCTTTCCGATTGCAATCGAGCCGTGTGTATCTTCAATTCCAATCGCCTTAGCATTGTTCAAAGTTGCAGCTTTAATCGACTCGATATTTGTCAATCCACATTCGTTCAACAGAATAATTTCATCCTGCACCCATTTAATATTTGAGTTAAAATCTGTTCCTGCTGCTATCATAACTCCGTTATCATAAGCCGCTTTAGTAATTCTTTTGGCCCAACTGTCCATCGCTACTAAATCCATCTTACCTGCGGCATTCGATAGATGTTTAGTTGGACTTGTTTTTTGAGCGTTCTGATTTTTTTTTGGCTTTGAACCACGTAATTTCATACTCCAAGCTGAAAGTGTTGGCTCAAAGATGATATTGTTCGACCTCATTTTTTCAAACAACTCTATAAATTCAGGGGCTGATACATTAGTGTTTTTAAAGTCTTGAAGTGGTACAGATTTTCGTATTGACTCATTGAAGGATAATGGCATATTTTTTTCCAATTCAAAAATCATTCCTATACTATGCGATAACACATTAACTTTAGCGTTAACGGCATCTAATGGTTTGCTAGGAAAAATGCTCGAATGGCTCCATACTTTTAGGCCTTTTTCGTGAGCAAGTTCAGTAAGCTTTAACAATAATTCAGGACTTACGTTGGAATAAACCTTTAAGCCAGTTACACCAGCTTCTTTGGCTTCCTCAACAATTGTTTCCAAATTAGTTTCATCAGTTATCAGTCTCATCCAAGGTGCTGAACCCGGTTCAAACCCCATTGCGGCAAATTTGGTTCGAGGGTCTTTTAAAAAAGTTGGTCCAAATATAGTAGCAGAGTAATAGATATTAGGGCCATTGAGATTTCCGTTTATTATTTCCTTATTTAAAGACTGGTAAATTCTTGCATCGCCACCCATATCTCTTACGGAAGTAACTCCTGAATAAAGTAATTTAGATAAAATTTCTTTTCGGTTTTTTGGTCTGAACAGGTGTACGTGTGAATCTATAAGTCCTGGAATAATAAACTTTCCATTTAAGTCAATAATCTTTAAATCGCTTTCTAAGATTATTGAATCAGTTGATTTAATAGATTTTATCTTATCATCCTGAATCAGTATTGTCATATTCTCCATTTGTCGAGAATTTTCAACATCAATTATTGTTGCATTCGTAAATGCAAAAGAACTCCCAGAGTTTGTTTGAGCAAGCGCATCATTATAAAGAGTCGTAAAAACTGTAAGTACAATGACTATTATTAGATTTCTCATAATTCTGGATTTTTAAGTTCGTATTAAATGTTCGTTAAGGTACATTGTTTACAAAAGTTATAGATACATACTTTACACTAAATTAGTCTCTAACCTTACTGATTGTTCCTTAGTTCTTAATTCATTTTCGTTAAAGTAGCCTAAAAATACGTTTCTATAAAATACTCTCCATATTCCGTTTCCCATTTCTAAGGCACCTATGTATT
>NZ_MDGL01000018.1 GCF_002742265.1 Maribacter sp. 4G9
GGGTAATGACACCAGCTTTGGCAAGATGGGCCAAAAGTGCCCTTGAACCGTTGTTCGGTGCTTTTGTAAGGCATCCAAGATTAGCGCTGCCAATCTAAGGCGGACCAAAAAAAGCCCCGTAAAGAGGCTTGTACGGATCCATTTTTTCACGGATTAATATCTTGTGCAACGGTTACCGGTGTTACCCAACGTTTTTTTCGCAACCCAATTCTCAAAATTCCTCTTATATTCTTAAATTAACTCCTAATTGTACACCATAAGCATAAGGCTTATAGTCCTCTCCAAAATTTTTGTCACTATACATTGTTAACGCTGATTTAAAGAATCCTTCGACAAGAATACTCCAATTATCATTGAGATTTAAAATACCACCTATTTTTGGTTGTATTGCTAATCCACTTTTAAGTAGTGCATAATTTTGTGTTGGTATTTCGTAAATAAATTCATTTTCAACAAAGAGGCGGACTTTTCTTTCTGGATTTAAAATAAATCTATAACCTAAAGATAATCCGTAAAAGCTCCATCTGCGAACCGATTCAACGGTTACGAAGGTTATTCCGTCCCCAACATTCGATTGAGCTCTTTCCCAAAACCTGTAACTCGATGAACCAAAACCTATTTTCAAACTATTTTTACTATTAAAATCTCGATAAATACTCAAATTTACATTTGGTGAATTTCTAGGCTTTTGCTCTTCTGGAAAGCTGCCTTCAAGGCTTTGAAATAAGTTTACGGGTTGATTGTAATGTAAGGTTCTTGAAATACCCAAATTAAATTGAATGCTGTATTTGCTTTGCTCACTATCTTGACCGATTGCTATTTCAGCATTTGTAAATAGAATTAGTAATATTGAAATGTGTATATAATTTTTCATTTTCTTTGGTTTTAACCATTTTTAAGATGTTCATTTTAGATAAAGGTTGCGTCTGAGTTAAGTCCATCTGCATAAAAATTACATTCGAGTAAAGTCAATTCGTACAAGCCTTTTTCAATCCTATTTTTATCATAATTTTTTTTAATCTCGATAAACAGCCAGATTTTTTTAAATGTTGGGTAATGGGCTTTGTTTATGGCGTGTGAGGCGTGCCTCACCAGGAGCCATCATTACGCCTCATAGGTTATAAGTGTAGTCGATGGCCGTACCTTTTGCTCCAGTGCCAGTTTAAAATTAGGGAAAACTTCCTTAGGTATGGGGTGTAATGTACAAAGCCCATCGATGGCGATAAGCAAAAGGGAAGCGTGCAATGTACGTGATTTTGCGTTCCCGAAGGGATATGGCCATCGACGGTCTCGTATAAGAATAGTAGCGGATTTTCACGCACTAACTTTTCGGTTAAACACAGACCTTTTCTATATTCACATACTTTCGTTTTAGCGATTAAACCGCTATTATTTTTATACATTGTGCCTGTTGCACAAGTTATAAAAAAAGGGGCATTTCGATCTTGCCGATCCGTAAAAGGATCGTAACTTTAGGTATGCAGGGTAAAAAGGATTATCAAGAGAAGCTTTTCAATAATTTCCAATTAAGTGACCGGGTACCGCAGACGAATTTCTACCGTCGTTTAAAAGGCG
>NZ_MDGL01000019.1 GCF_002742265.1 Maribacter sp. 4G9
GTTATCTGCGTAGGGTGGATCTCGTACTTCCTGCCCAGCTCTTGGATGGTAAAACGTTCCGATAGCGCCTCCAGCACCACCTTGAACTTGAATTTCGATGTGTGTTTCCTGCGTGTCATAATACAGTAAATTTAGATTAAAAATTAAACTTAACTTACTGTCCTATTTTTGGGGGGAATTATAACAGTTGCTGAATATTTTTGGTAAAATTAGTAATGTAAAGATAGTAACTAAAAATTTCATTGATACAAATGAACCTTATTTCCAAAACAGGCTGCCCGTATGCTTTTGGCTCGCTTAGAAAAAATTATTCAGAACCCAACAAAAAAGTTGATTTTGAAGAAATATTAATTAAAACAAATTGATTCATTACAGTTCAAGCATCCATTACGACGTTACAATTAAAATTCTTGTTAACACTGACAGGTATAATGCATATTGCATCTACCTTAATTTAATAATAAAAATATAATGCAATGAAAAAATATATAGGTTTTGCGCTACTTGGGATATTATTAATCAGTTGTAACACTATAAATAAAAAAGAAATTCGAGAATTAGAAGAATTTTATAAAGTAAATCTTGTTGGTAATATTGAGCTTCATTTAATAAAAGGATCTAAACATTCGATTGAAGTCATGTCAAAGAATTTCTCGGATAATTCCAATTTAAGGACGGAAGTTCGAAATGGCGAATTATATATTTCAAATAAAAAAGAATGTGGCTTTTGTAAAAATCCAAAATATATTATTTACCTAAATCATTCAGGAATATCAAATTTAATACTTACCGGAACCATATCTCTTTCTTCAGATGATAAAATAAATCAAAAAGATTTAGTTATTAGCGGAGTTGGTGTAATATCTGGAAATCTGAAAGTTTCTGTAAATAACCTCAAATTTGATTTTAATGGAATATCAAATTTGACTGTTTCCGGTTACGCAGATACTTCAAATTTAAAAATTAATGGCATTGGAATTATCAACACTGCAAACCTTGAAACAAATAGAAATAAAAAAGTCTCAGAAGGTATAAGTCTAATCTATAAGTAGAGTTCATATTGAAGTGGTTTAAACTTTTTTTGGATCGAAAGACAGGGTTGCAGAGATTTGTGTTGTGAAACATAAGTCAAACCAAAACAACCCTTTATGTACTTTATTCTTGACAAAGATATGATAGAAGAATCAATAGTCGCATACCTTCCTTCACCTAGTCGTGGCTTTAACGTTACGGTACCCATGGCC
>NZ_MDGL01000020.1 GCF_002742265.1 Maribacter sp. 4G9
GTTATCTGCGTAGGGTGGATCTCGTACTTCCTGCCCAGCTCTTGGATGGTAAAACGTTCCGATAGCGCCTCCAGCACCACCTTGAACTTGAATTTCGATGTGTGTTTCCTGCGTGTCATAATACAGTAAATTTAGATTAAAAATTAAACTTAACTTACTGTCCTATTTTTGGGGGGAATTATACAATCGAAACACCACAAAAGTTTTAGGCCTTTTTAAGGGTATTACCCTAATTAATGAGAACTCTCAACTTAGCTCAAGGGGGTTCTTAAGATACCTTAAGATTATTGGCTATTTAACTGGCTAAGTTTGATTTAATACTACATCAAGTTGGAAAGCAAAGAGGCGATTTAGTATGGCTAATCGACTTTAACACACCCGAGAACAACGATTTTATTGTTGCCAACCAGTTTACGGTGGTGGAAGATGGCGTAAACAAACGCCCTGACGTGATTCTATTTGTCAACGGCATTCCTCTGGTGGTTATTGAACTAAAAAATGCAGCGGATGAAAACGCGACCATCAAATCCGCTTTCCGCCAAATAGAAACCTATAAAGCGGTTATTCCAAGTCTGTTTACTTATAATGCGTTCACGATTATTACAGACGGCTTGGAAGCAAGAGCAGGAACGCTTTCATCGGGCATGAGCCGTTTTATGGCTTGGAAATCGGCAGACGGCAAAGAAGAAGCGTCACACTTGGTGAGCCAAATGGAAACACTTATCAATGGCATGCTCAAGAAAGAAACCTTGCTGGATTTGGTTCGCCATTTCATTGTGTTTGAAAAGTCGAAAAAGGAAGATGCTAAAACAGGTGTAACTACCATTTCAACCGTCAAAAAATTAGCGGCTTATCATCAATACTATGCCGTAAACCGTGCGGTGGAATCTGCCATGAGAGCGACAGGTTACACAGTAGAAAGAGAAACGCCAACCAGTATGGTGATGGAATCGCCTGAAAGTTATGGTGTGGCAGGTGTAAAATCACAACCCAAAGGCGACCGAAAAGGTGGTGTGGTTTGGCATACGCAGGGAAGTGGCAAATCCCTTTCCATGGTGTTCTTCACGGGTAAAATCGTATTGGCTTTAGACAATCCTACCGTTGTAGTTATCACCGACCGTAACGATTTGGACGACCAACTCTTTGACACCTTTGCTTCTTCCACTCAGTTGCTAAGGCAGGAACCAAAACAGATTGAAAACCGAAACGATTTAAAGGAAAAACTGAAAGTGGCTTCTGGTGGTGTGATATTCACCACCATTCAAAAATTCTCACCCGAAGAAGGAAATGTGTATGAAACACTTTCAGCACGTGAAAACATAGTAGTGATTGCCGATGAAGCCCACCGAACGCAATACGGTTTCAAAGCCAAAACCGTAGATGACAAAGACGAGCATGGCAATGTGATTGGAAAGAAAACGGTGTACGGTTTTGCCAAGTACATGCGTGATGCTTTGCCCAATGCTACCTATATCGGTTTTACAGGAACACCCATTGAAAACACCGATGTAAACACCCCTGCCGTTTTTGGAAACTACATTGACGTCTATGACATTGCCCAGGCGGTAGAAGATGGGGCAACCGTTCGTATTTATTACGAAAGTCGTTTGGCAAAAGTGAATCTTAACGAAGAAGGTAAAAAACTTGTTGAGGAACTGGATGATGAGTTGGATGGAGAAGAACTAACCGAAACCCAGAAAGCCAAAGCCAAATGGACACAGTTGGAAGCCTTAATCGGTAGTGAAAACAGAATTAAGAATGTAGCCAACGACATCATTCAGCATTTTGGTCAACGACAAGAAGTATTTGAAGGCAAAGGAATGATTGTCGCCATGTCAAGAAGGATTGCCGCTAACTTGTATGCCGAAATAATCAAACTCAAACCCGAATGGCATTCAGATGATTTGGACAAAGGTGACATTAAAGTCGTAATGACTTCATCATCTTCGGATGGACCGAAAATCGCCAAACATCATACGACCAAGCAACAGCGAAGAACGCTTGCCGACCGAATGAAAGACCCAGACGATGAATTGAAACTGGTGATAGTTCGGGATATGTGGCTGACTGGCTTTGATGCACCGAGTATGCATACGCTTTACATCGACAAACCGATGAAAGGCCACAACCTGATGCAAGCCATTGCAAGAGTAAACCGAGTTTACAAAGACAAGCCTGGCGGTTTGGTAGTGGATTACTTGGGTATTGCTTCTGATTTGAAAAAAGCACTTTCGTTCTATTCAGATGCCGGCGGAAAAGGCGACCCAACCATTGCCCAAGACCAAGCAGTTGAATTGATGTTGGAAAAACTGGAAGTGGTTTCACAGATGTACAGCGGCTTCCCGTATGAAGACTATTTCCAAGCCGAAACGGGTCAAAAACTTTCTATGATTCTGGCAGCTGAAGAACACATTCTCGGACTGGAGGACGGAAAGAAACGATACATCAATGAAGTAACCGCATTGTCCAAAGCCTTCGCGATTGCCGTTCCGCATGAGCAAGCAATGGACGTAAAAGATGAAGTTTCGTTTTTCCAAGCGGTAAAAGCACGCTTAGCCAAGTTTGACGGAACAGGATCAGGCAGAACCGATGAAGAAATTGAGACAACCATTCGTCAAGTCATTGACCAAGCCTTGGTTTCTGAACAAGTAATTGATGTCTTTGATGCCGCAGGTATTAAGAAACCTGACATTTCCATTCTTTCCGAAGACTTCCTGATGGAACTCAAAGGAATGGAACATAAAAATGTGGCGCTGGAAGTTTTGAAGAAACTGCTGAACGATGAAATAAAAGCACGTTCCAAAAAGAACTTGGTCAAGAGTAAGTCGCTCAAGGAAATGTTGGAGAATTCTATCAAGAAATACCACAACAAGATTTTGACGGCAGCCGAAGTGATGGACGAACTCATCAAGTTGAGTAAAGAAATCGTGAACATGGACAGTGAAGCCAAAAAACTTGGCCTGACTGACTTTGAATATGCTTTCTACACGGCTGTTTCCAACAACGATTCCGCCAAACAACTCATGCAGCAGGACAAGCTGAGAGAGCTTGCTGTAATATTGACCGAACGAGTAAAGCAAAATGCATCCATCGACTGGACAATTAAGGAAAGTGTAAGAGCGAAATTGAAAGTAATCATCAAACGGACTTTAAGACAATACGGCTATCCACCAGATATGCAAAAACTGGCGACAGAAACGGTATTGAAACAAGCCGAAATGATTGTGAAAGAATTGACAGCTACCTAGAAAATACCAATGCTCAATTGCCATAACCTGAAGGCTTGCGAAACCAAGCCCTTCGAAGAAGCCGCATCCCCCACTACCTAGCAATTCAATTCGATTGGTTTAATTACACAACTCGAACTAAAAAAAGCGATACGCTTCAATGTTTAAAACTCCGCTCAACCAATTTTAAAAACAGGAAATATCGCATATCGCGATATGCGGTATTTTTTTATAACACATTATTTATGAGTAAGATACCTGTTAATATTCCACAACCTCACTACCCCATGAATCAGTCAAATCTGTTCAACTACACACATCGCAGTAAACAAAAAAGTGATACGGTTAAAAGTTTAAAACCTCGCTCAGCCTGACATCAAAAAAGAAGTTTGGATTTACAATGTAATGTCTCTTAATGTAAAAAAGACCCAAATCCATCCTTACCGAAATAAACCATAACTCCTTCATAGACCTAAATTTTCGTTATTTTTGGGCTTCCCCCACTTTTATACCCATCCAGTTTGTATCATCTGGAGTAGCGAAGACCTAATCAACTAAAAAGAGCATATGAAAAACCTTGTCTTAGTAGGGTGTTTAATGTTACTACTAGGCTGTAGTAAAACTTCAGAAACCAAGGACACCCCAACCACCCAAACAGAAACCCCCGGTACCCCAACGGATACCGTAACCGAGGAACCTGAGGAAGAACCCGTAACAGAAGAAGAAACGGAAGAGGAAGAACCCATCAGTTTTGCAGATTTTGAAGCCAATATCACCGCCTTTATGGCAACCTATGATGTTCCCGGGCTCCAGGTCGCCATCACCATGGACGAACAATTGGTGTACGTTAAGTCCTTCGGGCTTGCAGACATAGAAAATCAAATCCTGGTTGCGGACAATTCCCTGTTTAGGGTTGCGAGTATCTCAAAACCTATCACCTTTATCAGCATGCTCAAACTCAGTGAGGAGGATCAAGTATCCCTGGGCGCGAAGGTATTTGGGGAATCGGCCCTATTGGGTACGGAATACGGGACACTCCCCTACTCCCAAGGCGTACTGGTAATTTCCGTAAACGACCTTATTGAGCACAGGTCCGGTTGGACCAACGACCCGTACGACATCATGTTCGACGACCCCAGCCTATCCTACCAGGAGCTTTTTTCTGAAATGATCGATAACCGCAGGATTGACGAGACACCAAACTACTACTACCTAAATTTTGGATATGCCGTTTTGGGCAGGGTTATTGAAAAGGTAAGCAATGTATCCTATGAAGCCTATGTTCAGGAAAACATTCTAAAGCCCATGGGCATAACCGAAATGAAAATTGGCGGGAACACATTGGCCGAACGACTTGAAAACGAGGTAGTGTACTATCCAAGTACGGAAGGTGCCTTTAGCCCCTACGACATGAACGTAACCCGAATGGATGCCCATGGTGGCTGGATCGCTTCCGCAACGGATTTGGCAAGATTTATGGTACATATTGACCGTAGACCTAATGTTCCGGATATACTACCTACAAACAGACTCAATAGGCCGTATTTTAACTTCTTCAATTGGGTGCATACGGGATCTCTTCCTGGAACCTCCTCCATCATGAGCAGACATAACGACACCTTCAACTACACCGGGTTATGAATAAACGTAGCATGAATTATGAGGCGATCTTAAATGCCATTCAATCCGTCATTAACAACGAGATTGATACCAGAACTGAATGGCCAGCTGTGGACCTTTTTGCTAGTGAATAAAAAATTACAATAAAACCTTTGGGAAAATTGAACGGATTCAATAAAAATCAACAGTAGCGCAGGTAAAGGTATTTTACGATTAAAAACTTTAAAGGATTTACTTTAATTCTGCCTGCTCCTCCAATTTAGAAATTTCCGTTACGGTAGATTTTAACAAGGTTTTCAATTGCTGCTTTTTAATTTTACAATCAACACCGTGCAAATCGAATTTACATCTATGTAGCATTCTACGGCAATACTCCAATCGTGTAGCAATGGGCAATTTTGATATGGCCTTGCCATATATATCGTCCAGTTCGGCCAAAGGTCTGGCATTGGAGTTCAAAAACCTAAAAGGATTGAATAATCGCATGGAAACACTACATTAATAACCTTTCAGTGCTTCAATAAGCTTGCCAAGCTATGTCTTAGAAGTGACTAAATTTTCATTGATGTTCAAAATTTGCTCGCTAAACCTCCCTTTTTTTACGTGCCCACGCTTCCCTAGGATGTTCCTGAACATTCGATTGCATGACACGTAAAATAACACGCTTAGCCCTTCTCACAAAAAACGGTTATAGGCACTCGCGATTCGTACAATTTGAGTAACTTGAACAGAGGAAAAGACCAGGTACCTAGCATATGAATTTTATAGATTATTACGAGGTTTTAGGATTGGACAAATCTGCGACCGAGAAGGAAATAAAGTCGGCCTACAGGAAACTGGCCCGAAAACATCATCCGGACCTAAACCCCAACAATACGGAAGCCGAAGAAAAGTTCAAGAAGATCAACGAGGCCCATGAAGTTTTAAGCGATCCCGAGAAAAGAAAAAAATACGACCAATACGGAAAGGATTGGCAACATGCGGAGGAGTTTGAGAAAGCCAAATCCCAAAGGCAGGGAAGACCTTCCGGTGGCGGTTACAATGAATATACCTACACTAGCGGCCAGGACAGTGATTTTTCAGACTTCTTTGAATCGATGTTTGGTGGTGGTGGCGGATTTGGAAGACAGCAAGGCAGGGCAAAGTACAGGGGACAGGATTATAACGCAGAGCTCCGTCTGAATCTTTCAGAGGTCATAGAAACCCATAAGCGTACGTTAACAGTAAACGGCAGGAACATTCGCATTACGATTCCCGCAGGAATTGAAGACGGACAAACGATTAAAATAAAGGGCTATGGAGGTGACGGAATAAGTGGCGGCCCCAAAGGAGACCTTTACATTACATTCGCCATTTTAAACGACACGTCCTTCAAAAGAGAGGGTGACAACCTGTATAAAACCATTGAAATACCCCTGTCAAAAGCCGTATTAGGCGGAGAAATAGTGGTTGAAACCTTAACGGGAAAGGTAAAATTAAACGTAAAGCGGGGCACCCAAAATGGTGCTACCGTCAAACTCAAAGGAAAAGGGTTTCCAAAATATAAAAAAGATGGATTTGGCGACTTATTCATTTCCTTTAGCCCTAAGATACCGGAAAACCTGACTACGGAACAGGAAAACCTTTTTAGGGAACTTGAAAAATCGGGCCTTAAATAAATACCATCATGAAAGCAACATTCATACATATCGAAGAATTCTGCACCCACCATAACATAGAGGTTTCGTTGGTTCATCAGCTTGTGGAGCTCGAAATACTTAGCATTGAAAAAACGGAAAATAAGGAAGTCATCGAGTTAAACGAACTGCCAAAACTGGAAAAAATGGTACGTCTCCACCAGGAATTGGAAATAAACCCGCAAGGACTACAAGCCATAGACCATTTGCTGGGTCAAGTTTAAGATCTTCAGGAGGAAGTGCTAAAACTTCGCAGAAGACTGAACAGGTTCGAAAAGTAGCACTCATATCCAAGTTTACGCGTTGGACTTCCCTTTTATTTCATACCTAAAAAATCTTTAGCTCATATGGGATTTTTATACGAATCCGAGTGAATTGGTCATTTAGGGTCCAGCATGGCCTATCCAATATCCATGTCCGTTTAAAACCTTGCGAGGTTAACGATATCGGGACTTAAGAAATATTTAATAGCGTGAATAACAAAAAATATTTTTAATTTTAACATTTTACGGTGACCTATTAAAAACCTCTATGCTCCACATAAATTTTGAACATCCTTTTGATCAATTGCGGAAATTGGCACTCAACCTTGGTGCGGATTTTAAGGAATATCAGGATTCAGCTGTTTTAACCTTGGACAATGCTTTGGGCAAGGGCCATGTCACTACCTATAGTGTCTTTGAAGGACTGAACGTAAGAATTTACGACATAACCTTTAATGACGACCTTAAAATATCCAAAATGGAGCAAGACCCCTCCATCATCTACTTTCTATATTGTGTAAAAGGACATTTTTTTCACAGATTTGAAGGCCAGGAAAACCCCAATAAAATCCACCCAAGACAAAATGTGATATTTTCCAGTGCCGCAGAGACTCCCAATATTGTCACCTTCCCGGCCAAGGTCCACTTAAAGCTCAGTGCCATATTTGTTAGGGAAAAAGTTGGTGTCGCAAATTCCAGAAGAAAAACGATTTTGGAATCGGCTTTGGAGGAGATTACAAGTTTTATACGAAAGGACAAGCCCTTTAGCTATTATGGGGAAATTAGTCCGCTAACTTCAAAATACGCCAACATTCTTATTGAAAACAATCG
Organism: Maribacter sp. 4G9; assembly: GCF_002742265.1. GTDB lineage: Bacteria > Bacteroidota > Bacteroidia > Flavobacteriales > Flavobacteriaceae > Maribacter. The sequence goes on from NZ_MDGL01000020.1 coordinate 7,618, forward strand.
AATGGATGCCGTAGGCAAATTGTTGGTAGAAGGCGCCGTACTAAATACCTTGGCATCACAGGTGGAGCATCATGACGCGGACAAGGATGACGTGCAAACTGGGTTCCCGCTCTCCAATACCGAAATCCTCAAGATATCTGAAGTGGCCGAACATATTGCGGAACACATTGACCGATCCTTGAATATTGACCATCTTTCAAAGTTGTTCAGTTTGTCGCCAAAAAAACTTCAGGCCGGTTTTGGGCATCTATTTGGGGAAAGCCTGGGCAATTTTATTACACATTTGCGACTGGAAAAGGGAAAGGAGCTGTTACAGCATACGGACCTGACAATTTCCGAGGTATGCTATAAAATTGGTTTTTCTAGCAGAAGTTATTTCTCAAAATCATTTTCCGAAAGGTTTGGACAATTACCAAGTAAATTCAAAAGCAGCCTATCCACGGAGGATTTCATCTATGAACTTACGTACAAATCCGCCATGGCCCATGACCTTCAAATTTCGGATATTGAAGAGATCATTGAAGAGGCTACCAAAACCAATTTGGAACATAACATCACCGGGTGCCTGGTTTGCCAGAACAATATTTTTTTTCAGCTCTTGGAAGGCCCTAAATCCAATGTCCTTCGTGTCTATGATAAGATCAAAAATGATCCAAGGCACTACGATTTGGAAATTCTTACGAGAAAATTCAATGCCCACCGCTTTTTTCCAAATTGGAGCATGGCGCTACTTTCGGATAAGGATGCGTTGGACCATACATTCAAAAACAGGACCATCAATTTAAATTTGGATACTTCCGGTATTCTTGGCAATGAAAATGTAAGCATTAGCAGCACCGTTTTTTGGAGACGGGTCCTGAATATGATAAAAGTTTCCAAGTCCTAGTTGCACCTCCATAGCAATTTTCGGCACCATTCTTTTATTAGTTCTGTTCAATCGGAAAATACCGATATTTAAATCTTGATTTGACTAAATATAAATGGCGACCGGTTCTTGTTTCGGTATCAAAATCGTAATTTCGCAACTTTGCCAATTGCTATGATCCACTACGAAGAGAATATTGAGGTAAAGGGCGCGCGCGTCCATAATCTCAAAAACATCGATGTTACCATTCCCAGGGAAAAGCTGGTCGTCATCACCGGTCTTTCGGGAAGCGGAAAATCCTCACTGGCCTTTGATACGATCTATGCCGAAGGACAACGCAGGTATATCGAAACCTTTTCAGCCTATGCCCGGCAGTTTTTAGGTGGCCTGGAACGGCCGGATGTTGACAAGATAGACGGTCTCTCTCCCGTAATCGCCATAGAACAGAAAACCACCTCCAAATCCCCCAGGTCTACCGTTGGGACGATAACGGAAGTCTACGATTTCCTGCGATTGCTTTTTGCCCGTGCCAGTGACGCCCATAGTTACAATACCGGGGAAAAGATGGTGAGTTACAGTGATGACCAAATAAGATCGCTCATCATGGATGCCTTTGATGGAAAGAAAATCAACATCCTCGCTCCTATCATAAAGTCCAGAAAGGGACATTACAGGGAATTGTTCGAGCAAATCGCAAAACAGGGCTTTGTAAAGGTACGTGTGGACGGTGAAATCAAGGACATCGTAAAGGGTATGAAGGTAGACCGATACAAGACCCATGACATTGAAATAGTGATAGACAGGCTTAAGGTCCAACAAAGCGAGGATTTACAGAAACGATTGGCGGAAACCATCAATACGGCCATGTATAGCGGGGATAATGTTTTAATGGTCCTTGAGGAGGGCTCGCAAGTGCCACGATATTTTAGTAGGGATTTAATGTGCCCAACCACCGGTATCTCCTACCCTACGCCAGAACCCAATACATTTTCGTTCAACTCCCCAAAGGGAATGTGCCCCAATTGTAACGGGCTTGGACATATCTATGAGGTAAACGAGGACAAAATATTTCCGAATAAAAAACTATCCATTAAAAATGGTGCCATAGCACCGCTTGGCGAGTACAAAAAATCATGGGCCTTCAAGCAAATAGAGACCATTGCGCAGCGATTTAATTTTGAATTGACGGACCCCGTGGAAAAAATACCCAAGGAGGCCATTGCTATTTTGCTCAATGGCGGCAATGAAAGTTTTGAGGTGGACTCCAAGACCTTGGGCGTAAAAAGGACCTATAAAATCGACTACGAAGGTATTTCCAACTTTATAAAGAACCAGTTCGAGCAAGCGGAATCGACCTCCATAAAAAGATGGGCCAAAGATTACATGGATAAAATCGAATGTCCTACCTGCGAGGGCGCAAGGCTAAAAAAGGAATCCCTGTATTTTAAAATCGATGCAAGGAACATTGCGGAACTTGCCAATATGGATATTGCGGAGTTGGCCACTTTTTTTGAAGGTCTGGAAAAGACCCTGGAAGGTAACCAATTGAAGATTGCTGAGGAAATTATCAAGGAAATCCGGACCCGGATCCGCTTTCTTTTGGATGTAGGCCTGGACTACCTTTCCCTGAACCGTAGCTCAAAATCACTGTCCGGAGGCGAGGCACAAAGGATTCGGTTGGCCACCCAAATAGGCTCCCAATTGGTAGGTGTACTGTATATTTTGGACGAACCCAGTATTGGCCTTCACCAACGGGACAATGCCCGATTGATAAAATCCCTGGAATCCTTAAGGGACATAGGAAACTCCGTCATTGTGGTGGAACACGATAGGGATATGATCGAACGGGCGGATCATGTGATCGACATAGGCCCCAAAGCCGGTAAGCATGGCGGGGAAATTATTTCACAAGGCGACCCAAAAGACCTCAAAAAATATCATACGCTTACAGCCGATTACATTACGGGCGTAAAGGAAATAAAGGTGCCCAAAAAACGAAGAAAGGGCAACGGTGAGAAAATTGTACTATCGTGCTGTACGGGCAACAATCTAAAAAACATCACGGTGGAATTTCCCTTGGGAAAAATGATCGGGGTCACAGGGGTATCGGGAAGTGGCAAATCCACCTTGATCAACGAGACACTTTACCCCATTATGAACGCCCATTATTTTAATGGGGTCAAAAAACCCATGCCGTATAAAAAAATCAAGGGACTCGAGCACATAGACAAGGTAATCGATATAAACCAATCCCCTATCGGCAGAACGCCAAGGTCCAATCCCGCTACCTACACGGGTGTATTCAGCGAAATTCGTTCGCTGTTCACAAAAACCCCGGAAGCCTCCATACGAGGTTACAAACCAGGTAGGTTTAGTTTCAACGTGAAGGGAGGAAGGTGCGAAACCTGTCAAGGGGGAGGCCTACGGGTCATCGAGATGAATTTCCTGCCAGACGTTTATGTGGAATGTGAGACATGTAATGGCAAACGTTTTAATAGGGAGACGTTGGAGATCAGGTACAAGGGCAAGTCCATTTCAGATGTTTTGGAAATGACCATAAACGAAGCTGTCGATTTCTTTGAGGCAATCCCCAAGATCCATAGAAAACTTAAAACCATCCAAAATGTAGGATTGGGCTATATTTCCCTGGGCCAACAATCCACGACATTATCCGGAGGAGAAGCGCAACGCATAAAATTGGCAACCGAACTTTCCAAAAGGGATACGGGAAATACATTTTATATTTTGGACGAACCCACTACGGGCCTTCACTTTGAGGACATTAGGGTTTTAATGGAAGTTTTGGACAAACTTGTAAATAAGGGAAATACCGTTTTGGTAATTGAGCATAACCTGGATGTAATAAAAATGGTAGACCACGTTATTGATATAGGATACGAGGGTGGTCGAACGGGCGGTCAATTAATTGCAGCAGGCACCCCGGAAGAAATTTGTAAGGTCGAAGGCAGTTATACGGCAGAGTTTTTGAGGAAAGAATTAAAATTATAAGGCATACACATGAGAAACGAAAAACACCACAAGGGGTGGAACGAGATCAAGACGAACGATTCTTGGGCCATATTCAAGATTATGGGCGAATTCGTGAACGGTTTTGAAAAAATGAGCAAAATAGGACCGTGCGTATCCATATTTGGATCGGCAAGGACCAAGGACGATAATAAATACTATCAACTTGCCGTAAGCGTTTCCAAAAAAATAGCGGAAGCCGGCTACGGTGTTATTACCGGAGGCGGCCCTGGCATTATGGAGGCCGGTAACCGGGGAGCGCATTTGGCAGGCGGCACCTCCGTAGGGCTCAACATAGACCTTCCGTTTGAACAACATGACAATCCGTATATCGATGAGGACAAAAGCTTGGATTTTGACTATTTCTTTGTACGAAAGGTCATGTTCGTCAAATATTCCCAAGGATTTGTGGTCATGCCGGGAGGTTTTGGCACCTTGGATGAATTGTTCGAGGCCATCACCTTGATCCAAACGAACAAAATAGGTAAATTTCCAATCATTTTGGTAGGCAGTGATTTTTGGTCGGGTCTGTTCGATTGGATAAAAAACACGATGCTATCCTTTGGGAATATAAGTGCGGAAGACCTAGATCTGATTAAAATAGTGGATACCGAGGATGAGGTCGTGGAAATTATCGATGCCTTCTACAAAGGCCATACCCTAAGCCCCAATTTTTAGTTTGAAATTGAAAGGGACATCACGTATAAAAACATCAATGCTCACCTTGCTATGTTGTGTGGCGAACTGGGCAGCCTATGCACAATACGAAACGAATCTAACCGTCAAGCTAAATGATTTTACCAAGGAGTTGGACATCAAACAGGAGTTCAACTACTACAACGACTCCAACTATAACCTGGGAATCATTTATTTTAATGATTGGGCACATGCCTATTCAAACAAAAATACGGGGCTGGCAAAAAGGTTTGCCCAAGAATTCAAAAGAAGCCTGCACTTTGCAAAAAAAAGTGAACGGGGCTATACGACCATCATCAGTGCCGTAGATGGGGAATATGAAGGGCTGGAATGGGAAAGGACAGAAGAGTATGACATCATAAAATTCAGGTTGAACAAACCTTTACCGCCTGGGGAATCGGTAAAAATAATCATTACTTATAAGGTCCAGCTTCCGCCTAACAAGTATACGGACTATGGGTATGACAACCAGGGCAATTACTACCTCAAGGATTGGTACCTTACCCCCGCCGTATACGATGGAAAATGGCATTTGTACTCCAATAAGAATTTGGAAGACCTGTATACCAACATGACCAAAACCACCATTGATTTTACATTTCCAAAAGGTCGTTTTTTAAATTCCAATTTCAAGGAAGCCAATAGAACGGAAATGGGCAATAGTCAGCGTGTAGTGCTCATTGGCGAAAATCAAAAAAGCGCTGAAATCTTTCTAACCGTGCAAAATCTCTTTACGACCCACATTACCCCGGAAATGAAAGTGGTGACGAGCATTTCCGCACCCAGATATGATCCTATAGAACAAGGAATTTCAATTAACAGGATTACGGATTTCATTGAGAGAAAACTAGGAAAGTATCCCCATGAAAAACTATTGGTGAGTGAATTGGACTACAATAAAGACCCTCTTTACGGCATCAATCAGCTACCTTCATTTATCAGACCGTACGAACAAAAGTTTCAGTTTGAAATGAAATTCTTAAAAACCGCCCTGAACGGCATTCTTAAGGAAACGCTGTTTTTGGACCCCAGAAAGGAACAGTGGCTCAACAGTGCCATTGCCAATTACCTCATGATCGAGTATGTTGAGGAATTTTATCCGGATCAAAAATTGTTGGGCAACCTTTCGCGTATCTGGGGTGTTAGAAGTTTCAATTTGGCCAAAATGGAATTTAATGAACAATATCCATTTCTGTACAATTTAACGGCACGGAAAAATTTGGACCAAGCGCTCACCACCCCTAACGATTCCCTGATCAAATTCAACCAGAAAATTGCCAATAAATATAAGGCCGGACTGGGATTGGCCTATTTAGCAAATTATATTGGAAAGGAAAAGGTAGACCAGAGCATAAAGACATTTTTTGAGTATTACCAATTAAATAAAGTAAAGATCCTTGATTTTGAATCCATCCTAAAAAGATCTACCGATAAGGATATCAATTGGTTTTTTAGTGAATACGTATCAACGGACAGAAAGATAGATTTCAAGATTAAAAAAGTTGATAAATCCCAAGACTCCTTGGACGTAACCATAAAGAACAAGGAGGGAACGAATGTGCCCATAAGTATGTTTGGGTTAAAAAACGACACCGTGGTTTCCAAATACTGGTTCAAGGATATTGAGGCCTTGGAAACCTTTACCATACCCAACAACCAGGAAGATCGGTTGGTCCTGAATTACGATCAAAAGATACCGGAATTCAACCAACGGGACAATTGGAAATCCCTGAAAGGTTTTTTATCCAGTAACAAGAAATTGAAGTTCACTTTTTTCAAGGATTCGGAAAACCCGTATTACAATCAGGTTTTTTATGTGCCCGTCCTAAATTTCAACGTTTACGATGGTTGGGTACCGGGCATGCGGCTTTACAACAAAACCCTGTTGGAACGCCCATTTATTTATGATTTTGCCCCCTCCTACTCTTTTAGGGAAAACGCCTTTGTAGGGTACGGAAAGTTCAGTTATCGTAAATACCTGAGCAAGAGCGGACTATACGTGGCCAATTATTCCTTGGGCGGTTCCACATCGCACTTCAATGTAAATTCCAGGTATACTTCCATAACGCCCGCGTTGAGTTTTGGATGGCGGCCCGAGGACCTTATTTCCAATAAAAGACAGGTTTTATCATTTCGGTTTGTGAACATTCTAAGGGACTTTGACGAAAGTCTGATCGATTTGGCCAACGACCCTGAAAACCCGGATTACAGCGTATTCAATATCCGATACCTGAATAGGGACAACGATATTCTTGATTATAAATCGTGGTTCCTCGACTTTCAATTGGCCGGAAAGTTCAGTAAACTTTCCTTTGAATACGAATACAGAAAATTATTCGAGAGCAACAGGCAATTTAATTTTAGATTTTTTGCCGGAAAGTTCTTAAGCAATAATACCAATTCCAATTTTTTCAGCTTTGCCCTAGACCGACCAACGGATTACTTGTTCGATTACAGTTATTTGGGCCGTTCAGAAGACACCGGCATCTATAGCCAACAAATAATAATCGCGGAGGGAGGTTTCAAATCCTTTTTGGACGAGCGATATCGTTTTTCGGATAATTGGATGGCCACCGTAAATACCAGCTTTAATCTGTGGAAATGGATAGAATTGTATGGCGACGCAGGATTGGTCAAAAACAATGGCCTCAGTGAAAAGTTTGTGTATGATTCTGGCGTGCGCCTTAATTTGGTCACGGATTATTTTGAACTCTACTTTCCCTTGTATTCCAATAACGGGTGGGAAATTTCACAACCGGATTACGGTGAAAAAATACGCTTTATCATTACGGTAAGTCCAAAAACCCTGACGGGCCTATTTACAAGAAAATGGTTTTGATTTTGGAATTTTCAATGAATTGCCCTCCTATCCTTATTCTACTGAGAATTTCACAAAATATTTAATTTCAAATAACATTTTTGCAACGGATAATGCATAAACCGGATTGCTAAAACGATTTCAATTCGGTATTTTTGTGAAAATTCGAAAAATACATGAAGGTTTCGTCCAAAACTAGCACTGATATATCATTTGAAGATTTTAAGGAACAGATTATAAATGACTATAAAATTGCTTTTTTAAGTAGGACCTGTAGCCTACTTGGGAGAAAAGAGGTGCTTACGGGCAAGGCCAAATTCGGAATCTTTGGGGATGGAAAGGAACTGCCCCAATTGGCCATGGCAAAATCTTTTCAAAATGGTGACTTTAGAAGCGGATATTACCGGGACCAAACCTTTATGATGGCCATAGGCCTCCTAAAACCCAAGGACTTTTTTCACGGACTCTATGCCACTACAGATATCCAAAAAGAGCCCATGAGCGCTGGCAGGCAGATGGGTGGACACTTTGGAACGTATAGCCTTAACGAGGACGGAAGTTGGAAAGACCTTACAAAACAGAAAAACAGTAGCGCAGACATTTCATGCACCGCTGGTCAGATGCCCAGGTTGTTAGGATTGGCGCAGGCCTCCAAAGTGTATAGGGAACTGGAAGGTCTCGATAGCTCCAAATTTTCAGACAATGGTAACGAGGTTGCCTGGGGCACCATTGGCAATGCCAGTACCAGTGAAGGTATGTTCTGGGAAACCATCAATGCAGCCGGGGTATTACAGGTTCCCATGGTCCTGAGTATCTGGGACGATGAGTACGGGATTTCCGTTCCGGCGAAATACCACACCACAAAAGAGGATATTTCAAAGGTGCTATCCGGATTCCAAAGGGACGACAACAACAAAGGTGTCGAGATCCTCAAGGTCAAAGGATGGGACTACACCGCCTTGATGCACACCTATGAAAATGCTGCCGATATTGCCAGGCAGGAACACGTTCCCGTCATCATCCATGTAACGGAACTTACGCAACCACAGGGGCATTCCACATCGGGATCCCACGAAAGATATAAGGATGATGAACGCCTGACCTGGGAGCGTGAAAACGATTGTAACAAAAGGTTTAGGGAGTGGATATTGGAATCTGGCATTGCCGATGAGGAAGAACTTTCCAATCTGGAAAAGCAAATAAAAAGAACCGTTCGTGAAGCCAAAAAAGAAGCTTGGACGGAATATCTGCAGGAACATCTAGCTTTGAAAAAGACGCTGGTCCAGTTGCTCAATGATGCCTCAAATTCAAGTTCCAACAAGAATTTTATTTCAAAAATCAAGAATGACCTAATTGCCATTGACGAGCCCGTTAAAAAGGATTTGGCCGTAGCCGCCCGAAAAGCCTTACGGTATCTCTTGGGTGAAAATTGCAAGGAACGCCAAAATTTGGCAAATTGGCTCAACAATTTCATTTTGGAATCGCAGCCCAAATTCAGTTCCCATCTTTACAGTGAAAATGACAACAGGGCCACCAAAGTAACCGCGATACCGCCTTCCTATGATTCCTCAAAGGAAGAGAAAATAGATGGTAGGGTGCTTTTACGGGATAATTTTGATAAATTATTTGAGAAGTATCCCCATGCGCTGGTCTTTGGGGAGGACACAGGTGCCATTGGCGACGTGAACCAGGGACTGGAAGGGTTACAGGCCAAATATGGGAAAATCCGCGTGGCCGATACAGGTATCAGGGAGACCACGATTATCGGTCAGGGTATAGGAATGGCCTTGAGAGGCTTACGTCCTATCGCGGAAATTCAATATCTGGACTACATATTTTATGCCCTTGCCACTTTAACGGACGATCTGGCAAGTCTTTTGTATAGAACCTTTGGAAAGCAAAAGGCTCCCCTCATCATTAGAACCCGTGGTCATCGTTTGGAAGGAATTTGGCATTCAGGATCGGAAATGGGCGGATTGATCCATGTTTTACGGGGCATATACATCTTGGCCCCAAGGAATATGACCCAGGCGGCAGGCTTCTATAACACCCTTATGAAAAGCGATGAACCCGCCTTGGTAATTGAAAGCCTTAACGGATATCGTTTGAAGGAACGTAAACCTACGAACTTGGGTGAATTCTGCACACCCATTGGTGTTGTGGAAAAAGTGAAGGAAGGTACGGACATTACAATAGTATCCTATGGTTCCACCCTGCGCATTGTAGAGCAAGCTGCCAAGGAATTATTGGAAGTAGGTATCGATGCCGAGATTATTGATGCCCAAACGTTGCTACCATTTGATATTCATGCGGATACGGTAAAAAGTGTACAAAAAACAAACCGATTATTGGTCATCGATGAAGATGTACCCGGCGGCTGTTCCTCGTACCTATTGACGGAAATCATCGAAAAACAGGGAGCTTACAGGTATCTTGACAGTGCCCCCCAGACCCTTACCGCCAAGGCTCACAGACCTGCGTACGGCAGCGATGGCGATTATTTTAGCAAACCCAATGTGGAGGACGTTTTTGAAAAGGTATATGCTATTATGAACGAAGCGAACCCCCAGGATTTCCCACCGTTGCGATAAATTTATAATTACAGTATTTCTTCATGCCATGGTCCGTTTCCAAAACGGCCACCCCGTCATACCATTATGGCAACTCCATCTAAAAATCGCTCTATTCTTTAGTATCTTTCCAATCGGAATATAATAAAGGACAATCTAAACAGTACAAAATGGAGGAGTGGCAAAAATCGATAGCAAAGGTTCTTCAACATCATTTTGATATTTCCAAACCTTCTATATCCGGCATGGAAGGATATGAAAGCCGAAATTTTAAAATTGTATCCCAAGAAAATTCGTATGTCCTGAAAGTCTACGAAGCTACCCCCTCCAATAAAGCTGAAATCGATGGGGAATCGAACAATTTAATGCAGCTCCAAGAATTGCATCGGTACGATTTTCCCTTGCCCCTCAAATCGAAAAATGGTACCTATTGGATACAAGAAAATGATACCCTATACCGATTGCTAACATATGTTGAGGGTGAATTTTTAGGTGACATTTCCCGTAGTAAAACCTTGGCCCATGCATTGGGGGTTTTTTTGGCGGAAATAGACACCATAACCATCCCTATGTACGACGCTCCTACCATGGCAAAGCAGACGGCTTGGGATCTTCGGCATTTCTATAAAAATGAAAAGTTCATAGCATATATTCCAGACCCCAAGCATCGGAGTTTGGTTGAATATTTCTTTATGCAGTTCAAAGAAAAGGTAATTCCGCAGCAAGGGCGATTACGAATGGGTATCGTTCATAACGATGCTAATGAATGGAACGTGTTGACCAGAAACAATTCCATATCGGGCATTATAGACTTTGGGGATATGTGCTACACTTGGACCATCAATGAACTGGCCGTGGCACTCACCTACTACATGATGGAAAAGGAAGATCCCTTGGAGTATGCCGTGGCGCTTATCAAAGGCTACCACTCCATTAGGCCGCTTGAGACAATAGAGTTGGACGTTCTTTATTATTTGATAGCCGCCCGTTTGTGTACCAGTGTCTGTAATTCGGCGTATGCCAAAAAGCAAAACCCCAATTCAGCATACATCATCGTCAGCGAGAAACCGGCTTGGAAACTATTGCACCTTTGGCTCACCATACATCCTATAGCGGCGAACAATGCCTTTAGAAAGGCCGCCGGTTTTCCATCGATACCAACGAACACCCTAAAAAAGGAGCTGGAACTTAGAAAAAAATTCATTAGTAGTTCCTTATCGCTAAGTTACAAGGAACCCATACATATGGTGCGATCGGCGTTCCAGTATATGTACGATGACAAAGGAAACACCATTTTGGATGCCTATAACAATATCATGCTGGTGGGTCACTGCCATCCAAAAGTCGTAGAGGCCGGACAGCGCACATTCGCCAGGCTGAACACCAACACCCGCTATGTGTATGACGAGCTCCAGTCCTATAGCGAGAAACTGTTGTCAAAATTCCCAGATTCCCTGAACAAGATCTTTTTTGTGAATTCTGGAAGTGCCGCAAGCGATCTGGCCATCCGCTTGGCCCAAACGCATACCCAAAAAAACAAGATAATGGTCATGGAACACGGGTACCATGGCAATACCCGCATGGGTGTCGATATCAGCCATTATAAATACGAACACCAAGGAGGTACGGGAAAAAAGGAATATATCCTGGAAGCACCCATGCCCAAGATTTTTGGATCTGGCTTTGATACCGAAGCAGATGCCTGTACCTATTATGCTGGGAAAACACAGTCAGAAATTGAAAAATACAAATCGGAAATTGGTGCGTTCATTGCAGAACCTATTATTGGGTGTGGAGGGCAGGTACCGCTACCCAAAGACTACCTAAGGCACATCTATCCAAAAATACGGGCACAGGGCGGGGTGTGCATTAGCGATGAAGTCCAAGTAGGCTTCGGGAGGCTGGGCAAGTACTTTTGGGGCTATCAAATGTACGATGTCGTTCCCGATATTGTCATACTAGGAAAACCCATGGGAAATGGGCATCCCATAGGCGCAGTCATCACCACCAATGAAATTGCCCAAAGCTTTGAAAACGGATTGGAGTTTTTTAGTTCATTTGGGGGCAATCCCGTATCCTGCGCTATTGGAGAGGCCGTATTGGATGTCATCCAGGAAGAGCAATTGGATGCCCAAGCCCAACAAACAGGATCCTATTTAAAAGATCTTTTGGTAGACTTAGGCAAACGGTTTCCAGAGCTGGCCGATGTGCGGGGCGAAGGTCTGTTCCTAGGCGTGGAAATTACGGACGAAAACAACCAACCTGATAAAAAACACGCCCAATATCTAAAAAATGGATTGAGAAATAACAATATACTCATTGGAACGGATGGCCCACAGGACAATGTCTTGAAGATAAAGCCTCCCTTATATTTTAACAGGGATAATTGCAATATGCTGATAAGCCAAATGGAAATGCTTTTACAGAAAAAATAATTTATCTACCTTTAGAGGGACTAATCAAATAAATAAAATATTTCCCCCCAAATGAAAGATATAGGTCTTGCCTTTTTCAGAATTGCCGTTTCCGCCATGATGATCACCCATGGTCTTCCTAAATTTCAAAAATTGATATCCGGTAACTTTGAGTTTGGTGACCCCATTGGAATTGGTGCTGCCCCATCGTTGTTCCTTGCGGTCATTGGAGAGTTCATCTGTCCCATCCTGGTAATTATTGGTTTTAAGACCCGTTTTGCGGCGATACCCACGGCTATCACTATGGCCGTTGCAGGTTTTATAGCACATGCCGCAGATTCTTTTGGCACAAAGGAAAAAGCCTTGTTATACCTGGTAGCGTTCATTACCATCGCCTTGTTGGGACCCGGGAAATTCAGTATTGATAAGAAGTAATCAAAGGATCTTATACAAAAGTTCCTTTAAGAGGTCCGCTTGGTCTATATTAGAGGCATTCACGCCCTTTCCCTTAAGATCAAGCTCCCGCAGGCTGCCTATGATCTGACTCACCCTTTTCATAGGGAAATTTCTTGCCGCTGTTTGATATTCACCCACAAAATAGGGATTAATTTTTAGTACACTGGCCACATTTTTGGGAGAGTGGTCATTAAGACCATGGTATTGCAATAATTGTGCGAAAAAGCTATGCAATAGTGTTATCGTAAGCACAAAGGGATTGTCCTTGGGGTTTTGGGCAAAGTAGTTGACTATTTTAGTCGCCTTCAATATGTTACGTTCACCAATGGCCTTTTTAAGTTCAAAATTGTTGTAATCCTTGCTTATTCCAATGTATTGTTCAATATCGTCCGGTGTAATTTCCTTTTTTTGGGGAATGGCCAATTTAAGCTTTTCCAGTTCATTGTGTATTCTTCCCAAATCCGTGCCCAAATATTCAACCAACATAATGGCGGCCTTATGGGAAATGGAGTAACCACCGGAAACCAAGGTTTTTCGTAACCATTCAGAAACTTGGTTCTCATAAAGTTTGTTGCTCTCAAAAACGACGCCGTTTTTCTTTATGTGCTTATAAAGGGTTTTTTTTTTGTCGAGTTTCTTGTATTTATAGCAGAAAACCAGCACTGTGCTCATTTGGGGATTTTGGGCATAGGGGCTAAGATTTTCGATGGTTCTGGACAAATGTTGGGCCTCTTTGACAATGACGACTTGTCTTTCGGCCATCATGGGGAACCGTTTTGCATTTCCAACGATATCCTCTATGGAAACGTCCCTTCCGTACAAGACCATTTGGTTGAAACCCTTTTCCTCTTCCGTTAAGACCTTGTCAGCTATATAGGATGCTATCTTGTCAATAAAGTAGGCTTCCTCACCAAATAGGAAATAAATGGGTTTTATATTTCCCTGCTTTATGTCATTTACGATTTGTAGTGCTTCGTCCATTCGGAAAAAATCATCAATTTTGTACCATGCAGCCGCTTAACTTTCCCAAGTATGACTTTAGGTTCAAAAGTAGTCAAAATTCGGCCCTTATTTTTGACATGGTCCGCAAAAAGTTTGTGGTGCTCACACCGGAAGAATGGGTTAGGCAGCATGTACTTACGTTTCTTACCCTGGAAAAAAAATATCCGTTAAGCCATATAAACGTTGAAAAACAGATCGTCTATAACGGATTACGAAAAAGGTATGATATCGTCATCTTTAACCCAAACGGCACCATCCATTTATTGGTCGAGTGCAAGGCGCCACACATCAACATTTCCCAAACCACCTTTGATCAAATTGCCCAATATAATTTTAAGCTAAATGCCTCCTATTTAATGGTTACGAATGGATTGGAACATTACATGTGCCAAATGAATTTCCAAGATGAAAAATATAAGTTTTTAAAGGAGATTCCTGAATTTAGCCGTTAATTTGCAATCGTTTTGAAGATTGCCATTGTCATACTTAATTGGAACGGGGAGGTGCTCCTGGAACGCTATTTGCCATCGGTCGTAAAATATTCCGAAGGAATTGCGGATATTTATGTTGCCGATAATGCGTCTACTGACGGTTCCATCGAATTTCTTAAACAGCATTATCCGAACATCCATATAGTTCAAAACAGTGCGAACGGTGGATTCGCCAAAGGCTATAACGATGCCTTAAGAAATGTACAGGCCGATATCTACTGTCTATTGAATTCCGATGTAGAGGTCTCAAAAGACTGGCTTACGCCTGTTATCGAATTTTTCATTGAACGTTCCGATGCCGCCATTGTCCAACCAAAAATTTTAGATTTATTAAAAAGGGATTATTTTGAGTATGCGGGAGCGGCCGGAGGTTTTATAGACCAATTGGGATATCCGTTTTGTAGGGGAAGGATCTTCCAAAGTCTTGAAAAAGACCAAGGGCAGTACGATGATGTAAGAGAAATCTTTTGGGCCACCGGTGCCTGTATGTTTGTGCGTTCCAAGGTATATTGGGAATTGGAAGGATTTGACCCCGATTATTTCGCGCATCAGGAGGAGGTAGATTTTTGCTGGAGGGCCAAAAACCAAGGGTACAAGGTGTTTTATTTGGGTGCTTCCAAGGTGTACCATCTTGGTGGATCTACATTGAGCAATATGAACCCAAAAAAAACCTACCTTAACTTTAGGAATTCACTTTTTTCGATTACCAAGAACCTTCCAAGAAGAAAGGCCCTAATTATTATTGCCGTTCGGCTTTTATTGGATGGCATTGCTGCGGTGCGCTTTATCATTCAATTTAGGTTTAGACATTGTTGGGCCATATTACGGGCACATCTAAGTTTTTATCGTAAGTTTAGGGGTATGTATAAAAAGCGTGAAAAAGCTAAATTCATATTAAAATATTATATTGTAAAATCCATCGTATGGTCTTACTTCGTAAATGGAGTAAAGAATTTTAACATTTTAGTAAAAGATTAACTAAGAACCACTATAAACGTTTGTCAAAAACTATAATTTTGATTCCGTTTAAGTAAATAAGTAAATAACAAACATTAATATAGTAAGCAATTATGAAAAAAATCGTTTTAGGCTGTCTTGGAGTAACGCTATTATTGTCTTCCTGTGTTTCACAGAAGAAATATGCCGATCTTGAGGCAAAACAAAAAGAGACCCAAGATTTATTGAATTCGGCAACCGTGAAGTTGAACGATTGTTTGGAAGAAAAGGCCACGGCCTCATCAAGGCTTCAAACCTTGGAAGATCAAAATGCCTTTTTGAAAGCCAATAATCAGGAGTTGATCAATAACATGGGCAACCTAACGACCTTAACCACCAAAGGTGCCGAGAACTTAGAGAAATCCTTAGAGAGTTTAAAAGAGAAAGATCTAACGATCCGTAAGCTGAACGATGCGATTACCAGAAGGGACTCCGTAAACCTTTCCTTGGTACAGAGCTTAAAAGGCGTTTTGGGCAATTTGGATGACGAGGATATTGAAATCAGCGTAGAGAAAGGTGTTGTTTTCGTATCTATTTCCGATAAACTATTATTTAGCAGCGGAAGCTACAACGTAACCAATAGAGCTAAAGAAGTTCTTGGGAAAGTAGCCAAAGTAGTTAACAACAAGCCCGATTTTGAGTTTATGGTAGAAGGCCATACCGATAATGTACCTTACAGAAGTGGCGTATTGTTGGACAACTGGGACCTAAGTGTGAAAAGAGCTACTGCGGTAGTTAGAATATTGCAAAACGATTTTGGTGTTGATCCCAAGCGTATGACCGCTGCGGGTAGGGCTGAATATGTTCCTGTTTCCCAAACTGAGAAATCCAAGAACAGAAGAACAAGAATCGTTGTACTTCCAAAAATCGATCAGTTCTATAGCATGATTGAAGAGGGAATGAAAGATCCTGCCATCAATGGTGGACGATAATTACTCCCTTCAAAATATATTTAAAAGGCGGCTCCAATGGAGCCGCTTTTTTTATTCCAATTTTCCGGACATTTTTAGATAATCCCTTAAAACCAATAAGAACAAGACCAACCAAATTAAACGATAAACCCAGATATTCATTTCTAATCCAAAAAATTGTCCCGTATCGCCCATACCGAAAAAGCTATAGACAATCGTTACCACAGCGATAGCCATTCCTATAATTAGTATTGTCTTTCTCATTTATCTATCATTAAATATTGATTATACATTAATTTTCGGAACTATTGAACAAGTTATTGAATATAAGGTAATTGTCTCTTGTTTTTAGTTTTTCATACGTTTAAAATTAGGTCAATAGCTTGATTTTTAAGCATTTCCTTTTATAGAGGTATTTAACCTACCATAACAAATCCCTCGATGAGGGTTTCATTTGATTTTGGATAGGATTATGGGCTCCTCCCTTTTGATAAAGGGAGGTGGCGCGACCTAAGTCGCGCCGGGGGTTAGAAAGCACGGATCACAATGATAGGACCAAAAGCACAGGGATAGCTCCCAAATTTTGGGTCAGGTTAAACTCCCCGTCCCGCAAGCGGGCCACCCCACTTCATCTGAAGCGGGGAGCTGTTAAAATAATCCACTATTCCAATATTAAAAATTTTAACGCATCATTAGTAATCATAAAAATTAATATAGTTTTTGAATAAAAACCCATCGTGTATTTTTAAACATTGTATGTCTCCAAGTGGTTTATAGAATAAAATAAGAAAGTTGGAATTGAGAAGTGGAATTTTTATTTGGTTTTTTCTCGATACGATTTTGCAGACCACAAAATCACTCGAACCGACAACGTATTAGGTCTTCGGATTCAAAGTAAACTACCTCGGGGCAAGCCCACTAGGCATTCGCAGGAAACAAATTTTTAATTTCAAGGCAAGCCTCGGAGTATTAAACCCTTTGGCGGTGCCAATAAAGATAGGAAATGCTATAACTTTTAAATGATATCGATATCCCCCTTGCCTTCCCTTATGACCTCTGGAAAACCTGTGGACAGGTCTATGATGGTAGAGGCCACATTGCCCCCATATCCCCCATCAATCACAATATCCACCAAATTATCCCATTTTTCATAAATCAGTTCTGGGTCCGTGGTATACTCCAAAACATCGTCATCATCCCTAATGGAGGTCGACACAATGGGATTGCCCAGTCCCTGTACCAAGGCTCTGGCAATGTTATTGTCCGGCACCCGTATTCCCACGGTCTTCTTCTTTTTAAAATCCTTAGGCAAGTTATTGTTCCCAGGCAAAATAAAAGTATAGGGTCCTGGCAAGGCCCTTTTTAGGATTTTAAACGTAGCGGTATCTATTTGTCTGGCATAATCAGAAAGGTTGCTTAAATCGGCACAAATGAAGGACCAATTTGCTTTTTCTAATTTAATGCCCTTGATCCTGGCAATTTTTTCAAGGGCCCTTGAATTGGTAATATCACATCCCAGACCGTAGACCGTATCCGTAGGATATATAACCAGTCCCCCTTTTCGCAATACCTGTGCCACTTTGGCTATCTCCTTTGGATTGGGGTTCTCTTCGTATATTCTAATAAGTTCGGCCATGTAATTCTATTATTTCTGATACACCCTTACATAATCTACTTCCATAACCGCTGGAAAAATAGTGTTGTCCACACCTTCAAGTCCGCCCCAATTTCCACCAACGGCAATATTAATCAAAAAATAAAAAGGCTTTGAAAAGGGCCAATTATCCGAACTGGAATTCGCCGGTCTTATGAAGTTCAGTTGCACATTTTCCGCAGTGTCTATGTAAAACCTCATATATTTATCCGTCCAAAGAACGCCATAGGTGTGAAATTCTTCCTCTATAGTTTCCAAAGGCACGGGTCCGGAAGTAATCTGGGTGCCCTTGACATGATTGTTCGCTGTACTATGAATAGAAAAATGGACCTCGTTTGGGCTGTAGCTCACATATTCCATAATATCAATTTCGCCACAAGCGGGCCATCCAACGGAATTTATATCGTTGCCCAACATCCAAAGGGCCGGCCAAATTCCCTTTCCTTTATACTCGGGAATTTTAGCGCGAATCTCAATTTTGCCATATCTGAACTCTTTCTTGCTATTTAATCTAGCGGAGGTATAATTACTCCCATCAAAGATCTCTTTTTTGGCAATGATCTTTAAAGTGCCATCGCCAACTTCCACATTGCCCTCGCTGATATAATTTTGAAGTTCATTGTTTCCCCAACCGTGATTCCCCGTTTCAAGCTTCCAGTTTTCAGTGGAAAGTGTCGTACCATCGAATTCATCGCTCCAAACCAATTGTGCATCGTCCCAATAATCGGGAGCAAAGACATCTTCCCCGGTAGGGGGAGTCTCAAAATTTTCAGGAAGAACGCTTTCCAATGGCTCTTCTGCTACGGAAGAACTTTGACAAGATGCCATCAAAAAAGAAAAGGCGATAAACAGAATGGACAATCTATATTTTATCATCGGTAAAGAAATTTATACCAATTTAGTGATTTAAGCCTTAACCGTTATAGGACCTCCAATTTTGCAAACCTAAGCAGTAGTTTTTTTACATCGCCTTGATCAAACTTGATTTCCGCCTTTCGATCATTTCCTACCCCTTCTATCTTGAGTACTTTGCCCCTACCGAATCTGGAGTGGTTCACCAAGACTCCCTCTTCCAGGCCTGGATCTATCCTATTGGTGTTTCCTACAGGTTGTGAAAGTTCAGGTTTGATCTTCCTTAATTTTTTAAGTTGGCTTATGTTCGGTCGATCTATACTAGGAGGAGTTCCTCTTACAGGCTTTGTTTGTCGTAACCTACTTTTGTCCACCTCGCCAAAAATATCGGCATCAATCATGGACTTGTAACGATATCCACCATCCAAAGGAGTTAGGTTCTCTACGTACTGCTCATCGATTTCTTCTAAAAACCGGCTAGGTTCCGCATCTATCAATTTTCCCCATCGATATCGGTTTTGGGTATAGGTCAAGTACGCCTGTTTTTCCGCACGGGTCAAGGCCACATAAAAAAGCCTTCGCTCCTCCTCCAACTCACTTCTCGTATTCATGCTCATCCCTGAAGGGAAAAGATCTTCCTCCATCCCAACGATATATACATATGGAAACTCCAGCCCTTTGGCAAGGTGAATGGTCATAAGGGCCACACGGTCATCATCCCCGGTATCGTTATCCAAATCCGTTGCCAAGGCCACGTCCTCCAAAAATTCACTGAGCCCTCCCGTCGCATCCGCAATTTCCTTTTGCCCTTCCACAAAGTCCTTGATACCGTTGAGCAACTCCTCTATATTTTCCATACGGGCAATACCTTCTGGGGTACCGTCCTTTTTAAATTCCAATAAGAGTCCGGTTTTCTTGGCTACATGCTCCGCCAGGGTAAAGGCATCGGTTCCCTCGTTCATGATTTGAAAGCTTTTGACCATGGTAACAAAATCCTCCAATTTCCTTTTGGTACCCGAATTTATTTTCAAGTCAATTTTGGAAATGTTTTCTATGACCTCAAATATGGAACGTCCGTAATGATTTGCGGCAACCACCAACTTATCGATAGTTGTTTGTCCTATGCCACGCGCAGGAAAATTGATGACCCGTTTTAAGGCTTCCTCGTCCTTTGGGTTAATGACCAACCTGAGATATGAAAGCACATCCTTGATCTCCTTGCGTTGATAAAAGGAAAGTCCGCCGAAGATCCTATAAGGAATGTCCCTTTTACGCAAGGCATCCTCAATGGCCCTGGATTGGGAGTTAGTACGGTACAAAACGGCAAATTCCCCGTTGGACATTTGGTGCTGCATTTTATGGTCCCAAATGGAATTGGCCACAAAGCGACCTTCCTCCGCATCGTTAATGCTTCTATGGATTTTTATGGCCGCACCGTCATCGTTGGCCGTCCAGACGTTTTTCTCCAGTTGATTTTTGTTCTTGGCAATGATGGAATTGGCAGCATTCACGATATTTTTTGTGGATCGATAATTCTGTTCCAAGCGATACATGCCCACATTGTCATAGTCCCGTTGAAAATTCAGTATATTACTAATGTTGGCACCCCTAAAGGAATAAATACTCTGGGCGTCGTCACCTACTACACAAATATTCTGAAAACGGTCCGCCAGAGCGCGTACGATCAAATATTGGGAGTGATTGGTATCCTGATACTCATCCACCAGAATATACCGGAAACGATCTTGGTATTTTAAGAGTACATCGGGAAAACGGGTCAGCAATTCGTTGGTCCTTAAAAGCAGGTCATCAAAATCCATGGCCCCGGCCTTAAAACAGCGCTCTACATAATTCTGGTAAATATCCCCAATCCTTGGTCTTTTTGCCATGGCATCGGCCTCCATAAGTTCAGGATTATTAAAGTAGGCCTTTACCGTAATGAGACTGTTCTTAAAGGAAGAAATACGATTTTGGACCTGTTTATACTTATAGATATCCTTGTCCAACCCCATTTCCTTAATGATTGAGGCTATTAATCGTTGCGAGTCCTGGGTATCATAAATGGTAAAATTGCTTGGAAAGCCCAACTTGTCCCCATCATACCGCAATAATTTGGCAAATACGGAATGAAAAGTACCCATCCATAGGTTTTTGGTTTCTGAAACCCCTACGATTTCTGAAATCCGTTTTTTCATCTCACGGGCTGCCTTGTTGGTAAATGTCAATGCCAAGATATTAAAGGCGTCCACCCCCTGATCCATCAAATAGGCAATACGGTATGTAAGCACCCTGGTTTTTCCCGATCCAGCGCCGGCAATGACCATAAGAGGCCCATCCTTATGCAGAACAGGGGCCTTTTGGGCTTCATTTAACTCATCAATAAAAGACCTCAACGTAATTCTTTTTTTAAGGTGTGAATTTAGCCATAATTGCACGATACCGAAAATGATGTTTTTTAGATTTATAAACAATGTGGCAAGTCGTTTGTTCCTTTTTAAATATATTTAGCCAATCATTTATTTTGATATGAATAATTTTCAAAAATCCGTAGGCCTTCTGCTCCTCATCCAAATTTCATTTCATTCTGCCACGGCCCAAGAAAAGGAACCTGGGCCAATCATTGAAGACTATGGCGAGGTCTGGAAAATTGAAAACCAGGATTACCCCTTGGATACTTCAAAAACGTTCAAGGCCGTATTCGATATTATGACCTCACCCGATGACTTGGACCAAGTAAACCCTTCCATAGAGACAGCAGCCAGATTTTTGAACATGCACGGCCAGAACGGGATACCGTTGGATCAATTAAAAGTAGCCTTGGTCATTCACAATAAGGCTTCCAAAGATGTTATCTCAACCGAAGCATATCAGAAAAAATTCGGGACCAAAAACCCCAATGAAGCATTGTTAAAAGCACTAATGGCCGCCAATGCGGAAGTCATTTTCTGTGGACAATCCTCCGTATCCAGGGAATTCCCAAAAGAAGAATTAATAGACGGCGTACAACTGTCCTTAAGTGCCATGACCGCATTGATACAATTACAGGACGATAATTATAGACTGATCAAATTTTAAACCTACATGATGCAATGAGCCATAAAAACTCTTGAAAATCAGCAAGATAATCCGTGGCGAATTGCAAACCCATGCCGATAAAAACCGAAGCATGGCCTTTTACTAACAATAAAAATTATCAAATGAAAAAACTTGGATTACTTACTTTTCTATGCTGCGGAATGACGGTTTTCGCCCAAAAATCCATGGAAAAGGATTTTAGCGCCATTGAGGACAAGGTTATCGAATGGAGAAGGTATTTCCATGAACACCCGGAATTGTCCAATAGGGAATTTGAAACAGCTGAAAAAATAGCAGATCATTTGAAAAGCCTTGGAATTGAGGTACAGACCGGTGTGGCCCATACCGGTGTGGTGGGCATTTTAAAAGGAAACAAACCTGGGAAGGTGGTGGCACTTAGAGCCGATATAGATGCCTTGCCCGTAACCGAGCGAAATGACCTTCCTTTTAAAAGCAACGTAAAATCAGAATATTTGGGAACCGAAGTGGGTGTCATGCACGCGTGTGGACACGATACACATATTGCCATTCTTATGGGCGTAGCCGAAGTATTATCAAAGAACAAGGATAAGATCAAAGGTACCGTTAAATTCATATTTCAACCCGCAGAGGAAGGAGCGCCCCCAGGAGAGGAAGGTGGTGCCGCTTTGATGATCAAGGAAGGTGTTTTACAGAGTCCAGATGTGGACGCCATTTTTGGATTGCACATCAATTCCCAAACCCCTGTGGGGATGATCAGATATAAGTCGGGAGGTACCTTGGCGGCCGCACAACGGTTCGTAATCAATGTAAAAGGAAAGCAGAGCCACGGCTCACAACCTTGGTCCGGTGTAGATCCCATTTTAATTAGCGCCAAAATCATTGATGGCCTACAAACAATCATCAGCCGGGAAATGAACCTTACCAACGAGGCTGCCGTAATTACTGTAGGCAAAATTACCTCAGGCGTTAGAAACAACATCATTCCAGAAAGTGCGGAAATCGTTGGTACCATCCGGACCTTGGACTATGATATGCAAAAACAACTGAACCGAAGAATGAAGGAAATGGTACAGTCCATCGCAGAGGCCTATCGTGGGGAGGCCACTACGGAGATTGCATCAGGAACGGCCATCACCTATAACAATCCAGAATTGGTTACCCAAATGATACCGACCATGGAAGCCGTTGCAGGAAAGGAAAACGTAGTGGTCGCCAAGGCCGTTACGGGTGCGGAGGACTTCTCGTTCTATCAAGAGAAAGTGCCCGGCTTCTTTTTCTTTTTGGGCGGCATGACCCCAGGAACCACGGAATCCTTTCCACATCACACCCCAGATTTCAGGATTGATGACAGTGGTTTGTTATTGGGCGTAAAAACCCTTACTGCCATGAGTCTGGATTACCTGAACAGTGATAAAACCCCAAGATTGGAAAATCAACCAAAAGGATAATTTTCAATGGCTTACCAGATTGTATTACTTGCCATTATTCCATGGTGGGTATGGATTATTATCTTCTTGGCCTTGGTGGCCATTTGGGATATTTTCATTCAGAGGAAACATACCATTAAACACAATTATCCCATTGTAGGGCATTTAAGATATTGGCTGGAAAGTATCGGCCCGGAAATGCGCCAATATTTTGTGGCAAATAACCGTGAGGAGCTGCCCTTTAATAGGATTGAACGTGGTTGGATCTATGCATCGGCCAAAAAAGAGAACAATTACGAGGGTTTTGGTACGGATCGAGACATTTATGCCCATCAACATGTTTTTATCAAAAATAGCATGATGGCCTATAAGGTTCCCCAGGGCCACCCCAACGAACTGGACCCCACTTTTATTCCATGCGCAAAAGTTATGGGAGCTTTCCATAAGAGAAAAAGGCCTTACAGGCCAGCGAGCGTCATCAATGTATCGGCCATGAGCTTTGGATCATTATCGGCAGCAGCCGTAGAGGCCATGAACATTGGCGTTAAAAAATGTGGCGCCTACCATAATACGGGTGAAGGCGGACTTTCCCCGTATCACAAGCAAGGTGGTGATGTAATTTTCCATTTCGGTACGGGATATTTCGGTGTTAGAACTCCGGATGGAAATTTTTCCATGGAAAAAATGAAAAAGCTTGTTGATGATAATCCCTGCATAAAAGCAATTGAAATAAAACTGTCCCAAGGCGCTAAACCGGGAAAGGGAGGTGTTTTGCCCGGAGCGAAAATTACCTATGAATTGGCGGAGATCAGAGGGGTTGAAGTGGGAAAGGATGTTCTATCCCCGGCAACCCATAAGGCATTCTCCTCAGTACCAGAACTTATGGAGCTCATAGAGCAAATTGCGGATAAAACCGGATTGCCTGTTGGTATTAAGGCGGCCATTGGAAAACTGGACCAATGGGAAGAATTGGCCAACCTGATGCTAAAAACTGGAAAAGGGCCGGATTTTATTACCGTAGATGGTGGGGAAGGTGGTACGGGTGCTGCCCCTCCATCCTTCGCAGATCATGTATCCCTACCATGGGTATACGGCTTCTCCAGTGTATACAAGGTTTTTCTTGATCGAAAATTGACGGACAGGATCCTTTTCATAGGAAGTGGCAAACTAGGCTTCCCCGCCAAAGCGGCCATGGCCTTTGCTATGGGAATAGATTGTATCAATGTTGCGCGTGAGGCCATGATGAGCATTGGTTGCATCCAGGCCCAGGTATGTCACACCAACAGATGTCCCACGGGTATCGCCACACAGAACAAATGGCTACAGAATGGTATTGACATCCCATTAAAGTCGGATAGATTGGCCCAATATTTCAAGACCTTCCGAAAGGAATTTTTGGAAATTACCCATGCGTCGGGATACGAACATCCCTGTCAATTTACCATGGACGACGTGCAAGTAAACCTAGATGACAACGAATTGAACAAGAGCCTTGCCTATGCATACGGATATAATAAACCCAAAGTACCCTTTAATGGTGTTCAGGAATTGAAAGACTGTTCGTATCTTGGCGGCAAATAAAATGCAAGTTTCCATGAAGAAAATTTTACCCCTTTTGATCGTTACTTTTTGTTTTATCGGTATGATGAATGCCCAGAAAAAAAGTGAGCTTATTGAGCAGAACCAGGAATTAAAATATCGTTTGGATTCCATAACGCGGCTAATTTCAACGGCACAGTCGAGTCAAAAAAGAAGTGAAATCATAGCAGAGGACTTGCAGGCACAAGTGACCGAATTACAGGATGCGAACGCTACCTTGCTCAAAAACCTGAACAGTTTTGCGGCCCTATCCAGCCAAAATTCAGAAAATATAAACAAGACCTTGGCCACCTTGGAGCGCAAGGAGGCTCAACTAAGAGGCATTGTAGACGGTGTGGCCAGCAATGACTCCACGGCCATTGTGATATTGACAAATGCCAAGCAAACATTGGGCGAGAATGCCAAGGTACAAGTGGGCAATGGTTCCGTGATTATCTCCGAAAAATTGGATTTCTATTTTGCCGATGGATTGGGTTCCAAGGTTCAAGAATCGGCCAAACCCTGGTTGGAAAAAATTTCGAAAATCATAGCCACCAATCCAAAATCGGCCATTACCGTATCCGGATTGAGTATGACCGGCGAATTGGATATAGCACTAGCACAAGCCTCTTCCGTAGCACAGATCCTCATAAAGGATTACGGTATAGAAGGTGCCAAGGTTAGTGCCAAAGGAATGGATGGAGGACTACGGGAATCTCTGCAAATTGAGATCCATCCGGACTACAAATCCTTCTATGCAACCGCTAAAGACGATGTGAAAAATTAAAATTGCATTTCATCGATCAAGTCATATACTAATTGAGAAAACTGGTCGTTAAAGAGTCATGAATCGTGAACTAACCAGTTTAAAATTATAAGAATGACTTCAGATCAAATTTTTCAACTTTTTGCTTATTTATTGCCATCGATCGTAACCGGTGCCATTGCTTTCTATTTTTTTAGGATGCATACCAACAATGAAGAAGGAAGAAGACGTTTTTTATTGCATAAGGATTCCCAGAAGGATACATTACCCATTCGTTTGCAGGCCTATGAACGTATGGCACTGTTTTTGGAGCGGATTGCCATACCAAGTTTGGTGGTTCGTGTAGCTCCAAAAAGTCAGGATAAGGATGCCTATGAAAATTTATTGATCAAAAGCATTGAAACGGAATTCGATCACAATCTTACCCAACAAATCTATATGACGGACGAATGTTGGAACATTATTAAGGCTGCCAAAAACGCTACTGTTCAAATGATACGAAAAGCGGCCATGAGCCAATCTGAAACCGCAGATAAACTTCGTGAGGATATTTTGAACGATACCATGGAAAAGGCCTCCCCATCCGCTACCGCCCTATCCTTTGTGAAAAAGGAAATTGGGGAATTGTGGTAGTTGGTTGTTGGTTGTTGGTTGTTGGTTGTTGGTTGTTGGTTGTTGGTTGTTGGTTGTTGGTTGTTGGTTGTTGGTTGTTGGTTGTTGGTAGAAGTTATAAAGTAGTCCGTAAAAATCAAAATCCTGAACCGGTAACTTTGAACCGGAAACTTTGAACCTGAAACCTGAAACTTCTAATTTGAAACTAAAAAGCGTCCAGCGAATAACGTCTAGCTTCTAGCGAAGTTATTCATTCTCATTGGGCTCAATAGGGTTGGTTTCCTCATTCTTATTTTTCGCATAGAGATAACCACGTTTCCACCAAAGGGTCATTTTCTTCTTATCGAAAATCAAAGAATTGGTGGTTAATATTGTGGGCGTGTAATAAAGGTTAATGATGGCATTGTTCTGATTGGCCACAAATTTTCCAATTCGTATGTTTTGGTTTTCAATCCTATCAAAGACAAAGCTCATCATGGACGTCAAAAGTTCAAAGGGGTTTCTGGAAGGCATGCGATTTAAATAATTTATCTCCGTGTGGAGAACTACCACATCCACTTCGGTGGCACCACGTTTTATAGCCTCTTCGATGGGTACGATACTCCCTAATCCGCCATCGGCATATTCACAGCCTTCCTTTCGAACCAAACTCATGAAAGGCGTATAATTGGCCGAAATCCATATCCAATCACAAAAATCCTCGTAGGAACAATCTTTTATCGATTTGTATTCGACTTGGTTCAGGGAAAGATTACTGACCGTAATGACCACATCGGACATACCTTGCTTTAACTTATTGAATTCGGTTTTCGTTAGGCTATCACTGATAAGTTTCCGAAGGTTTTCACTTTCTCCAAAGGTTTTTTTACCCTTTATGAAATTCCGAATTACATTCCAGTGGTTAATACCAATTTCATCGCTCCCATGTACTTTCTTGATAACAAAAGGACAATTATTGAAAATACTACTTTGGGTTACATTGGAATAAATACGTTTGATCTTATTTAATTTACCCAAAGCCAAATGGGAAATCAATAAACTACCCGTGGAAGTGCCCACAAAAATATCATAGGTTTTTCCCGCATCCTGAATAAGGAATTGGGCTACGCCACCGGCAAAAGCCCCCTTGCTACCTCCTCCTGAAATGACCAATGCCCTCATGGTAATTCTATTTTGGTTTTTAAATAACGTAGATCCGATGGTTTTAGTTGCATGGCTACAGAGACAATCTGTTGTTTTAGGTTTTCGTTCGTAAGCATTTCGTCCAGTAAATTTCTTACAAACATTCTAAACTGCCAAGAATGATGATCCGTTGCCAAAATCAATTGCCTTAAAACTTCCCCATTAACAGCATTTATTTGATATAAATATTGAAAGGCACTTTGCCGGATTTCCGGATTATAGATTTCATGAGTATAAGAAATCAATTCGTCCAGATAATTTGCCTTTTCCGCCGTTTTATAATCGGGAGTCACCAAAGCCAAGGTCAGCCATAAAAGACGGACATTTTTATTGGGCAGACCTACTACATCTTCAAGTTTATTCAAATATCCAACCCGATTTTCGGGAAAAGCCTCCCATAACTTAAAAAGGGCATATTCTTGGGTAACGTAACTTTTATCCTGTAAAAACGATTCGAAATTCGTTTTAAATTCCTGTGTAACTTTTGGAATGGACATGGCCAACGCCCGTCTTACTTCAAAGGAGGATTCATTTTGAAAAATTCTTTGAAGCGTTGAATCCGGAATTTGGCTATGGTATTCAGAAATTAAATGCGATTTCAATGGTGCCGGTGTCTCCTTATTCCACATCCACTTTAATTTTTCATTGTCCAAAACAGTTGACGAATCCATTTGATCTTGTAAAAAAAAGTAGTTATTCAAACTTTTATTTTTCCTTACCAAATATGCCTTTGCGTCGTCCCAATAAAATTCGGTTGAAACCAACCATCTGGATTTATAATCATCTAAATTTTGATGAGATGCCTCTTCCATTTCTTTTAAAAAATCATCCACGGTTGCATTTTTATAGGCATACTTTTCTAGGTAGGATTTGACTCCTTTTTTAAAAGCTTCCTCCCCTATTTGCTCCCTCAATAGCACCAAAGCCCATGCTCCTTTTTCGTAAAAAGTAAGGCTACTTGCTTTGGGATCCAATAGACTTTCCCCTTTACCATCCTCCGAAATTTCCTTTAATTGTTCTGCGGTATCATACAGTTTCCAATAAAAATAATCATCACCGAATAATTGCTTTTCGGCCAGGTAGGCATAATACGTAGCAAAACCCTCATGCAACCAATGGTGGTTACCATCCTTTTCGGTAACCAGGTTTCCAAACCAATGGTGGGCCATTTCATGGGCATTGATATTAACATAATTACGATCAATAAATGCCGTGGAATCTATGACATAGGCATCGGAAAAAATAGTAGCACTCGTATTTTCCATTCCCGCATAGAGAAAATCATGCACCGGAATTTGTTTGTAATTCTGCCAAGGATAGGCTACGCCGATTTCCTTTTCGAAAAAATCAAAAATCTCCCTCGTGTATCGGTAGGTAGGTTCGACCTTTAAACTATCCTTCGGATAGAAATAATTTTCGATGGGAATACCACTTTCAGATGTCATCTTCTGTTTATTATATTTTCCAATGGCAAAGGCCAATAAATAGCTGCTCATGGGTTTTTGCATATCGAACTTCCATTCGCTACCCGTTTTTTCTAGCAACCTCCCATTCGCAATTACTTCAAAATCAACATCGGCGCTGATAGACATATCGAACGCTACCTTCTCCTCCATATCGTCAAAACTGGGTAACCAATAACTCGTATATTTTCCTTGGCCCTGAGTCCAGACTTGGTCATTGTCGGCATTTTCGTCATCAAGTCCTATAAAATAAACCGTCTGTTTAGGTATACATGAATATTGAATAAAAAGTTCATGGTTTATGTCTTTTTCAAACTTCATTTTAATAACCAATCTTTTTCCATCATAATTCCATTTGACTTTTTTATCATCTAATCTCACTTTTTCGAAATCCATATTTTTGGCATCTAGCCATACAGAGTCCACATTTTGAAAAATGTGAAAATTATAAATGACCTTTCCGGCAATGCTTTCTTCGGACAAGTCAGGAGTGATTACTACCGTCGCCTTTATAAAATCTACCTTGTCTTGATGCTGGGAAAAAGCGGACAGACCAAGGAACATAAATAAAAACAAAACCCGATTCATTACCATAAACAACCAATTCTTGCACCAAATTAAGGCTTTTCCTGTATTGCAGTTACAGATGGTAAGCCCTAATTTAGTCGGATGAATGCGGGATTCCTTCAAACGCCCATTGTGTATCTTAAAGGTGTAGGCCCCAACAGGGCCGAAACCTTACAGTCCGAGTTGGGTATTCATGTCTACCAAGATCTATTGAACCTCTTTCCCAATAGGTATATAGACAAGACCCAATACTATAAAATAGGGCAGCTCCAAAAAAGTAATTCGGAGGTACAGATTGTTGGAAAAATTGTCCATATCAAAACAGTAGAGCAAAAACGGGGCAATCGATTGGTTGCCAAATTTGTGGACGATACGGGCGAAATAGAACTAGTTTGGTTTCGGGGACAAAAATGGATCAGGGAAAATCTAAAGCTGAATACACCGTATGTGATTTTTGGCAAGTGCAACTGGTTTAACGGTATGTTTTCTATACCCCACCCGGAGATGGAGTTTCTTACAGAACACGAAAAGAGTCTTAGAATCCACATGCAACCGGTATATCCTTCAACCGAAAAATTGAGCAATAAGGGTATTACCAATCGCGTATTGGGTAAACTGGTACAGCAGCTTTTTGTGGAAACAAAGGGAAAATTTTCAGAAACCTTATCGGATAAAATTTTATATGATTTAAAACTGATTCCGAAGAGCGAGGCACTTTTTAATATCCATTTTCCCAAGAATCAAGAATTATTGGCAAAAGCTCAATTCAGACTGAAATTCGAGGAGCTTTTTTACTTACAGATGCAACTGATTGCTAAAAACATGTTGCACAAACAAAAAATCAAAGGATTCAATTTTGATCAAGTGGGTACCTTGTTCAATGATTTTTATGCCAACCATTTGCCCTTTGAACTTACCGATGCCCAGAAAAGGGTCATCAAGGAGATTAGGGCGGATTTAGGTAGCAATGCTCAAATGAACCGATTGTTACAGGGCGATGTAGGTTCTGGAAAAACCATTGTAGCCGTCATGACCATGCTCTTGGCCATCGACAACGGCTTTCAGGCCTGTTTGGTGGCTCCTACGGAAATCCTGGCCAATCAGCATTACAACGGAATCAAGGAATTGTTAGCAGGAACCGGGGTTAATTGTGAGCTTTTGACCGGCTCGGTGAAAAAATCCGTCCGAAAACCTATCCATGAACAACTGGAAAATGGAGAGCTCGATATTCTTATCGGGACCCATGCCGTACTCGAGGACAAGGTAATATTCAAGAATCTAGGTTTGGCGATAATTGATGAACAGCATCGGTTTGGGGTAGCGCAACGGTCCAAGTTATGGCATAAAAACCAAATTCCCCCACATATTCTAGTTATGACGGCAACACCCATTCCACGAACATTGGCCATGAGCCTTTATGGGGATTTGGATATTTCGGTCATTGATGAATTACCGCCGGGAAGAAAACCCGTAAAAACGGTACACCGATATGACTCTAACCGTTTAAAAGTTTTTCAGTTCATTCGGGATGAAATTAGAAAAGGACGACAAGTGTATGTGGTCTACCCTTTAATCCAGGAATCCGAAGCGTTGGATTACAAGGACCTGATGGATGGTTATGAAAGTATTGTTCGTGATTTTCCACAACCTGAATATCAAATTTCCATTGTTCATGGGCAAATGAAACCTGAGGATAAAGATTACGAAATGGAGCGCTTTGTAAAAGGAGAAACCCAAATTATGGTTGCTACCACGGTCATTGAGGTCGGCGTAAACGTTCCCAATGCCTCGGTAATGATCATAGAAAGCGCAGAACGGTTTGGGCTTTCACAGCTGCATCAATTGCGTGGTAGAGTGGGTAGAGGAGCCGACCAAAGTTTTTGTATTCTAATGACAAGCTACAAGCTAAGCTCAGAGGCCAAGACCCGATTGGAAACGATGGTACAAACCAATGATGGTTTTGAGATAGCAGAGGTAGATTTAAAACTGCGTGGTCCGGGAGATATCATGGGAACCCAACAAAGTGGCATGCTAAACTTGAAAATTGCCGATATCGTAAAGGACAATGCTATTTTAAAATCAGCCAGATATTACGCCATGCAATTATTAAAGGACGACCCTTCTTTAGAAAAACCGGAGCATCTAGTAATTAGACATTTTTATGCTGAATTGGTAAGGTTCAAAAACATTTGGAATTATATTAGTTGATGGCCATTTTTAACAGATTTCAATTTTGAACATCGTAATTTAAACAGGTCCCGATTTCCTAAAAATCCTTGTTTTTAATACTTTTACACTCTTACATTATAAAGATTATGAGCGCAACAAAAACGTTATTTGATAAGGTGTGGGATTCCCACGTAGTACATAAAATTGAGAACGGTCCAGATGTCCTGTTCATCGACCGTCACATGATTCATGAAGTAACGAGCCCGGTAGCCTTTCTTGGCCTTAAAAACAGAGGTATCGGGGTTTTATATAATGAAAGAACTTTTGCAACAGCCGATCACAATACCCCAACAATCAACCAACACCTGCCTGTAGCGGACCCTCTTTCCGCAAACCAATTGAAAATGTTGGAAGAGAACGCCAATGAACACGGTATTTCCTATTGGGGATTGGGCCACGAAAAAAATGGAATTGTCCATGTTGTTGGACCGGAATACGGAATTACACAACCCGGGGCTACCATTGTATGTGGGGATTCCCATACATCTACCCATGGTGCCTTTGGCGCTATTGCGTTTGGTATTGGTACCTCTGAGGTGGAAATGGTTTTGGCCACCCAGTGTATCATGCAGCCCAAACCAAAAAGAATGCGTATCAATATCAACGGTGAACTTAGTAAAGGGGTGACGCCAAAAGATGTCGCATTGTTTATAATTAGTCAATTAACGACCTCAGGAGCCACTGGATATTTTGTGGAATATGCAGGGGATATCTTCCGAAATATGAGTATGGAAGGTAGAATGACCGTGTGTAACTTAAGTATTGAAATGGGTGCCCGTGGGGGAATGATCGCTCCGGATGAAAAAACCTTCGAATATATAAAGGGACGTGAATTTACGCCAACAGGTGCGGACTGGGACAAGGCCATGGCCTACTGGGAAACCCTTTACACCGATAAAGATGCCATCTTTGACAAGGAATTGACTTTTGACGGTTCACTTATAGAACCTATGATAACATACGGTACCAACCCAGGCATGGGCATGGGCATATCAAAAGACATTCCATTGGCTACGGCCACCCAAGGTGGGGCCAGCAGCTATAAAAAGTCCTTGGAGTATATGAAGTTCAACGAAGGAGAAAGCATGATGGGTAAAACCATCGATTATGTGTTCTTGGGGAGTTGTACGAACGGAAGAATAGAGGACTTTAGGGCATTCACTTCTTTGGTCAAGGGTAGAAAAAAGGCGGACAACGTCACGGCGTGGTTGGTGCCAGGCTCACATAAGGTAGAAGCAGCCATTAAGGAAGAAGGTTTGTTGGATATATTGACCGAAGCTGGATTTGAACTAAGGGAACCTGGGTGTTCCGCATGTTTGGCCATGAACGAGGATAAAATTCCGGCAGGTAAATTGGCCGTAAGTACTTCCAATCGAAATTTTGAAGGAAGACAAGGCCCAGGTGCCAGAACCATTCTTGCAAGTCCGCTGGTTGCCGCGGCAGCAGCTGTTACTGGCAAGGTCACGGATCCTCGTGAACTCATGGAGGAGGTTGCTATACACTAGTTCACTAACTAACACACTAACAACTATTATAAAATGGCTTACGATAAATTCAACATATTAACATCAACAGCAGTTCCGTTACCCATAGAGAATGTGGATACGGACCAAATTATCCCAGCCCGATTCTTAAAGGCGACGGAAAGAAAAGGTTTTGGAGACAACCTTTTTAGGGATTGGAGATACAATCAGGACAATAGTCCTAAAAAGGATTTTGTACTGAACGACCCAACCTACAGTGGTAAAATATTGGTAGGAGGTAAAAACTTTGGCTCGGGATCATCCCGTGAGCATGCGGCATGGGCCGTTTACGATTACGGATTTCGTTGCGTAGTATCCAGTTTTTTTGCCGATATCTTTAGAAATAACTGTTTAAATATTGGGGTACTGCCTGTTCAGGTAAGTGCGGAATTCTTGCAAAAAATATTTGATGCCGTTGAAGCTGACCCCAATACCCAATTAGAAGTTAGTTTACCAGAGCAAAAAATAACCTTGTTGCCGACAGGTGAAAGCGAAAGCTTTGACATTAACGGATACAAAAAGAACAACATGATGAACGGATTTGATGATATCGATTACTTGTTGAATATTAAAAAGGACATTGAGACGTTCGCTGCCAACACACCGCTCTAGTTATACTCCAGGACACTAGGATGAAACCGATATGTTCAAAATAATATTCAGATTGACGAGGCTAAAATTATTTTTAACATCAAAGGTTACATGTGACCATTGAAAATCAATAGAAAAAACACATGAAAAGAATGTTGGAAATTATGGATACCACCCTAAGGGATGGTGAACAAACCTCTGGAGTATCCTTTTCCGCCTCCGAAAAACTTACCTTGGCCAAATTGCTTTTGGAAGAACTCAAGGTTGATCGTATTGAGGTGGCCTCTGCCCGTGTTTCGGATGGTGAATTGCAGGCGGTACAACAAATTACGGAATGGGCAAAACCTAATAATTACTTGGATAAAGTGGAGGTTTTGACTTTCGTTGATGATGGGGTCTCTTTGGAATGGATGGAAAAAGCGGGGGCTATTTCACAAAATTTATTGACAAAGGGCTCTCTAAACCACTTAACACATCAGTTAAAAAAAACACCAGAACAGCATTTTAACGAAATCTCAAAGATTTTCCAGGCTGCTTCAAAAAGAGGTTTTATCAATAACATTTATCTAGAGGATTGGAGTAATGGCATGCGCAATTCCAAGGAATATGTTTTTCAATTTTTGGATTTCTTAACCACGCAACCTAT
Source organism: Maribacter sp. 4G9 (assembly GCF_002742265.1). Lineage (GTDB taxonomy): Bacteria > Bacteroidota > Bacteroidia > Flavobacteriales > Flavobacteriaceae > Maribacter. The sequence continues at coordinate 42,011 of NZ_MDGL01000020.1, forward strand.
TAAACGTGTGTTGTTGCCGGATACGTTGGGAATACTCACCCATACCGAAACTTCCGAATTTATTTCGCAAATCGTTCATAAATATCCCCAGCTACATATCGATTTTCATGGCCATAACGACTACGATTTGGGTGTGGCCAATGTTATGGAAGCCATCAAAGCGGGATGCCATGGACTTCACCTGACCATCAATGGTATGGGGGAACGAGCAGGCAATGCCCCTATGGCGAGTGCGATTGCCGTTATCAATGATTTTCTACCGGATGTAAAAATAAATTTGAATGAGAAGGCACTTTACAAAGTAAGTAAACTGGTATCAGCGTTTACAGGTATCAGCATACCAGCGAACAAACCCATTGTTGGGGATAACGTTTTTACGCAAACCGCTGGTATTCATGCAGATGGGGATAGTAAGAAAAATCTTTACTTTAGTGATTTGATGCCGGAGCGGTTCGGCAGAAAACGAAAGTATGCCTTGGGTAAAATGTCCGGAAAGGCTAATATTCAGAAAAACCTTCAAGAACTTGGTTTGACCCTCAACGATGACGATCTGAAAAAGGTGACGGCCAGGATCATTGAACTCGGGGATAAAAAGGAACGTGTAACCAAGGATGATTTACCCTACATTATTTCAGACGTTCTGGATTCGGACTACCAACAAAAGGTTTTTGTAAAATCCTATGTTCTGACACATTCAAAGGGATTGAAGCCTTCTACTACCCTATCCCTTGAAATTGACGGAAAGACTTTTGAGGAAAATGCCTCTGGGGATGGTCAATACGACGCTTTCATGAATGCCTTGAGAAAAATATACAAATCCCAAAATATGGTATTGCCCAGATTGACGGACTATGCCGTAAGAATACCGCCAGGAAGTGCTTCGGATGCCCTGTGTGAAACGGTCATTAGTTGGGATATTGACGGGAAGGAATTCACGTCACGTGGGTTGGACTCAGACCAAACCGTATCCGCCATTAAGGCCACTGAAAAGATGTTAAATCTTATATAGTTATTGGTTTATAGATATAAGATTTGAGATAGAAGATTTTAGATTTAATCAACTTAAAACTAGAAACTAAGAACTAGAAACTAAAAACAAAAATGAAACTAAACATAGCACTATTGGCGGGAGATGGAATAGGCCCGGAAGTTATAGATCAAGCAGTAAAAGTGTGTGATGCCATAGCAAGTAAATACGATCATGAAATTACCTGGAAACCAGCATTGACCGGTGCAGCTGCCATTGACGCAGTTGGCGAACCGTATCCGGATGAGACCCATGAAATCTGCGCCAGTTCAGATGCCGTTCTTTTTGGTGCTATAGGTCATCCAAGGTTTGACAACGATCCTACGGCAAAGGTCCGCCCGGAACAAGGGCTTTTAAAAATGAGACAGAAATTAGGGTTGTTTGCCAATGTGCGTCCTACATTTACTTTTCCTTCCTTGATAGATAAATCCCCTTTGAAAAGAGATAGAATCGAAGGTACCGACCTTATAATTCTCCGTGAACTCACCGGAGGTATTTACTTTGGGGAAAGAGGAAGAAAGGATGATAATCATACCGCCTTTGACACCATGACCTATCAAAGGTTCGAAATTGAGCGTCTTGCTAGAAAAGGTTTTGAAATGGCCATGAAGCGTTCCAAAAAATTATGTTGTGTAGATAAGGCCAATGTTCTGGAATCCTCTAGATTGTGGAGGGAGACCGTACAAGCTATGGAAAAGGATTTTCCGGAAGTAACCGTTTCCTATGAATTTGTGGATGCTACTGCCATGCGTTTAATCCAATGGCCCAAGGGATATGATGTAATTATCACAGCGAACCTTTTTGGGGATATCTTAACCGATGAGGCTTCCGTAATTTCTGGATCAATGGGATTAATGCCGTCTTCTTCCGTTGGTAGCAAGGTATCCTTGTACGAACCAATTCATGGTTCCTATCCGCAAGCCGCCGGTAAGGATATCGCCAACCCTTTGGCAACGGTTTTATCCGCAGCCATGTTGTTTGAGGATCTTGCATTGACCAAGGAGGCCGAAGAAATCAGAAGGGTTGTCAATAAATCCCTCGCTGAGGGTATTGTGACCGAAGATTTGGCCGAAGGAGGTACATCCTATAAAACCAGTGAGGTTGGGGATTGGTTGGCCAAAAATATCTAGACAACCCAAATTCAAAAATGAAAAACCCTCAATGAATCCATTGAGGGTTTTCTTTTGAATATCACTTACACAATTATAAGCTCGCCAAAGCATCGGGTGATAATTCGTATATATGTTTAACAATGGCCCTAAGGTCCGGTATAACATGTTTCGCCAAACTTGAATGGTTGTTCATAAGTACACAAATTCCCAAATCGGCATCCGGGAATAGGGCAATTTCATTTCTGTAACTATTGACACTGCCTCCGTGATGTACCATGGTTTCCTCCATATTGGATGTTCTATTTTGCAATGTATGAACCCTCCATCCAAAAGCATAAGCTGATTTTAAGTGTCCTTCCCAACGTTGATAATACTTATTGTTCTCATTCAATTCGATAAAAGGCTCAAAAGCTTTTTCCAAGGTACTTTTTGCCATAACGGCAGTATTATGTCCCAATAAAAAGCGCATCCATTTACCCATATCATCCGCACTGGCATCGATGCCGCCCGCAGCCACCGCGTTGTAATAATTGTCCTTTAACGGTAAAATCCGCCAACTATTGCCTCTTTTTACATGGGGCTCTGCAATGTTCCCCATTTTTAAAAAAGACGCATGGTCCATTGATGTACGTGACATCCCCAAAGGACCGAAAAAACGTTGCATCAATAATGAATTGATATTTTGGCCTGTTACCCGGAACATCACTTCCTGCGAAAGCGCGAACAAGGCATTTTGATAACTATATTGAACTCCTGGTTCATTTAGCGGTTCCACTTCCCCAAATTGCACGGCAATTTTGTTCATGGCCAAACCTGCTTCCACCAAATTCGTGTAGCTATGATATGGAGCCCCGGAAGTATGGGAGAGTAAATGGGCGATTTTTATGCGCTTGGTATTTGTACTATCCCCAAAAACAAATTCCGGTAGATAATCGGTAACCCTGTCCATAAAATCAAACGCACCTTCCTCCACTAATTTTGCAGCCAAAACACCCGTAAATCCTTTGGATAAAGACCCTAAACGAAATACAGTTTCCGCATTAACCGGAGTACCTTCATCAATATTGCGTTTTCCAAATCCTTCTGCCAATATAATGGAATCTCCTTTGACAATACTCACGCCGGCACCTGCAATTTCCCCCAATATTAATGCCTCGTTAAAGTATTCATTGATAGCCAGTTTCAAAGCCTTTTTTCTCGTTTCATAGATTCTGGCTTCTTTTTGAATCGCCAATTGGTTCGGAAAATCGACTTTGGGAACTTCCTCAGTTTGAATATCAAGGGATGCCGCAGAAAATATGACAAGAATGACAACCAATAATATGGCGCCAACAATGAGTTTAAATCGATGCACTATTCAGTAGGATTTACATATTATTTCTAACGTAGAAATTAGAAATTCATTACGGCCAAAATCGTAAAGTTGTGAAAATACTGAATTCCGATGTCAACTAGGAACTTAAAGCCACTGCATTTGATTTTCTTAGTCTTTGTTTTCGGTATAGAAAAATGGCAACTGCCAATATAACTCCGGAAGCGGCCAAGATCCCCCCAACCAAACTAGAGTATATTACATCAAATCCAAAGACCATGGGTAACCCAGCAAGGTAGGCCCCCGATGCATTTCCCATGTTAAAAGCGCTCTGGTTCATGGAAGAACCCAACATTTCTGAACCCTTGGCCGTATTTATAATGGCCATTTGAATGGGAGTGGAAACCGTAAAGGCAATGGCGCCGATTAAAAAGGTAAAAGCCATAAGCATGTACGGATTGGCAGCAATAAACATGTTCATGACCAATACCACGGACATCACGGACAAACTGATGATTACGGCCTTTAAGGGAGAAAATAGTTCGGCCATTTTCGCTCCCACAAAATTTCCAAGCACCATTCCCAATCCAGCGAGCATCATGGCATACCCCACAAAATGGTCATCCAGTCCGGCTACATCAGTAATCAAAGGCGCAATATAACTGTACCATGCAAAAAAGCCTCCCGTACCAATGGTTGTAAGGGCAATCATGGCCCATAGCTGCTTATTTTTTAAAGCGTCCGATAACTTTACTTGGGGAGAATTACCAGAGGCCTCCATTCGGGGCATCCAAAACTGCAAGGTTGTCAACGTCAATATACCGATAATGCCCACTAAAAAGAAAGAGGTGCTCCAACCAAATTCCTGACCAATATACGTTCCTACCGGAACTCCGATGACGTTTGCCACCGTTAATCCTGAGAACATTATGGCTATCGCTCGTGCCGATTTTCCCTTTTTTGCCAATTTCATGGCTACAACAGCTCCAATCCCAAAAAATGCACCATGGGGTATCCCCGATAAAAATCGCAATGTCAGCAGGATTCCATAATTGGAGGCTAGACCGGATAGGGAATTGAATACGGTAAACCATATCATTAATAGAAACAGCATTCGTTTTGGGGACAATTTAGATCCTAAACTTGTCAACAAAGGAGCTCCAACTACGACACCAAAGGCATAGGCCGCAATAAAATGCCCTGCCTGGGAAATTGTAATGTCCAGGGCCGTGGACACTTCCGTTAGTATACCCATGATCACGAACTCAGTAAGCCCAATGCCAAAACCCCCTATGGCCAATGAGAAAAGTGCTTTTTTGTTCGATGGATTGACATTCATACTGCTTATTCTATTTTATGTGGCGATTGTTTTCGTTTCTATTTGAATACAAAATTACGGAACATTCACACCGCAATTCATCAGAGTATTAACCAATTTATATTCAATATTAACCCAATATGCTCAAAATGTGTTAATTTTTGATAAAATGACATATTTGGGGTGCCATCCATAAAAAAAGGCCGAAAACATAGGTTTCGGCCTAAATAGGTTCTTAAGGCGCTTAAAGAATGTAATCCGTACTCACGAAATTGGAGACTTTGGCCTCCAACAATTGTTGAACCGTTTCAGTATTCAAATCATTGTCCTTAAAGGCAACAAACGTCCGTATAGAAAATGAACGTAAGGCATCGTGCACACTAAGTGTGGCCTGTGCGGAGTCCTTCCTTCCGGTGAACGGATACACATCGGGTCCTCGCTGGCAAGAGCTGTTCAGGTTCACCCTACACACTAAATTGACCAAAGTATCGATCAATGGGGAAAGCGTATATACATCTTTACCAAATAGACTCACTTGCTGACCATAGTTGCTTTCCGCCATATCATCCAAAGGCTGTTCAATGTCAGAAAAGGACAATACGGGAATTATTGGTCCAAATTGTTCTTCCTGGTATACCCGCATTTCCTTGGTAACTGGATACAAAACTGCTGGCCAAATATAATTGTCAAAATGCTTTCCTCCTTTTTTGTTCAGAATCTTGGCTCCCTTGGCAACGGCATCATCAATGAGTTCCTGAATATACGCCGGCTTACCTGGTTCTGGCAAAGGTGTCAATTTTACCCCATCGTCCCATGGATTCCCAAACTTCAATTTATCCACTTCTTCGGCAAATTTCTTAAGGAAATTTTCCCGTACATCCTCATGCACATATATAACCTTTAAAGCCGTACATCGCTGACCATTAAAAGATAGGGTACCTGCCAAACATTCGTTGATGGTCAGGTCCATATCGGCATCCGGTAAAATGATAGCCGGGTTTTTGGCTTCCAGCCCCAATACCAATCTCAATCGGTTGCTTTTGGGATGCTGATCTTGTAGGGCATTTGCCGATTTACTGTTGCCAATCAATGCCAAAACGTCCACTTTTCCTGTTTGCATTATAGGTGCGGCAACCGTACGTCCCCTTCCAAAAAGGATGTTTACTACACCTTTTGGAAAACAGGTTTGGAAAGCTTCCAACAATGGGGTAATCAAAAGAACCCCATGTTTAGCGGGCTTAAATATGGTAGTATTCCCCATAATAATGGCAGGAATCAGTAGGGCAAATGTCTCGTTCAGAGGATAGTTATAGGGCCCCAAACAGAGCACTACGCCCAAAGGTCCGCGCTTGATATGTGCATAAACCCCATCATGTTTCTGGAATTTGGCCGCATTTCTATCCAGGTTCTTATAGTCCTCAATGGTGTCCTCCACATATTCGACTGTTCTATCGAACTCCTTTTGGGAATCGGGCAGGGATTTTCCAATTTCCCACATAAGATACTTTACAACGATATCCCTTTTGGTTTTCATCTGTTTCACAAAATTCTCCATACAGATGATTCGGTCTCGCACATGCATGGTTGGCCAAACACCCTGACCTCTATCATAGGCTGTTAGAGCCGCATTTAAGGCTTCCAAGGCCTGCGGTTCCTGTAAATCCGGAACACTTCCCAACAAAGTGGGTTTATATTCCTGGGTGGATGAAATGGTGGAATATACATCGGTCATAGGACCTGACCACTCCGTTAATTTTCCATCTATTAAATATTTGGTCTGATGTATAGGTTGTTCAATTGCAAATTCCTTAGGTATGTTGCTATTCTTTTTGCTCATAGTTTCAATTTTATACCAAATATTGAAATAAATCTGGTTTGTCATTAATATAATCCCCAAAAAAATTATTGGCCTTCATTCTATCCATTAAAGGCTGCAAATCTTCCGGTTTTTTAAGTTCTATCCCAACTACGGCGGGTGCATTTTCCTTACTGGATTTTTTGGAATACTCAAAATGTGTAATGTCATCCGTAGGTCCCAAAATTTCCGCTACAAACTGCTTAAGGGCTCCCGGGCGCTGGGGAAATCGGACAATAAAGTAGTGTTTTAATTTCCCATATAAAAGGGCACGCTCCTTAATTTCCGCAGTTCTTGTAATATCGTTATTGCTACCGCTTACGATACAGACCACGTTCTTTCCCTTGATTTGATCTGCAAAAGCGTCCAACGCCGCGATGCTCAAAGCTCCTGCTGGTTCCACAACAATGGCGTCCCTGTTGTACAAATCTAATATAGTTTGACAAACCTTCCCTTCATGAACCGTTACGATATCGTAAAGATGTTCCCTGCAAATGGCAAAAGTGAAATCCCCTACCTTTTTTACCGCGGCACCATCAATGAACTTATCGATATGTTCAAGTTCCGTATTCCGATTGTTCTCTACCGATGTTTTCATGGAAGGTGCTCCCAAAGGCTCCACGCCAATAATTTTGGTCTGTGGCGAAAGGTTTTTGAAAACAGCCGAAAGCCCCGATGCCAGTCCGCCACCCCCTATGGCAACGAAAATGTAATCGATCGGATTCTTGGTCTGTTCCAAGAGTTCCAAACCAACCGTGCCTTGGCCCTCGATAACCTTGGGATCGTCAAAAGGGTGTATAAATGTTTTGTTTCGCTCCTTGCTATATTTCATTGCAGCATTGAAGGAATCGTCGAAGGTATCGCCTTCCAAAACCACGGTCACCCATTCCTCCCCAAACATCTGTGTTTGTTCCACCTTTTGTCTGGGCGTGACGGAAGGCATGTATATCGTTGCCTCGATTTTTAAATGCTTACAGGCAAAGGCCACACCTTGCGCATGGTTGCCGGCACTGGCACAAACTACGCCATTTTTACGTTCTTCCTGGGATAGTGAATTGATCTTGTTATAGGCACCCCTGATTTTGTAAGACCTAACCCGCTGAAGGTCTTCCCTTTTTAAATATATGTTTGCACCAAATTGTTTGGACAAACGAATACTAGGAGTAAGCGGCGTCACCTCCGATACTTGCCGAATGGTCAACGCCGCTTTTTCTATATCCTCTACCTTTGGGAAATACTCCATACGATGAACGGTAAAGGTTTGTTTTATCAAGTATTAAACAATAGGTTTCATAGCGGTCATAGACTCCCTTAGTCTGGCTCCAACCACTTCCACAGGGTGTTCCCGTAATTTTTTGTTCACGGCGATAAGCTTCGCATTGTCCACTCCATTGCCCTTGTTTTCACCGTAATGTTTTCCAATCACATCGGTGTCTATTTTCTTCATGAAGTCGGCCAACAAAGGTTTACAGGCATGATCGAACAAGTAACAGCCATATTCCGCCGTATCTGAAATAACTCGGTTCATCTCGAACAGTTTCTTTCTTGCGATGGTGTTGGCAATCAACGGGGTTTCATGCAGGGATTCGTAATACGCGGATTCACCAATGATACCAGATTCGGTCATGGACTCATAGGCAAGCTCGACCCCGGCCCGCACCATGGCCACCATCAAAACGCCATTGTCATAATATTCCTGTTCAGAGATTGAAACGTCCCCCGCAGGTGTTTTTTCAAAAGCCGTTTCGCCGGTTTCTGCCCTCCAGGTCAAAAGATTCTTATCGTCATTTGCCCAATCTTCCATCATGGTCTTGGAGAAATGTCCCGTCATGATATCGTCCATATGCTTTTGGAACAAAGGTCTCATGATGTCCTTTAATTCTTCGGAAAGTTCAAAGGCCTTTATTTTGGCGGGATTCGATAAACGATCCATCATGTTCGTAATTCCACCATATTTCATGCCTTCCGTAATGGTTTCCCAACCATACTGAATCAATTTGGAAGCATAACCGGGTTCAATGCCCTTTTCGATCATTTTGTCGAAACAAAGAATGGATCCTGTTTGCAACAAGCCACAAAGAATGGTCTGCTCGCCCATTAAGTCCGATTTCACCTCCGCAACGAACGAGGATTCCAACACCCCTGCCTTATGACCACCTGTGGCCGCGGCATAGGCCTTTGCCTGCTCCAATCCTTTACCTTCCGGATCGTTCTCCGGATGAACGGCAATCAAGGTAGGAACCCCAAAACCTCTTTTATATTCCTCACGTACCTCAGAACCAGGACTCTTGGGCGCCACCATGATTACGGTAAGGTCTTCCCTAATTTTCGTTCCTTCTTCCACAATATTGAAACCGTGCGAATAGGACAAGGTCGCTCCTTTTTTCATTAGGGGCATTACTGCACCTACCACTTGGGTATGTTGCTTGTCCGGGGTAAGGTTGATGACCAGATCCGCACTAGGAATCAGTTCCTCATACGTACCTACCGTGAACCCGTTCTCGGAAGCGTTGAGATATGATTGTCTTTTTTCCTTTATGGCCGCATCCCTTAGGGTATATGCGATATCCAATCCGGAATCCCTCATGTTCAACCCTTGGTTCAACCCTTGGGCCCCGCAACCAACAATTACAATTTTCTTTCCTTTTAACGCAGTTACACCATCGGAAAATTCCGTGGCATCCATAAATCTACATTTTCCCAATTGTGTTAATTGGTCTCTTAACGACAGCGTATTAAAGTAGTTTGACATTTTATTTTTAGTTTTTAAGTGAGATTACTCCCGAAGGAATTTGGTTAATAAGTAGTCTAAAGTGTTAATTATGCTGAAACTCCCGCAATAGAGAAGATATCTGCATTTCGTCCTTGGAAACCGAAATTCGGCCAGAACGCACGAACTGCATGATGCCAAAGGGTTTCAATTGTTCGTACATCTCATCGATCTCAAACCTTCTGCCGCTTTTTGCCAAAACAAAAAACTCCCTTGAAACCGTAACGATCTGCGAATTGCTTTCCTTGATGATGTTCTGGATCTGACGCTCATCGAACAAAAGGTTGGACGCTATTTTAAATAGGGCCGATTCCTGATAAATCGTTTCATCATCTGTATGGTAAAAGGCCTTTATGACCTCTATCTGCTTTTCTATTTGCCCAACAATATTGTGCACCCATTTTTCAGTGGTATTGACAACAATGGTAAATTTGGATACATGGTCTATTTCCGATTTTGACACGTTCAAACTTTCTATATTGATATGTCTTTTGAGGAATATACCCGATATTCTATTGAGCAAACCTACATTGTTTTCGGAATACACCGATATGGTAAACCATTCATTTTTCATTACGTAACCCTTAAATTCTAAGCCACCTTTTTGTGGCGGTTAATTGTTAAAATGGACTTTTGGTCCTTCCTTATGCAACTTTTGCGGCCAACACAATACCCGTTGACCAGTTCATTTTAGTCAAATTCAAATCCTCCCTGTTTTCCAAAAATTCCATCAGGTCGGCTACATTTTTTTCATGTCCTTGGGGCCAATTTGGTTGCGCCAACATATCGTCGATCACATAAAAACCACCTACTTTCAACAAGGCCAAGGTTTCTTCCAATTGGCCATATTTTCCTGGCCATGCATCGGCAAAAATCAAATCGAACTTTTCACCATCATAATTATTGATCCATTCCGCTCCGTCCTTACATACAATCTCTACCCGTTCATCCGCGCCAAAGAAAGATGCTGCGATTTCAATTAATTCGGCATCATTGTCTACGGTTATCAATTTTGATTTCGCATCCAACCCATCGATCATCCAGGATAAACTCAACCCAATACCCGTTCCCAGTTCCAAGAACCTCCCTTTGGGTTTGGAGCTGACCAAGGTTTTTAACAAGGTGCCAACATATACATCCGAGGGCATGGTAAACCCAATCTCGTCTGATTTATTCTGTATCGCGTTATACACCTTTGGGAAATCCTGCACGTTGGAATGGTCCATGGATTATTTCAATCTGATTTCGGATACCGCCGCACCGGATGGTATCATTGGGAAAACGTTATCTTCCTTCTCTACCTTTACCTCCAAAAAATATGGATTTTTTGAAGCCATCATCTCTTGAACGGTACTCTTTAAATCCTTTCTTTCGGTTACCCTTTTTGCTTCAATGTGATAGCCTTCCGCGATTTTTACAAAATCTGGATTGGTCATTACCGTAGAGGCATACCTGCGGTCAAAGAACAATTCCTGCCATTGGCGCACCATTCCCAAATGGTCATTGTTAAGCACCACGATCTTTACGGGAACATTGTGCTGGAAGATGACCCCTAATTCCTGAATGGTCATTTGGTAACCGCCATCGCCTATAATGGCGACTACTTCCCTATCCATGGCGCCCATTTTTGCACCTATGGCCGCAGGAAGGGCAAAGCCCATAGTTCCTAATCCGCCTGAAGTAATATTACTTTTGGATTGCTTAAATTTTGCATAGCGACAGCCGATCATTTGGTGCTGGCCCACATCGGTAACGATAACCGCCTTTTGATCAGAAGCCAGGTTTATTTCCTCGATTACCTCCCCCATGGTAAGGCCTTCCTTGGTAGGGTGGATATCGTTCTTAATGACCGTATCATATTCTATCTGGTACTTTTCCGCGAACAACTGAAGCCACTCCTTATGGGTGTTTGGATTAATCAAAGATAAGATCAAGCTCAAGGTTTCCTTGGAATTTCCAAGTACGGCAACATCCGCATGTACATTCTTATTGACTTCGGCAGGATCGATCTCAAAATGGATCACTTTTGCCTGCTTTGCATAATCTTCCAAACGTCCTGTGACCCTATCGTCAAAGCGCATTCCTATGGCAATCAACACATCGCACTCATTCGTCAAAATGTTGGGACCGTAATTTCCGTGCATTCCCACCATACCCACGTTTAAAGGATGGTCTGTATCCAGTGCCGAAGCACCCATAATGGTCCATGCCGCAGGAATCCCCGCCTTCTCCACCAACGCCTTCAGTTCCTCCTCTGCTTTGCCAAGAATAACACCCTGGCCCCATACGATCAGTGGCTTTTTTGCGTTGTTTATAAGATCGGCGGCCTGCTTTAAGGCTTCCGCATCCGGCTTGGGTGCCGGCTTATAACTGCGGACCCCGGTGCATTTGGTATAGCTAAAATCCAATTCGTCAAACTGGGCGTTTTTGGTAATATCCACCAACACTGGACCTGGCCGGCCAGATTTTGCAATATAGAACGCTTTGGCCATAATTTCAGGAATTTCGGAAGCCTTGGTCACTTGATAGTTCCATTTTGTGACAGGTGTTGAAATACCAATAATATCCGTTTCCTGAAAGGCATCGGAGCCCAATAAATGTCTAGGAACCTGCCCCGTAATACAGACCAAGGGCGTAGAATCGATCTGTGCATCTGCCAATCCGGTGACCAAATTGGTCGCCCCCGGACCCGAGGTGGCAATGGCAACACCTACCCTACCGGAAACACGGGCATATCCTTGGGCGGCATGGGTCGCTCCTTGCTCATGTCTTGTTAGGATATGCGTAAGCTTATCCTGAAACTTATATAGTTCGTCATAGACAGGCATTATGGCCCCACCAGGATAGCCGTAGATTAAATCGACCCCTTCGGCCAGCAAACAATGGATAATGGCTTCCGCCCCACTGATCTTAACCGATTTTTGCTGTTCCTGCACTGTCTTTTTTTCTTTCAATGTTTCCATATCAAACAATTAGAAATACCCTTTAGCTTAAAATTCATCGGTAACACAGCCTTTGGCTGCAGACGACACACTTTTGGCGTATTTGTATAACATTCCTCTTTTGGCCTTTAATTCTGGAGCCACCCACTTTGATCTTCTCGCTTCCAATTCCGCATCGGAAATCTCAATATCAATGGTATTATTTTCGGCATCAATGGAAATAATATCCCCATTCTCCACCAACGCGATATTCCCGCCCACTTGGGCTTCCGGGGAAACATGGCCCACTACAAAACCGTGGGACCCGCCAGAAAAACGGCCATCGGTAATCAATGCAACATCCTTGCCCAATCCCGCTCCCATGATGGAAGAGGTTGGTTTCAACATTTCTGGCATTCCGGGTGCCCCTTTGGGCCCTTCATACCGAATGATCACAACATCGCCCTTCTTTACCTTTCCGTTCTTGATGCCTTCGTTTACCGCAGTCTCGCTATCAAATACATTGGCCGTACCCTTAAAGGAAAGACCTTCCTTACCTGTAATCTTAGCGACCGCACCTTCCGTGGCCAGGTTTCCGAACAAAATACGTATATGTCCGGTTTCCTTAATGGGTTTGTCCAAGGTATGTACGATTGACTGTCCCTCTATCAAATTGGGAACATCCTTCAAATTCTCTGCAAGCGTTTTACCGGTAACCGTTAAACAATCGCCGTGCAACATATTATTATCCAACATGTATTTTAAAACCCCGGGTATACCACCTACTCCATGTAGGTCTTCCATGGAATATTTTCCGCTCGGTTTTAAATCGGCCAACAACGGTGTGTTGTCACTGATTTTCTTAAAGTCCTCCAAAGTGAATTCTATCTGGGCGGCCTTGGCAATCGCCAAGAAGTGAAGCACCGCATTCGTAGAACCTCCTAGAACGGTTACCAATCTAAAAGCGTTCTCCAAGGATTTTTTGGAAACGATATCCGATGGTTTTATATCTCTCTCCAACAACAGTCGCAAAGCCTCTCCCGCCTTAACGGATTCTTGTTCCTTAAGGTTGCCATCACTTATGGCCGGATTGGAAGAATTGAAGGGCAACGACATTCCCAATGCCTCAATGGCCGAAGCCATGGTATTGGCCGTATACATACCGCCGCAAGCACCCGCACCGGGACATGCCTTGTGTATGACTTCCTTATATTCTTCCTCATCGATATTTCCGGCTACTTTTTGTCCGTAGGCTTCAAAAGCGGAAATAATATCCAATTTTTTGCCATTATGGCACCCTGAAGCGATAGTTCCGCCATATACCAATATAGAAGGTCGGTTCAAACGCAACATGGCCATAAGGGCACCCGGCATATTCTTATCACAACCTACCACAGTTATCAGTCCGTCATAGGCCATAGCTTCCACGACCGTTTCCATGGAATCTGCGATGATATCCCTTGAGACCAACGAATAACGCATACCCGGTGTTCCATTGGCTATACCGTCACTAACGCCGATGGTATTGAATATCAAGCCCACCAATCCTGCATTGTCCGCGCCCTTTTTTACATGAACGGCCAAATCATTCAAGTGCATATTACATGGATTTCCCTCGTAACCGGTACTGGCTATACCGATCAAAGGCTTTTTTAAATCATTATCTGTTAGTCCAATGGCATGTAACATGGCCTGTGCCGCTGGTAATGTTGGGTCTTGGGTTACACTTTTACTGTACTTGTTCAATTCCATTTTTTCGTCTTCTTGCGTAAATTTAAAGTTGGCTCATATCAAAGATATAAGTTTAAAATGCGTTCAATTTTTATCCTGTAATCTTGGTTCAAATTCAATTTTACCAAAATTGATTTAATAAACTGTATTTCAATAACTTAGTATTTGTATTTATACCATATTCATTACTTTGGGATTACAGGTAATAGTATAAAAAAACCTGTATCGGATGGCTCTGATACAGGTTTTTACGTCGATGAAAAATCTATATCATTCCCTGTGGGAAATAATGACGATTTCACTGACTATAATGCTTTTTGTAATCATAGGGCAATAGTACGTAAATTTTTTGCAAGGCAAAAACATAGTTTTAAAAACAGATCAAAAATTAAATAAACTTAAAGGAAATGGTATTGCCCTCCCTTTTTTGGGCCAGCACTGAAATGGATTTGTCCGAAAGTTGTAGAATTCTTGGATACCCCCCTGTGGTCTGTCCGTCCTTCATAAGAATTATCAATTTTCCTGCAGGAGTGAATTGAACGGTCCCGGGCAAGGTAGCTGAAGTCAATATACTATGTTGATGCCCCTCCAAGGTTTCGGATAATTGGTATGCCATTCTGTTATTTTCCTTGGACACCGTAAATTCCCTTGAAAACAGGTTTTCCAATTGTCTATCGGTCAGCAACTCGAATTCTGGGGCCTTATACACCTCCAAAACCGTTTCATCCAATAAACTATCCACTTTGAGTTCTGAAATCTTGGGCGTAAATCCCTGGTGTTCCTCATAGGGTACTTCGTCACCAGCCTCCAATCTATTCTTATCCGTTATGGGGACATAAAAAGATCGGCTACCTAAAATTTCCTTTGACCTGAAACCTCCCTTAATCGCCAAATAGGCTCTGAAGCCTTTTTTAAAACTTCCGTAAGACAAAATATCCCCGGCCTTCACCTGGTATACCTTATAATTTTGAATAGGCTTATTGTTCAAGGTAACGGATATCAAGGCCCCTCCCAGCACAATAGAGGTTTCCTTTTCAAATTCCAAGGTGGGACCTGTCATGGTAATCTCCAGAACGGCGCTTCGATCGTCGTTCTCCAACAACGTATTTACCTTATAAACCGATTGCTGGTCCATGCAACCAGAAACGGGTACACCTTTCTTCCTGTGGTGAAACCGACCCAAATCCTGTACACTCGTGAAAAATCCAGATTTTAATACCTTAAGCATCCAATAACATTTTTTCTGGTTTGTAAATTCCTACCTCGGCCTCTATTTTATGGAGTTCATACTCGCCCAAGGAAACTTTTTGAAACTGTATTTTGTCACCAACATTCACAAAACAGGGATTTTTTTTGTTCCTATCGAACAAAGGTATCGGGCAATTGCCAATGATGTTCCAGCCACCAGGGGATTCCTGCGGATAGATGCCGGTTTGCTTTCCAGCAATACCTACGGCCCCTTTTTTCACTTTTAATCTTGGGGTCGCCTTTCTGGGAATTTCCAATTCTTGGGGCACACCTCCCAAATACATAAAACCTGGAACAAATCCAATTCCATATACCGTATAAACGGATTCCGTATGAAGTGTAATGATTTCGTCTATGCCCATTCCCAAACGATCTGCGACTTCGTCCAAATCGATGCCAAAGGCCTTGTCATAACTCACCGGTAATTTCCAAAGTACCTTTTCCCTGGCAACGCTACCTTTGGACCGCTCATACCACTCCTTTACGCTTTGACTGAATTTTGGAAAATCGATTTCAATTTTTGGATGTACCAACAAAAGCGAATTATAAGCGGATATGGTTTCCCACTCCCTTTCCTTTAAACAATCCCTTACTAGAAAGTCTTCAAAATCCAAGATGCTTTCCAAAATCGTTTCGCTTACTTCGTTTGGCCACTCGATCAATAAGGCGTGCCTTCCATAGGGCTTCAATGAAATTGGGGGATGAATCATTTTTTTAAGGCTATGTGGTGTTTTGGTAATTCCTTCGAAATATACGTTAATATTTGCAAAGCCTCCGGGGTGTCGCCATGTACGCAATAGGTATCAGCCTTTATCCCCGTAAATGTATTGGCTACTGTCCTGACCTTTTGCTCCGTAACCATATGAAGCACATGTTCCAGTACCTCAGCCGGTTTTGTAAGAAGTGCGTTTGGAAGGGACCTGGACACCAGGCTTAGGTCTTCATTATAATTTCTATCGGCGAAAGCCTCTACCATTATTTGAAATCCTCGCTTTAATGCCAATTTTTCAATGACCGAATCAAAAGGCACAAACAAATTCAATTTGTTTTTATACGGCTCAATAGCTTTCAAAAACAAATGGGCCAATTCCTCATTTTTGGCCAAATCATTATAAAGCGCTCCATGGGGTTTTATATGCCGAAGTTCAACACCTTCCCCCAAACATATGGATTCTAACGTACCAATCTGTGAGGCGATACTTTGGGACAATTCATAGGCATCTATGGAAAGGGATTTTCGGCCAAAATTCTCCCTGTCAGGATACGAGGGATGTGCCCCTATACCTACGCCATACCTCTTGGCCAAGCGCACGGTAGCTATCATAGAATCCCGATCGCCCGTATGACCACCACAGGCAATATTGCAACTGGAAATATAAGGAAACAATTGATCCTCGTTCGCAACTCCCTCACCTACATCACAATTGATATCTATAGAATATATCTTCATTATAGCACTTCCAAAACCTTTAAAATACTCTTTATCCCTAAGAAGACCGCCAAAATAACAATGGAAATTCCCATTATATTTTGAAGGGCGGTATTCTTGTTATCGCCCATCAAGGTACTTCTATTGACCACCCCTAGCAGAAAGATGGCAATTACGGGTAACAGGATTCCGTTGGCAATTTGCGCGAATTTGATTACTTCAATCGGTTTGATATCAAAGGAAAGAAAAAAAACGCCCAAGCCCAAAATGACCATCCAAACCATTCTGAACTTGGCATCTTTAAGTCCGTTCTTCCAACCAAAGCAATTGGCCGCCACATAGGCCGCCGCCAAGGGTGCGGTAATTGCCGATGTAACCCCCGCGGCAAAAAGGCCTATGCCCATGAAGTATCGGGCACTTGTTCCATACAGGGGTTCCAAGGCCTTGGCCATATCCATCACATTATCGACCTCCATCAAATCTACCGATGCCGCGGCCACAATAATACACATGGAAACGATTCCCCCCAAAAGAATGGATACATAGGTATCACGCTTCGCAAGGTTCAAATCGGTTGTAGATTTCCATTTCTCACTTACCAAGGAGGCATGCAAAAAGAGATTGTATGGTACTACGGTAGTGCCTACCAAGGCAATTACGGTGAGGATATTTTCATTGTCCACCTTTGGAATAAAGAGTCCTTGCAATACCATTATGATATTCGGCTTTGTGAGAAGGGCGGTGATTACAAAGGAAAGGCTCATTAGGATTACCAAGGAGATAAAGACCTTTTCCAAAACCTTATAATTACCCATATATAAAAGGATGAAGGCCAGAAAACCGATAATAACAGGATAGTATCCTGCCCGAGAAATCCCGAACAATGCCTCCAGACCCAAGGCACCGCCTCCAATATTACCCGCTTCATAAGCCGCATTGCCAATGACAATGGCCGAAAGTATAATCCCAACCACCATCATTCTAACATATTTATGGGCCAATTCCTGCTTGATTACTTCCGCCAATCCCTTTTGGGTGATGATTCCCAATCTGGCCGACATTTCCTGCAATACCATGGTTGCCAAAACCGAAAGTAGCATGGCCCACAAGAGGGTGTAGCCAAAGGAAACCCCGGCCAAGGTACAGGCCGTTACCGTTCCCGGACCAATAAACGCAGCCGCAACCAGGACTCCGGGTCCCATTTTTTTAAACATTGGGTAATAAATTTTAGATTTTCATAAAGATACCTTCAATTGTGCTAAAAATCTCCCTTTAAAAAAATAGTAGTTCACAACAATTTTAACATTTCAAAATGCCGTTTATCTAAAAATATGTCATTCATCTAAAATCCGGATGTCGTACGTCGATTGTTAATACTAAACCTAAAAATTCATTGTTATTATTACCCCAAACCTAAATTAACTTAACCTACTTAATGACTTGCTTAGAATGTAACAAAGAGCTTGGATATCTTGATCACAAGAGTGCCATAGAAAGCGTGGGCGTGGAGCTTTGCTCCCATCATCAGGAACTGATAAAGGTATTGATCCAACGGAACAATACGCCCTTGGAAGCCATTCAATTATACTATGGCCTCAAAGAGGCAGGTGTACAGGGAATGCTTGAATGGTGGGATGGAAAGAAATCGGTCGACATTGCCATCTCCCGTGTAAAACTGAACATTGAAATAGACTGTGGCTATGATAAGATGACGGAGGAACAGGCCATCAATAATTTGGAAGAGGCCATGCATTCCTTTAAAAATGGCTTTACCACCATACGCATACCCCATATCCTGGTACGTTACTATTTGAACGAAACCATCAAGAACATTATTGGAATCATGGAAGGACTAAAGGCAAACATAAAAGTAATCAACTAAAAAACTTCGTTATGAGCACACCCAACAAAACCTTAAAAACTCCGCTTAGAGTGGCCTTGGCCTGTTTGATCGTTGGAATGCTATCGCGTATCGTCAATTGGCCCTACGCCGGAGGTATTATTTTTGTCTCCTTTTTTGCCATTTTAATACTCTACGCTATTCGGTTTTCCAAAAAGGATACAAAAAAATCGGTAGATTATATCAAAATGGTACTTGTCCTTTTTTGGACTACCAACGGGCTGCTCCGTATTCTGGATTTTCCAAACACGGTCATCTTTCAGATAGGCACGGCACTCTGTTTTATTCTATGGTTCGCCATGGAAGGAACGGCCTATTTTATGGATCAAGACCGAAAATCGACCAATACCCTAGTGGAAATCGCATGGAATTTTGCCATGGTAGTGGGTGTTTTGACCATCATTGCTGGTGGACTCATGCAACTTTTGAAATGGGAATTCGCCATCCCCACCCTTACTACCGGACTCACCATTGTTACCGCATATATTCTCAAAGATATTTTCAATTCCGAAAAGAAGGAGAAAAAGGACAACAACAACGAGGAATTTCAGCTATAGCCCAAACATCATTCCTTCTTTCTTTTTTGCCCGATGCCCCATAGAATGCCGTAGAGCATTTACACATTGAAGACTAAAAAATTTTACATGAGGGCAATCATCGCAGTTTTTTAATCCCGATTCCCGAGTAACCCCATCTTTTTGTACCTTTTAGGAAAAATCCAAAAGGTATGAATCACATAGACCGAAGAAATTGGTTAAAGACCTTTGCCCTTGGCGGAGGACTCACCATGTTGGGCGGTGCCAACGCCCTGGCATTCACAAACCCTGCAAGCAAACCTAGCAATGCTTTGTTGGATGTTGCCAAGCTGAACAGCAACGAAAACCCCTTTGGCCCTTCCCCAAAAGTAAGGGCGGCCATAACCGCTGCTTTTGATAACGCTTGTCGGTATCCCTCAATGGTTTTTAGGCCACTATTGGAAAAAATTGCGGAGACCGAAGGTGTTTCCACGGACCATATCGTGGTAACCGGTGGTTCCACGGAAGGACTTAAGGCCGTGGGTCTTACTTACGGATTAAATGGAGGGGAACTCATTGCGGCAGATCCTACCTTCCAGTCCATGATGACCTATGCAGAAAACTTTGGCGCCTATGTACACCGGGTTCCCGTAGACGAAAACATGCAGCATGATTTAAAGGAAATGGAAAACCGGGTCAACGGCAAAACCCGACTCATCTTTATCTGTAACCCCAACAATCCTACCGGAACCCTTTTGGACAAAAACGACCTGAAATCCTTTTGTGAACGCACCAGTGAAACGGCCATGGTCTTTAGCGATGAGGCCTATTATGATTTTATCACGGAACCGGATTACCCTTCCATGGTGGAACTGGTGAAGGAAGGCAAGAACGTTATCGTTTCCAAGACCTTTTCCAAGGTGTACGGATTGGCGGGGATGCGGATAGGCTACTTGGTAGCCCGCCCGGATATTGCAAAGCGATTACAAAAAAGTGTAATGGCCATGACCAATGTGCTGGCCATTGAAGCCGCCAAAGAAGCTTTGAATGACGATGAATTCTACAAGTTCAGCGTGGCGAAAAATATGGAGGCCAAGCAGGCCATTTACAACACCTTAGGTGATTTAGAATTGCCCTATGTAAAATCACACACCAATTTTGTTTTCTTTAAAACCGGAAGACCTATTCGAGACATGATGATGGCGATGGAAAAGGAAAATGTCTTGATTGGCAGACCCTTCCCACCTTTTTATGAATGGGCCCGTATCAGTACTGGAACTATGGAGGATATGAAGGCTTTTGATAAAGGGTTAAAGAGGGTGATGGGATAGGTTTTAATGTTTCTTGAGTTTGATGTTTCCGTCTTTAAGGAACTGACGGTGGCCCTCAGTTGTGAACTGGCGGGAGCGAGGGTAACTGGAAATAAGTACTAAGATTAAACCATATATGAAAGGAGCCATAACAAGTCTGATACCCGCCGAAACCAAGGGTTCACGAACACCACTTTTCAAAATAAACTAGCTTCGTGAGTAAATGTTTATTGGCGAAATCGAAGATTCATGAACACACATAGTATACAAATTGAAATGATGTGAATAATTACACCCGCCTGAACGATACATTTGGGCAGGTCTGACTTATAAAAAACAATAATAATAAACAGATGAAAAAAAATAAACCATTTCTTAGCCTTGTGCTCATGCTAAGTGTCGCCATCACCTATGCAAATACCACTGCCCATACTTTAGTGGGTATGATGAAAATTTCCAACGATTCCCTAAGGCTAGCTGAACTGGATACCTTTTGGACCGAGGTTTCAAGAACCGTTAAGGAGGGTGACTTTGAAGGTTATAAAGCCACGTATCATGAAGATGCGGTTGTTGTATTTACTACTCGCGAAAACAAATCATCTATATCTATTACTAAAGCGCTTTCAAATTGGATGCAAGATTTCATTGACACCAAAGCGGGAAAAACAAAAAATACGGTGGAATTCCGTTTTTCACAGCGCGTTGGTAACGAAAACACAGCGCATGAAACAGGAATTTTTAGTTTCCAATCCAATGATGGTAGTGGCAAAACAGCTCCAAAACAATTCGTGCACTTTGAAGCCCTACTCGTTAAAAAGGGTACTGGTTGGCTCATGGTCATGGAATACCAAAAATCCAGGGCAACCGAAGAAGAGTGGGCATTATTGGAATAATGCCCCAAATGGTACTAATAGCAATTCAATGCTCGTTTGAAGAACCGACACAAGTTACAAAAACGCACAAGCTTGGTTACTAAATTTGAACATCCTTAAATCAAACTAAAAAATGAAAGAACAGAATTTTAAAAATCATGGTAAACTTGTAAAAGGGTTCCATGGACTCTTATTTCTTGCAATACTAGCTTTATTGATCGGGGCCATAATCAACCTTATTCGCACCAGTAGTGATAACCTCTATGTAGCCTCTTTAGTAGTGCTTATCGCTGTTATATTTTTAATTATGGCATGGTATGTACGCAGTTTTCCCTTAAAAGCACAGGATAGGGCCATAAAAGCCGAAGAAAATTTGAGGTACTATGTACTGACAGGCAAATTATTCCCTCAAGAATTAAGAGTATCCCAAATTATAGCACTCCGTTTTGCGAGCGATGCCGAGTTCTTACCCTTAGTAGAAAAAGCTTTAAAGGAAAACCTGACAAACAAAGAAATTAAAAAGCTCATAAAAAATTGGAGGGCAGATAATTACAGGGTTTAAACTGTGCATATCATCAAATAGAAACGAAGCTGTTATTTGGAATGGCGTATGCCACTTACTGTTGACGACACGGGCAGAAAGATGCTCGCGCTAGCTGAGAGTGATTTATTAGAGGTTCCTTCGAAGTTGCAAACTTCGAAGAGCGCAGATTCTAATATCTGATTCTTTAACTCTTCTCTTTCCAGTCCTTCCATTTATAACAACAATTTATACTTAAAAAACAAAAAACGGATCTCTTTCGATCTCGTGAGCCTTAATATGAATTTCACCCTGGACAACATCTTTAATAAACCCAGTAACAATAAACTTGTCTTTGGTCTTTGCGCTTTGTAAAATTGGAAATTTATTGAAATCCACATTTATTATTAGGTCAGGCATTAGAGATTTTGAATCGAGATAACCAAAAATTTGACCAATTTTCTTCTTGTTCATACTTTGTACGGAACCAAAAGTAAAATGCCACTTTACCTTCACATTTTGGTAAGAGCTAACAAATCCCTTTTTCTTAATCTCTGTTGCATTTTCATATTCTTCAAATACTTCATTGAAAGAAATGCTCTCTATTTTAATATCCCCCAACCTTTCGTTTTCTTTTTCATTCTTCTTAGTCTTTCTATCTTTTAAATAGTGAATGAACTTTATAAAACCAATTATGAAGAGAATAAAGCCAGTAATTGAACTGATAATTACTAATGGATCTATTTCAATTGAAGGTAAATTCATAATATGATAAACATTAAAGATTTTAAATTTAAGCAATTCACTAGAATTTATTCCTCGTGTAAACATAGGATGACAAAAGAACCATTCCACTCCAAACTCTGCACTTTAAATTCTGCACGCTACACTTGAAACCAGAAACTTGAAACTTGAAACTAAGGATTACCCCAGCCAGCCTTCTCGGTCCAAACTACGGTATTGAATGGCTTCCGAGATGTGATTACCATTGATATCAGGAGCATTATCCAAGTCGGCTATGGTACGGGCCACTTTTAAGATGCGATCATAGGCTCTGGCGGAAAGATTGAGTCGCTCCATGGCGTTTTTCAAAAGTGACTTTGAAGCCTCGTCCAATTTGCAGAATTCGCGAATTTGCTTCGTGTTCATCTGGGCATTGTAATGCACGTTTTCCAGTTCCTCAAAACGTTTTGTCTGCAGTTCCCTAGCCTTGGTGACCCGTTTGCGTATTTCCACACTGCTCTCCCCTTTGCGGTCCTCGGAGAGTTTTTCAAAGGGAACGGGCGTCACTTCGATATGTATATCGATTCGGTCTAAAAGTGGTCCGGAAATCTTGCTCAAATAGCGTTGCATTTCCGCGGGTGAGGAAGTCACGGGAGCATCAGGATCATTGAAATATCCGCCTGGGCTTGGGTTCATACTCGCCACCAACATAAAACTACTTGGATAAGTTACCGTAAACCTGGCACGTGAAATAGTCACTTCCCGATCCTCCAAGGGTTGCCGCATCACCTCCAGAACGCCGCGTTTAAATTCTGGCAGTTCATCCAAAAACAGGACCCCATTGTGTGAAAGGGATATCTCTCCCGGCTGTGGATAGGCCCCGCCACCCACCAAAGCCACGTCTGAAATCGTATGGTGTGGGCTCCTGAAAGGTCGTTGACTCATGAGCCCCATATTCTTAATCTTGCCTACGACACTATGGATTTTGGTTGTTTCCAAAGCCTCGTGCAAAGTCATAGGTGGTAAAATGGAAGGCAACCTTTTAGCTAACATGGTCTTTCCCGCACCTGGAGGTCCAATTAAAATGATGTTATGTCCGCCCGCAGCGGCAATCTCCATACAACGTTTGATGCTTTCCTGACCCTTGACATCGGAGAAATCGAATTCCGGAAAATCCAGACTCTTGTAAAACTCCTCCCGCGTATCGATGATGGTCTGCTCCAAAGGCGTGCCCTGATCAAAAAAATCGATGACCTGTTTGATGTTCTCAACACCAAAGACTTTCAAGTTCCCCACAATGGCAGCCTCCTTGGCATTTTCGGCAGGAAGGATAAATCCCTCGAAACCCTCTTCCTGGGCCTTTATGGCAATGGGCAAGGCCCCTTTTATGGGCTGTAGACTGCCGTCCAAGGAAAGTTCGCCCATGATGATGTATTTCTCAATGGCTTCGGACTGTATTTGACCCGATGCGGCTAAAATTCCCAGTGCCAAAGTAAGGTCATAAGCAGAGCCTTCCTTACGCAAATCGGCCGGGGCCATATTGATGGTTATCTTTTTTCCCGGAATTTTGTAGCCGTTATTTTGGAGAGCGGCAGCAATCCTGTAGTTACTTTCCTTTATGGCATTGTCCGGCAATCCCACCAAATGGTAGCCAATTCCTTTGTCAATATTTACCTCAACGGTAATGGTAGTGGCCTCAACGCCAAAAACGGCACTGCCATAAACTTTGGTTAGCATTTAGTTTTCGTTTGGGCTAAATGTAAGCATTTTAGAAGATTTTTCTATCTCCTCCTTATTCATCATCATCTTTCTAAATTCCCCCTTTACATACATATCCGCCTGATCTTTATAGTGTTCGCTAAACGGATTGCCGGACTGACCTGTGGGCAGAATACTGATGCTGTTCTCTACATCAGAAAAATCTACGATCCTACGCATGGATGGGCCTGAACTAACTTTATACATTCCCGTGCTATCATAAGGAAAGGCCAAATTATTGATGACCTCACGTGTACCCTCTATGGGAAAGGGTCCCACATTGAAAAATGACCGTAATGCATCTACCTGACCTATAGGATGTCCATGTTCCAACGTATGCACTTTATTCCAAGTCCACTCCTGTATATCCGCACCAAAATCCTTTTCCAAAGAACCTATGGCGTCTGTAAAGGAATTCCTAAATATTGTTTCCCTGTTCTCCTTCGCATCTGAGGTATTGATATCATCCCACCAAATAGAATTTTCATTGGCAATCATGGGCGCAATGGTTCGTTTCAAGATATGGGTATCCATTAATTGCTTGAACATTTCTTCTCCCAACTCATCCCTAAACGTATTGACCAAAACATAATAAACCCAACGTGTATAAATAGCACCACCTACATTTTCCAATGAGTAGGTACCTTCCCAAGCTTTAAGCGCATCCAGAACCTTGGTTTCCTTGTCAGATACCTCCTTGACGTTTATTGCATGCATCAAGTTTTGGGCAATTTCCAAATGTACCGGAGAGTTCACATCCAAAATCATATTGGAAATGTCCTTCTTATCCCAATCGTTTTTGGGGTCCAACAATTGAACGATTCTTTTGGCCCTGTTTTCTGGCAAATAATACCCCGGATATAGCATTCCTGCTATGGAATCCGGCTGGTTGTTGGCGGAATAGACATAATTCCATGGCGGATTCACGGCCTGCGGATTCTTCTCGAATTTTAGAAATCCCCGATTCTCTTTGGGCCTATTATCGGGTTCATAGACCAATTTGGTATTGATACTATCCGGAACCTGCCACAGTTTGGCCGTGGCGAACCATCCAATATTACCTTCTGCATCGCCATACATGATATTAAGTCCGGGCGCATGGATTTTTGGCAAGGCCGATGTAAACTCGGAAAGATTTGTGGCATGGCTTATTTCGTAAAAAGCATCGACCACCGTATTTTCTTCCTGTGTATACACCCAATATATGGATATGGGGCGTTCTCCTTGGATTTGATTGGCTATACCGTTCAAAATTGGGCCATGGACGGATTTTTTGAAAGTGAATTCGACATCCACGGAATCCTTGACCTTAATTGATTTCGTTTCTGTTTCATAATTTGCCCAAGCACCATTGTACCTGTACTGATTGGCGTTATCGGGATTGTTTTCTTCATAGTAAAAATCAACATCGTCGTTCTCGAACATGGTCATTCCATAGGCAATATCCCTATTATGACCCAGTACTGGAAATGGAATGCCCGCAATGTGATAACCGTATTTTGAATACTTGGGTGTTTCTATATGGGCCTCATACCAAACCGAAGGTTGTGCAAAGCCAATATGGGGATCGTTGGCAAAGATGACCTTCCCATTTTTTGTTTTTGGAGGGGCTAAAACCCAACTGTTACTTCCTTCAAAAAGCGGAAGTTTTAATTTACCCAAGGCATCGGTCACCATGGCGGTCACGGAATTTCCTATGGAATCTTTAGTAGATTCTTTGTAGTTCCTTATCCATACAGTGCTAGCATCGGAAATAATAGCCAAATCCTTTAAATACTCGGGGCCTAATTTATCCTTGATATTGCTCAATAACGGGTCGGTCTTATGTCCCATGGCGAAACTAAAGGCCATATAGCCCATGGTATTGTAAACATCGGTAATGGTAAACTTGGTCTTCTCAATACCGGTAAGGTAAAACTCTACCGGGGTTGGCCCTTCTTCCACAAACTGATTGAGTCCGTCCAAATAGGCATTGATAATGGAAACGCCCTCGTTATTCCTATCTAATTTGGAGACGGCTTCCATGGAGGCTTCATCAATTCCCAAGGAAAGAAAGAATTTATCCGTACCGATTAAATCCTTGCCAAAAACCTCGGACAAGCCACCGCTTCCAATTCTCCGTAGCAGTTCCATTTGCCAAAGTCGGTCCTGGGCATGCACATATCCCAGTGCCCTAAAGGCATCTTCTTCCGATTGACCGTAAATATGGGGAATCCCATATTCGTCAAAATACACTTGGACCTCGTTTTGAAGGTTCGGGAGTTTTTTTTCGCCAGCATAATCAGGCTTGTGCAATTCTACGAATACGTATCCTGATATGACAATAAGGACAATTAGGGCCAAAATAATGTACCCTATTTTCTTTGCTAGTTTCATGAATGTTCAAAAAATACACCCGTAATTTAGGGTTAAATTTTTGAAGCCTGAAAGAGGTTTTTGAATTTATTAAGGAATGATGGAAAGTTCCCTTTTTTCAAAAGTCCTAAGCCCTTCCAATAACCAATTTTTATACGTATCGGCATCCGTATTTTGAATGGACGTATTCAATACTTCCAAGTCGGGAGACAACAACACATAAAAAGGCTGGGAAACTGCATTAAAATTCACGTCCTGGAAAGTTCCCCATTTTTGGGCAATGTTCCGAATGCGTTTTATCCGCCCGGAATCGTATTGAAAATTAAACTGTTCGGCTTCCGGTAGCTCCTTTCGGTCATCCACATATAGGGAAATAAGCACGTAGTCATTCTTTAGGATTTGATATACATCCGGCTCGCTCCACACGTTCTCCTCCATTTTCCTGCAGTTAACACAGGCCCATCCCGTAAAGTCCAACAAAATAGGTTTTTCTTGTTCCTTGGCATAGGCCAATCCCGTTTCAAAGTCCTTAAAGCAGTCGATGCCCAAAGGACAATCTGATTCCTGTTCAAAAACACTGTAAAATTCCGGTGGCGGAAAACCGCTCAATAGTTTAAGATTGGAAACCCCGCTAAGTCCCAATATCAGATATAAACTAAAAAGGGCACTTACAACCCCTACGGCAATCCTGCCCTTTGATAATTTTCCTTTGGGTCCATCATGAGGGAACCTGAAAATTCCAAAGAGGTATAAGGTTGTCAATATTCCTATTAGAATCCAAATTCCAATAAAAACCTCTCTTTTTAGGATTCCCCAATGACCCACCAAATCGGCATTGGAAAGGAATTTTAACGCCAGTGCAATCTCCAGAAAGCCTAAAACCACTTTAACCGTGGTCATCCATCCTCCGGATTTTGGAAGTGAATTCAACCAAGCTGGAAACAACGCAAATAAAGCAAACGGAAATGCCAAAGCCACCCCAAAACCGGTCATCCCGGCGGATAGATTGGTGGCCACATCGCCTTCTGCCAAGGTGGTACCTCCCAGCAATCCCCCTAAAATGGGTCCCGTACAGGAAAAGGATACGATTGCCAACGTTACTGCCATAAAGAAGATGCCCAAGGCGCCACCTATCTTGGAGGATGCGGCATCCATTTTATTGGCCCAGGAACTTGGCAAGGTCAACTCATAATAGCCGAAAAAGGAAAACGCAAAGAATATGAAAATGGCGAAAAAGGCCAAGTTTAGCCATACGTTTGTGGCAATAGTATTGAGTATCTGTGAATCGACCGAATCAAACAAATGAAAGGGCAGACTCAAAAGAAAATAGATCAGGACAATGAAAAAGCCATAGAGCAAGGCATTGGCTATTCCTTTGGACTTTTTCTCCGAATGTTTGGTGAAAAAGGAAACCGTTAAAGGAATCATGGGGAATACACATGGCGTCAATAAGGCAATAAGACCACCTAGAAATCCCAGACCGAAAATCACCCATAAATTGGAACCCGATCCAATATTCTCCTGACCCTGACTCAAGAGGGCCTTGTTCTTTAAATCCAATTTTAAGTTGGATGACAATAATTTGCTTTTTTCATCCAACGTAACGGTATTCACAACGGCCTCGGAACCATCCAAGGAGAATGTAAAATCAATATCCGCAGGGATACAGACTTCCTTACAAACTTGATAAAATAGATTAACCTTGATTTGATTTACATCCGGATTTAAAAGTTTTATGCGTTGGGTAAAGATGGCCTCCTCCTTAAAAAAAGTTTCCTCAACCTCAAATATGTCACTAAACTCTTTTACCGTAGGACTTTCCTCTACCCCACCTACTAGTTCATATTCCTTCCCTACTTCGTAAAATTTAAACTCACTGGGCAATGCACCTCCTTCATCGGTGAACTGGGAATACACATGCCACCCTTCGTGAATATCGCCTTTTATAATCAATTCGTACTCCGTATCAGAAATTTTATTGACCTCGTGGGTCCAAACCACCGGGTTTTCATCACTCTGTGAAAAGCCCATAAATGGCAGGAACAGAATAATAAATGCTACTAGTATATTTCTCATTGTATTGCTATGCTTAATATCTGCTTTGTTGTATCCTTCACTTTAAATCGGTCATCCGCGCGCCTTCCTATTACCCAAACGATTTCGTCGTGTGAGCAAAGTAACCATTGTTCCTTTTTGGCAAAAAGGTCCAATTTTTCGTCCTTAAAATACTTGGAAAGTTTCTTTTTTCCTTGCATTCCCAAAGGATAGAAATAGTCGCCTTCCTTCCATTTCCTTACGGTCAACGGAAACTTTAACGCATTTTTATCAACATAAATTATATTCCCATGGTTATCCTTTTTTTCGGATACCTGCTTTAATTCCAAACCTATAGGCTGCTGAATCTGGGTTATACCTTCCTGTATCTCAAATTCCCCCGGCTCCTCCCCTTCATTTTTGCCCAAAATAAGATGATTTCGGTTTTTGAGCAGCACGTAATTTTCAGCATAAATAGTTTTTCCGCTTAAGGCATCCAGCAAAAGCAGGATGTCGTTCCATTGTGTAAAACCGTACTCCTGAAATAAACCATGCAAGTACCCTTCAATGGGTTGTAGCTTTTTTAATTCCGATATCGAAATTTTCCAATGTTGACCGTCCGTCTTAAAAAGTTCCCGCTTTACCCTTTTTAGTTCGTTTTTTGAAATTTCCCGGGTCTCCTTGAGGTAATCCAATGTCCTTTCAAAATTATCCATAAAGGTGGGATGCAGTTCCTTGAGCTTGGGAACAATTTCCAATCGGATTTTGTTTCGAAGGTATTTGGAATCGGAATTACTTTCATCTTCCCTCCATTCCAAGTTACATTCCTTTGCATACTCCAAAATACGTTGTCGTGTATACTTCAGTAAAGGACGTCGTATTTGGTTCGAAGCTTCCGGAATGCCCGTCAGACCTTCTATCCCGGTGCCCCGTGACAGATTGATCAAAAAGGTTTCCAGGTTGTCATCTGCGTGATGGGCAGTAACCAAAAAATCTATTCCGTGCTCCTCCATCAATCCCTTAAACCAACGATATCGCAAGTCCCTGGCGGCCATTTGTACGGAAACGTTGTGGTTGTTCACATAGCCCATCGTATCAAAATGGGTCACATAAACAGGTTTACCCAACCGATGCCCCAATTCTTTCACAAAATCCTCATCGCCATTACTATCTGTGCCCCTCAATCGAAAATTACAATGTGCCAAAATGAAATCCATATGGTTTTGCTTGCATAGATAAGACAGTAAAACACTGTCCAACCCGCCACTACATGCCAATAAAAATTTATTTTTTAGCAGTTCTGGAAAGTTTTTGGAGATATGCGATTGAAAATCCTTGAGCATGGCACAAAGGTAACCAATTATGTATTTGGACCCTATTTAAAGTTCCTCCAGGACCTGTCGCATGGCCTTAGCTTTTAAAAGACATTCCAAATATTCCTTTTCTGGATCCGATTTAGCCGTGATGGCACCTCCTACAGCATAGGAAAGATATTTATTGGTGCTATTGTAAAGAATACTTCTAATGACCACGTTAAAATCAAAATCGCCGTCAGGAGTAAAATATCCAACGGCCCCACTGTAAACGCTCCTTTTGAAGGATTCAACCTCTTCTATAACTTTCATGGCGGAAACTTTGGGAGCCCCGGTCATGCTGCCCATGGGAAAACAACTTTTTATAATGTCCACCGGGTTTTCATTGTTACCTACTTCGCATGAAATGGTTGAAATCATTTGATGGACCTGCGGAAAAGAATATATTTTGCACAATTCCTCGACCTGTACGGTGCCCTTTAAGGCATTCTTTGAAAGATCATTTCGAACCAAATCCACGATCATCACATTTTCAGATCGCTCCTTTTCATCCATACCCAATTTCCTTTTTAATGCTTCATCTTCATCGGGATTATGGGATCGGGCGGCCGTTCCCTTTATCGGTTGGGATAGTATTTTGTTTCCTACTTTTTTTAAAAATCGCTCAGGACTGGCACAGAGCACATATTTATCCCATACTTTCATAAAGGTCGCAAAGGGAGGTTTTGAAATTTCATTCAACCTTTCATAAATGGACAAAGGATTCAAGTCCAACCTTTCGCAATAAAATTCCTGACAAAAATTTACCTCATAAATATCGCCATGATGGATATGCCCCAATATCCGGTCCAATTTTTCAAAATACTCGTCCTTAAAGATGCGCATTCTTATGGATGGTCTTTCCTTTTTTTCGTGATGTGCAGGATGAACCACATCGATGCCCAAAATAGTTTCAAAATCCTTTTGGATTTCTTCGGCTACGAAGTTCATATAGAAGTGGTTTAAACTTTTTTTGGATCGAAAGACAGGGTTGCAGAGATTTGTGTTGTGAAACATAAGTCAAACCAAAACAACCCTTTATGTACTTTATTCTTGACAAAGATATGATAGAAGAATCAATAGTCGCATACCTTCCTTCACCTAGTCGTGGCTTTAACGTTACGGTACCCA
>NZ_MDGL01000021.1 GCF_002742265.1 Maribacter sp. 4G9
GTTATCTGCGTAGGGTGGATCTCGTACTTCCTGCCCAGCTCTTGGATGGTAAAACGTTCCGATAGCGCCTCCAGCACCACCTTGAACTTGAATTTCGATGTGTGTTTCCTGCGTGTCATAATACAGTAAATTTAGATTAAAAATTAAACTTAACTTACTGTCCTATTTTTGGGGGGAATTATATGGCTCCATACTTTTAGGTCTTTTTTGTGAGCAAATTCAGTAAGCTTTAACAATAATTCAGGACTTACGTTGGAATAAACCTTTAAACCGGTTACACCAGTTTCCTTGGCATCCTCAACAATTATTTCCAAATTGGTTTCATCAGTTATCAGCCTCATCCAAGGTGCTGAACCCGGTTCAAAACCAATTGCGGCAAATTTAGTTCTAGGGTCTTTTAGAAAAGTTGGTCCAAAAATAGTAGCAGAGTAATAGATGTCAGAGCCATTTAGATTTCCGTCTATTATTTCCTTATTTAAAGTTTGATAAATTCTAGCATCGCCACCCATATCTCTTACGGAAGTAACTCCTGAATAAAGTAATTTTGACAAAATTTCTTTTCGATTTTTTGGTCTGAATAGGTGTACGTGTGAATCTATAAGTCCTGGAATAATAAATTTTCCATTTAAGTCAATAATCTTTAGATTGCTTTCTAAGATTATTGAATCAGTTGATTTAATAGATTTTATCTTATCATCCTGAATCAGTATTGTCATATTCTCCATTTGTCGAGAATTTTCAACATCAATTATCGTGGCATTCGTTAATGCAAATGAATTCCCAGAGTTTGTTTGAGCAAGTGCATCACTATAAAGAGTCGTGAAAACTGTAAGTACAATGACGATTATTAGATTTCTCATAATTCTGGATTTTTAAGTTCGTATTAAATGTATGCCAACGCAGGGCTATGTGAAGCCACGTTACGGATTTTAAATTTACGCAACTTGTTGGGATAAATTTACAAATACGTGTTGAACGTGGCCAGGTTGCATATAGCCGTTGATATGTACAGTTTTCCTCGATGGCGCCTAAAGGTGATAGGTTGGATGGTCCCTCATCCTACGGATTATGCAAACTGGCATGGCCCTGCGATGATGTACATTTCCCAAGGGGCGGGAATTGGAGCCTTTGGCGACAATGTAGCGACTTGGGTTCACCTTTAGGTGAATTGTACATCATCGTTGTTGTATATGGTTTGTTGCGTGTTTTAAGCACCTAATTTAGCAAATACAAACCGAATAGAAAATCCGCGAGGATTTTCGTAAGTAGGCTAGAACTAGCAATAAATTATACACGTTGTGTGTGCCCAGTATGGGCATCTTTATCTTATAGCAATATAAGAATTTATTTAGAGGGTGTAAGTCCCTTATGC
>NZ_MDGL01000022.1 GCF_002742265.1 Maribacter sp. 4G9
AAAACATTGGTTCTTTGCTTACAAATGGTTACAGGAAACTGCAAAGCATTATCCTAATCTATTTGTGCATTGGCAATATGGATTTAAGCCTTGACTTGTTAAGAAGAGCCGTATGATGCGAGAGTATCACGTACGGTTCTGTGAGAGGTTTAGGGGTGAAACCCCCCTTTACCTACTCGACTTTATTCTTTCAGCAATTGGTTCAAATTTCTACTTCTCCGAGTTTGGTCATTATTTTTTAAAATTGATTTTTGGACATTTACAGTCCTGATTTTTCTTTAGGCCATTTCCAAGCGTACCAGACAATTAAAGCTGTAATTATACTTTCTAAAAATGCTAAAAAGACATAAAACAAATACCATTCGTTCGTTGACATAATTCCGATAAATATCATCATAATTGTGAAAATGGCTCCAAATACTATATTAAGAATTCGGTTTATTTTTGGTTTAAGGAAAATTGAAAGTGCCACCATTATAGATGGAATTGCTAAAATAATAGACGCTATTAGCAGCATAGACGGACTATCCATTATATTATCTCCTGAAATCAAACTATTTACTTTGTCCGGTGTGTACAGTTCAAAATAGTCGCCATACAAATAGCAGAATGTCGCTGAAGTCCACAATGAAGCGAGTTTTATTTTGATGTTTACTTTTGGGTTTTCTAACATTTTGGTTTGGTCTTTATAGTGTTAAGAATCTGTTCATTCATAAAGACGTAATATCCTTTCAAATGGTTGCCTGCATAATAAAATTAGCTCGATTTTTAGCTTGTTGCCAACGTTTTGGGGCTTTGCGAAGGCTGGGTTTAGAAGTACAAATGTTCAGGTTAGTACAAATGCCAAATAGAAGCACAAATGTTCAATTTAGCACTGAAGCCCAGCTTTTGCAAAACCCCTGTTAGCAGTAGGCTTTATTAATTCAAGTTCCTATATTCCATTGGTGTTTTACCTGTTTTTTTCTTGAATAGTTTATTAAAGTATTGCGGATATTCAAATCCTAAATCAAAGGCAATTTCATTAATGTTCTTTTCTGAATTCAAAAGTAAATTCTTTGCTTCCTCAATAAGATAGAAATGAATATGTTCTTGTGCGTTTTTACCCGTTTCTTTTTTTAGTAAATCACTCAAATAGCTTGGTGATAAATGAACTTTATTTGCTAAATATTTTACAGTTGGTAAGCCTTGTTCATTTATTTTGTTGTCAGCAAAATATTGAGTTAATAGGTTTTCTATTTGCGATATTATAGACTTGTTGCTTTGGCTTCTTGTTATCAATTGTCTGCCATAAAATCTTGAACAATAGTTTAATAATAATACTATCGTTGAAACAATTATGTATTGGCTATGCACATCAATATTTTCTTGTAGTTCGGTTTGGATTTTTTGAACACATTCCAATAAAATATTCTTTTCTTTGTCTGATAAATGAAGGGCTTCTGAAACTTCGTATTGAAAAAAACTATATTCTTTAATTTTTTGATTTAGTGTTGTAGAACGAATTAAATCAGGGTGAAAAAACAAACCCCAACCCATTTTATCTTCTCTTTCTTCTATTTCATTGTCTATTTCAATTGTTTGATTGGGTGCTATACAAATGAGCTTTCCGTCTTGAAAATCTATGGTTTTTCTACCATATTTAATATGGTTCTTGCAATAGTTCTTGAACATAATAGAATAGAAGTCGGTCGTGATTTTAGAATTCTGCTCTACTTGCTCAGTAACTTTACTAAAATCCAAAACAGCCACTAATGGGTGTTGACTATTCCCTAAATTAAATAATTTATGTAAGTCGGCAATGCTTTGAAGTTGTATTATTTCGCTCATATTTTTTCAACTAATTCTTGTAAATATACAATATAAATATGCCCTCGTCTTTCAGCAAAAAAATCTAAACACAAAACAATACTGGCTTGGATAAATAAACCAAGTCCAATTCCTCTCCAAAATGTGTCATTCATAGAACTATACATCAATACAATGCCTAAAATGATTAATGCAATTTCTACATATCTATAAATCACAAAATTGCTCAATACTTTTTCCATTCGAGGAATTTCAATTGTTTTTACACTTTGGGATTCTTTTTGAATAAAAGTTTCAACACGTGCAATGTCTTTTGGGCTTCTGATAACTATGGTATAACCGACTATAAACTCTAATAAAGCAACAATAATAAAAGGTATGGCAACACCTTTCCAAAAAGAGGTTTTCAAAGCAAAAATGAAATAGAGAGCCATTGCCAAAGCAATGACTCCTATTAGTATGAAAATATAGCTTTCGGCTTTTTCTCCATTAAAATATTTTACAACAGGATTCATATTTACAATGTTTTACAGTCCAAATTGTGATTTAATACCACCTATAAATGTAGCGTCATCATATTGTTGACGGTTTGCAATAAGCATTTTTGCATCTTCACCGGCTGTATATCGCAATTGGTTTTTGCCATCAGTAGCCGCTTCAAAAATTACTTCTGCAACAATACTTGCAGGTGACGCATTTTGTGCCATTGTAGGCATTGCTGTCATCAATGCACCTACAATGTTTTGGTATTCAGACATATTTTCATCATTGCTGAAATCGAATGACCTGCCTGCAAAATCAGTCGCTATCATACCTGGTTCTACAATTTTTACTTGTCCACCAAATTGCTCTACTTCATAGTTGAGTGATTCGGAAATACCTTCAACTGCAAATTTTGTCCCGTGATACAACGAACCTAATGGAAAAGTCATTTTGCCACCAATAGCCGAAATGTTGATAATTATTCCCTTTTTGTTTTGTCTAAAATGTGGTAAAACGGTTTGGGTAACATCTAAAAGCCCAATAACATTAGTGTTGAATTGGCGTAAAATTTTGTCCCTGCTAAATGCTTCTAATGGTCCAAAAGCACCATAACCTGCATTATTAAGCAATACGTCAACATTTCCAAATTTTTGAATTCCGTCCTTAAATGCTTTTTGAATAGAATCCACATCTAAAACATCAAGTCTGGCAACTAAAACATTGTCTAATTGACTTAATTCTGTTTCGTTTTCTGGATTTCGCATCGTAGCGATTACATTCCAACCCTTTGACTGAAATAATTTTGCAGTTTCTTTTCCTATACCACTGCTTGCACCTGTAATTAAAATTGTCTTGTTCATTTTTTTATGAATTTAAAATTAAGGTGCAAAGTTGTCAATTTAGTTCATCTGTCAGATAATACAAATTCGGGTTCTTTGTATTCTTTTTACGGATTGTCGGTTTAAGCTTACTGCTAACTATTGGATATCCGAACAATCCCGGACAACCATACCATTTTGGAATAAAAATAGTACTTTTTCATCATAAATAGATATCTTCACATTATTATGCCATTGCCTGATTTTGTCAAAATACTGGAGG
Organism: Maribacter sp. 4G9; assembly: GCF_002742265.1. Taxonomy (GTDB): domain Bacteria; phylum Bacteroidota; class Bacteroidia; order Flavobacteriales; family Flavobacteriaceae; genus Maribacter. The sequence continues at coordinate 3,391 of NZ_MDGL01000022.1, forward strand.
TTAAACGGTATAGTAAGAATACCATAGAGAGTTATTCCTCAATCGTAAAGATGGCCATTCAATTTTTCGAAAAGCCACTGAACAAGATTGATGAAACCGAACTTCACAGGTACTTCTATCATATGGTACACACTAAGAAAGTATCCTATTCCTATCAGAAACAGATAGCAATGGCCTTGAAGCTGTATTACAGGGAGGTTTTCGATCAAAACATTAACCTGGAATTTCTGTTCCCAAGTAGAAAACCGGACAGACTTCCCGTAGTCATCGCAAGAAAGGAAGTTCTTAAAATCATTGAAAAAGCCAACAACATCAAGCATAAGAGCATGATAGCCGTGGTCTACAGTGCAGGCTTAAGGGTAGGCGAGTTGATTGCACTTGAAATCAAGGATATAGATTCATCCAGAATGGTGATACATATTAAATCAGGAAAGGGCAACAAGGACAGGATAGTACCCTTATCTGAAAAAACCTTGTCAATGCTTCGTGAGTACTATAAAGAATATACGCCCAAACGATACCTATTTGAAGGCCAAAAGGGAGACAGGTATTCTTCGTCAAGTTTCAACAAGCTTCTCCAGGCTGCTGCCAAAAGGGCCAGAATAAATAAAAACATCACCGCGCATACCTTGAGGCACAGTTACGCAACGCACCTATTGGAAAATGGTACCGATATTAGAATCATCCAAAAACTTTTAGGGCACAATTCCATTAAGACGACCATGATTTATACCCAAGTTACTGAACCTACTTTGTTGAATGTGACAAGTCCTTTTGATGATTGAACCGTTCCATAAATTGGCCGTTTTTCGGTACAACCGAAATGCCCTAAAAAAATATCTTATCCTAGTTCCATTTATCGTTCTTTTTAGTAGTTTCGTTATATAACCTTTTACGGAACTAAAAATGGTAGTAGGATATGCCAGGGTATCGACACCCGAGCAAAAGCTTGAAGCACAGATCGATCTGTTAAAAAATGCTGGTTGTGAGAAAATTTATAAGGATATAGCAAGCGGTACCCGGGACGACAGAAAAGGATTGAACGAAATGCTGAGATATATGCGAAAGGGGGACACTATCCTTACCTATAAAAACGACAGGGTTTTCCGTTCGCTGAAAAATATGGTTGAACTTATTGATAGGTTCAATGAGGCAGGGGTACATTTCAAAAGCTTGAGCGAACCGGAATTCGACACCACATCGGCCAACGGTAAATTTTTATTACAGATTTTTGCGGCAGTTGCGGAATTCGAACGCAACCTTATCAGTGAACGCACAAAGGTGGGGCTTGATAATGCAAGAAAGCGGAACAAGTTGTTGGGCAGGCCCAAAGGGTCGAAGATTGAAACAATCGAAAAGTACCATTATGCCAAGCATCTGTACGGGAATCAAGGAGTATCGATTGATTTGGCCTGCAAACGGGCAAAAATCGGTAAGACCTCTTTTTATAGAGTAGAAAAAGAACTTTCGTCAAAATCAAGTAGTTAATCTCAGACAAGGCTATGTCTTACCTCACATCACTTAGCATAACTACAGAAAGAACCCATCCGTTTCCCTATGATGTCAGTGCAATAAAGTTTGCAAAGGACGTTGATGTATCCGCACCTGTTACCTTTATTATAGGTGATAACGGTACCGGAAAGTCCACATTGCTCGAAACATTGGCACTTCGTTTACAATTACCACATATGGATGGATTTGGGTATGGTAAAAATTGTTTCAAGGCAGCCCGTTCGTTGACGCCATATCTGCATTTAGATTGGAAAATTGAAAAACCCAGAGGATTTTTCTTCAGGGCAGAGGACTTTGGTGACCTCTTGAACAGTATCGACAGAGAGGATGCCAGGCTCCATGAATCCTTCAAGGATATTTATGGAGAAGTTCCAGACCATATCATCCAAGAAATGAAGGACAACCAAAACTATCAGATTTATCGAATGCGATTGAACTATGGTCAGGATCTACAAGGTTTTTCTCATGGGGAGGCCTACCTGAAGATAATGGACGATACTATAAATGGAAACGGGATATTTCTATTGGATGAACCGGAGGCCGCTTTGTCACCATCCAAACAGTTGTCCTTGCTTTATTTTATCCAAGAACATCTTAAATCCCATATGTCCCAATTCATTATAGCTACACATTCACCTATGCTTATGGCATATCCCGGAGCCAATATATATGAGGTGACCGACAAAGGAATGAACAAAGTATCTTTGGAGGAGACAGAACATTACACTATTACAAGGTCGTTCCTGCAAAGTCCAGAAAGCTATTTGAGGTTTTTCAAGTAGAAAGTCCGGTATTATAATATGCGGTGCCGTCAAAAAATGGATACCACCATTTATCCCTTGTATTGGTTTCTCCTATGTTTTTTCCAGTTCCTGGTACGTTTTGAATACTTCGAGTTGGTCGTTTCAATCCCGTGGGGAAAACAGTAACAACAGCCACCCATCTTAAGATAGTTGTCAATCCTTGATAAACGAACATTGGATATTTTCTTTGGAAAATCAATATGTCCTTCAGGGGTAAGTCCAAAAGCCCTTTCAAATCGTTTCGTATATTTCACGATTTCAATGTTTTAAGTGAATACTTAAAACATTGAGCCTTTTAGGAATTTGGAAAGAAACATAATCGGTTGATTTCCGTAAAGATAGTCCATAAAACAGTTTGGGCACAAGTTATATTCAAAAGCTATGAAATGGTAGTGTAATCCCGAAACAAACGAATGTTCTTAAGCATTTGCAGAATAGTAGTTTGGTTAATCCAATTGGACTTTTGGCCAACTTTTGAGATGTAACCATTGTATAAGAAGTGCCAGTGTTTTCAGTACCTGTGAGCTAAGTTGTCGTTTTATGCAGCTATGAGGTCACTAGGCCTTACAGATTGTAAGGCGCATATGGCCGATATCGGGTAAAACTGTAAGCAAACGTCCGATTTTAAGCCGCTCTAAGGGACGAAAAAAACGTAAACGACTGGAAGTGTGTGGAATAGCGAGTTCCATAAGCGTTTTTATGTCAAATAGAACACCTTTTTAAGATACGGAGAAAAATCAACATCCGCAAGCCGGATGCTTCCTGAAAATGAAGCAAAGGATGGTCTTAAAATTGATGATGATTTCGCTAACGGTCAAGATAATGGAAAGCACAATGGCGATAATTTCAATAGTGGTCATTTGGTCTGGTTAAATAGGTTAAAAAGAATAGTGAATCTGATTGTACGTCATTGGGAAAGTGGAGTAAAAATCTAGCTGCCCGAGGTGGCACGATTGTAGGTTACAAAATTACAAAAAGGGTAGGGGATTTCAAAAAGTATTAAATTTTCTTAAATGTCTAAACTATTAGTTTAGAGTGTATTAAATATTAGTTTATGTATTTGGATAATTCAAACATCAACAACAATGGGGGATAGCAGCGCAAACATGGCAATAGAAACGACAAAGCCCTGGGACGAAATGGACGCTTACGAGAGGAAAGTAATTACAGTCGTACACGCCCAAGGGTTCCGTGATGGGGGAGTGGACGTAACCGAGGAAAGGATGTTGCGGATCCTGACCCTTGGCTCTCCGAAATGTGTTTTCGCATACCAGGGGGACGAACTGAAATACGCCCGTGTCCATAAGGACAGCGTAAAAATCATGAAACTGCTCTGCAACCAGTACTTGGAAAAATCCTTTTTAGAGGAAAACGAAGAAGAAATAAAACAAATGCTCGATGACGCCAAAGAAGGTATTTAAGCTATGGAAGATTACGTATTCGAGTGGTGGCATTTATTGATTATACCGATATGGGTTTTCGGTTTGTGGCTGAACTCTTTTTTACACAGAAACAAATATAAAAAAGAGTAAAATAATTACGTAACTATTTTATAGTTACATTCTTTATCCTTATCTTTGATCATGAGCAAGATTGATAAGTTAATAGCAAAATTCAAAAGCAATCCAAAGGATCTGACTTGGGAAGAACTTGTAAAAATATTGTCTCATTTCGGTTTTGCCGAAATATCGAAAAAAGGGAAAACCGGGGGTTCCCGGGTAAAGTTTGTTGATACCGATAAAAACATTATCAACCTTCACAAACCGCATCCCAGCAATATTGTAAAACAATATGTAATTAAACAAATCTTGGAAAAATTGAAGTTATGGAAGATTATTTAAAATACAAGGATTATTTAGGTTCCGTAGAGTTCAGCGCAGATGATGGTGTGCTTCATGGAAAGATTATCGGAATCAATGATTTGGTTACTTATGAAGGTACTTCGGTTGTGGAGCTTCGAAGCGAATTCGAAGATGCGGTCGAGGACTATTTACAGATGTGCGTAGATTTGGAGAAAGAACCCAACAAGTTTTTCAAAGGGGTTTTCAATGTGCGCACATCCAACGAGACACATAGGGATTTAGTGATCATTGCCGAAAAAAAGAAAATGAAATTGAACGAGCTGGTCAATAAGGCTTTCGACTTTTTAGTAAAGAACGAGGACAAGGTATTGAACTGACCTAAACATCTACAATTTGACATGGCCATCATTGCCGGCAGCTCGCCCAGGAAGCACGAAATATCTACATTTCTACCGTCTACAGAAAATTGGACCGGTTTCCGGAAGGCAAAAAAGTAGATGTTTAAACCTAAAATTATCGATTATGGCTATTGCAAACAGTTGTTATATCAGGAACATTCAGAAATCGGAACAGGCATTATTAAAAAAGGTGGGGAAAAAATTCTCATTGAATACAACCCCCTCTATTTTAATGCGTGTCCTCAAGGAGTTTTTTAATGACCAAAAAACCATTGAAAAGCAGAGCCGGACCATTTTAAAATTGGAACAGGAACTGTCCGAGGCCCGAGAGGAACTGAAAGACTACAAGCGAGAGGTAAAAGTACTGTTCGATATTGAAGATGAATTATCAGAACAGAAAAATAAGCTATTACAAGCCATATGAAAATTCCCGATCATGTTTTGTTTGCTCCATATGAAAAATATGCTGTAAGGACGGTAATATTTTTAATCACCCATTAAGATGGCTACTTTAAGATATAGGGCAACTGCAAAAGTTCTGTGTGACGAATGTCAATCACAGAAAGACCAAAAAAGAAGATTTGACACCAAGTGTACAAATTGTAAATGGCTTAGATACGAAAACGTAAACAATCTGTTAACCTTCAGGGATTTTCTAAACCGTCAATTTCCCAATTGGGTATTTTTTAATGTATTTAAATATATCAAGGGGAAAGATGGGGAAAGGTTGGCCAGTTACCAAAAGGGAAAGAACGAACCCACCTCAAAAGAAGTATAAAAAAATCGGAAACACCTTGTGAGCGCTTCCGATTCTCGATTCAAACTTGCGTTTGCTTCTTTCAAGATAAAGATACGATTTATCAATAAAACTTTTTCCTTTTTTTCCTTTTTTCCATCCCCAATCGGTTAGAGAAAACAATTGCGTCTTAGATTTTGTTTCATCCGCAAAGCGTTAGAATTGCCTTTTTTACTATAGTTTGTTGGGTTTTCGAGCATCCCCAATCGGTTAGCGATAATATTTTACAGTTCCTTTGTTTTTGCTCCAAAACGCAAGAATAGCCTCAAGTCCCTGTTTTTTGGGCTATTCCCTATCCTCAAATGGTTAGAATTCGGTTGCTTTTTTGACCTTTTTCATCCCCGATTAGTTAGAATAGCTAGGATTTGCGGGGTTCTGGAGGCCGTAAAGGTTGTCCCCAATCGGTTAGTTTATCTCTAAAACGCTGATTGAAAGGCTGTTCTATCAATCCTCAAATGGTTAGACAGACCCATCCCCAAAGTGTTAGAATACTCAGGCTGCACTTAATTCTGAAAAAGAGGATCTATCCTCATTTGGTTAGATTAACTAGCTTCTTTTTGAAATAGGTGGTCGTAGTTATCAAGTATTACCTTATTTACAGCATTGGGCAGGTCGCCCATCTTATCGTAATTTTCGCTTATATCGAAATAATGGGTGTTTATTAGCGTTTTAAGGAACGTAAACTGATACTTGTTCATAATGCCTATCAATCTACTTTTGTCTTCCTTAGATAGCTTGAAATTAGCATCCAAGAGGGCGAAAATTTCTTCTACCCTTTCAACATTGTGGCGAACAGGGGATTTATTGTTTGTCTTGTAAAACTTGAAACTAAAGCCTACGGTCTTCCTGCCTCTTTTAATATCCGTATAGTTAAAGCTAACGTCGGCAATTTCATCCAACATTTTTTTAGCAGGATCGATTATCTTTTGTTTGAAAGCGCTCGATGTATTGTTTTTGTATTTTGAATCAGGTATTTCAAGTTCCTTCCGAAATTGTTCCAGACTATGGACCGTTCTTCCTCCCTGGGAAAACCATTGCCTTATGTAGTAGTAAAATTTAATGTTGTAGGTTCCGGTAAGATTAAAGCTGCTCTCAGCAATGTATTCGGTATAACCTTTGCTCAAATCGGTTAGGAAACCGTAAAATCCAGCATCTAGATTTAGCTTTACATGGGAGCGGCTTACGGTCCATTCCGGTTTCTCTATAACCCCAACGAGCTTTACAGAATCCTCTTCTTTGCCGTCCACGGTCATTTTACTGGAAATAGGCAGGGTTTTTTCCCTAAGACTTACAAAAGTATCGTCCAGGCGCTCTTTCGTGTTCGTGGTGTCCAAAATCAAGTCCCTGTAATGAAACTGAAGCGATATGTTCCCATCTAAGTCTATTTGGGGGTTATAGTCGATTTCTTGATGTACCTTTATTCTTTGTAAAATCCTGACAATTACTCTGTTTTCACCAGCTGAGAAGTTAAATTTTACGAAATTTGCAGTAAGCTGATAGGGCTGTCTAACAATTTCAGGAAGTTTGATTTTTTTGTTAGTATCTCTGTCAACAATTATGGCCATATCCTCAATCGGTTAGAGTTAATGAATCAAAAATAGGAAATTAAGTTAGAGTTTTGTCCCCAATCAGTTAGAAAACATCCCCAATCGGTTAGAGTAGTATCCCCAATCGGTTAGAGTAAAACGCTTCAACCATTAATATTTACTGCAAATACACGACGGCTGTAATTTAGTATTACCATTCTGTTATTTTTATTTAGTTCTTTAATAAAGGCTAAAGTAATTTTGATATGTATTGTGAATATGTTAATAAGGTTTCAAAACCGTCATGATTTTAAAAAAATCACGCCACTTTTTCATAATTCCACTTTTGCTCCGCAAAAAGAAACAAGGTTTTGAAGAAAGGTCAAAAAAGCATCCGAAGATTTTTTTCGATAGATTTTATCTATACAAGACACTATTTTGTTTAACCTTTTTTGAGGATTTATTCCGATAAATAATATCTCCGTCCATCCCGTTTTTTAATTTTTTTCCGCCCCAAAAATCTCATTTTCAGAGGCCGAGTTTTAGTAACAGAAAAATGTTCCGGTACAGATGATTTATGAACTAGGTTTTTTTTTATTTTCAATGAGAGCTTCGCTCGAAATTGGAAAGCGAGATGGAATCGGGGAAGCCCCGATACAGTTGTCTACTCAGTTACGTTGCATTTCAACGAATATCGATGTTTTAACGGTCTACTTTAGAATTATTTTGTATACATTCAGCCTCAAATAAGTAGACATTGATTTATAAACCATTGGTATATAGTACTATATATTTTTATTTAGTAGACAAAAATAGAGACGCAATCAATTAATTCCCAAGCAAATGAGTTCTGAAAGGGCAAGCATAAAAATCTATTCCGAGGCCAAAAACAACCTTACCATATTAGCTAAAAGAAACGGAAAAAGCGAAATCGATTATCTAAGTATGGCCATCCAATTTTTATATAAAAGTGGAATTGATGTATATACTACATCATTGCCCAATATTCCCGATCTGATCAAAAATCTTGAGAATAGGATCATTGGTTTTATAAAGAAAAGGGAGCAGGATTTTTTTGTTCCCATGAAGGGCCAGGTCCAAGGTCTGACAGAAAGCCATATTAAGCTTTTCGATGCTTTGCAGAGTATGGATATTTTAAAATTCGCCACGGAAAATGCAGAAAAGGACGATGTTAAATTTACCGTTCCGGCTAACCAAATACAGGAAGAAAAACAACCTAAGAAAATAGTGGAATATACTATTGAAAAGGAAACTTTTTCAAACGATGAAAATTTACTCGGGGAACTTGAAAAGGCAAAAGCGCAGAGGAAGATATTCAGAACAGAGCTCAGTTTTCTGTTTAGTAAATTATCAAAGTCAGGGGCTTTATCGGGCGGGAAATTCAATGCCAATATCAATCAAAGGGATTATGAGCGCATACAAAAAATATTGAATGATAATTAAAATCCATAGTCCTGATCAGGTTTCCAAAAACGCGGGAAGTTCTAGCGACCTTATCCAATATTTGGAAAAGGAGAATAGGGAGAAAGACCCATTGGACCAGGAATATTTTTTTAATAACCATAGATCGAATATAGACGGGGCAACAGCAGAAAGGACGTTGGATGCCAACAAAGGAAGATTAGGTAAAGAAGAAACGAAATTTTATATGCTTACGGTAAATCCCAGCCCTAAAGAAGTGGCACATATTAACGGCAATCCCGAACTATTGAAATCGTATGTCAATGATTTAATGGATAACTATGCTTCAAATTTTCATAGGGAGTATAAGGATGGAACACCGTTGACCGGAAAGGACATCATGTATTTTGCCAAGGTAGAAAATGAACGCACCTATAAATTCGGGGATAGAAAGTACGCCACAGAAATAGCCCACAACTCGAAAATCAGGAAAGATATCATCAAGAATATGGACAACCCTAAAATAGTCGCGGAACTGGAAAAAAAGTATATCCGGAATTCCGAAGGAACGGCGATTTTAGAGGGAGCTGTTAAGGATGGTAACAATATGCACGTTCATATTGTGGTAAGCCGTTACGATTATAAACAAAAATTCAAACTATCCCCTTTATCGAATCAAAGAGAAGGTAAAGGAGTTTTGAACGGCAAGGAACATTCAAAAGGTTTCAACCGTGACCAATTTGTCCAGAACGGGGAACGGATCTTCGATGAAAAATTCAAGTACTCGAGAAACATAAAGGATAGTTACAATTATCGCTTGAACTATGGGATGATAATGGGCGCAACGAATCCCAAATCATTCGCTAAGATGATCGCTAAAAGGGCGGTCCTCGAGAGCATTCAGGACAAAACAATGCAAAAAGCGGCCGGGATCGCAGTAAGCAATCCCAAGCACATCCCTAAAAAGTTCATTTCAGAGGTTGAAAAACAAGCGGTCAAGGCGATCATGCAGGCCCTGGACAAAGGGGCGTACACCAATCCAGTATCGGCAGGGATCAATATTACCAAGAAAGTAATTACAGAATTGGGCAAACAAATATCAAGGGCAGCAAGTATCTAATATGGAATATGTAAATCAATTTTTAGGGGCTTCGGACATTACACAAAGGGTTATCCTTGGTGTAAATGTAGTGTTCTTGCTCTATTATTTGATTTCCGCTTGGGCCAAGAACAAAATAGCGGTGTACGGAATAGCGGTTATGGCCATTACCATACTATACTTTTTTGTACAAAGATTCAGCGGCTTGAATTTCAAGGATTATTTTGTTTTTTATCAACTACCATCGATAGTAACGGCCTTGTTATTGTTTGTGTTATGGAAGTTGATCTTATTGATTGTCCCTGAAAGGAAACTAGGGGTTTTCGATATAAGGATCCAAAGAAAGAACGGCAAACCCATCGTTGTGAATATATTAAAAGGGGTTAGCGTTCAGGGGGCTGCCGGAAGTGGCAAAACCATTTCGATTGCCGGCTGGATTTTATACTGGATGGGTTCAAGAAATGTTCCTGGTCTAATCTATGATTATAAGGATTTTGAATTTGTAGAAATAATCAATTGGTTCTATAGGGATGCCGAGATACCGGTAAATAATTTCTCCCCTGCAGAACCCGATAAAAGTGTTCAACTAAACCCTATAGCCATACAAATTCTTGAAAAGAAAGAAGATGTTCTTTTAATGAGCAAATGCATAGTCAACAGCGTTCTTTCAAATGAAGATAAGGGAAACCCATTTTTTGTAAAGGCAGCAGAAGGGGCAATTACAGGGGCAATAATCAAATTGAAGGAAGATCATCCTAAATTTTGTTCTTTCTCCTATTTGGTGGCGATTTTTCTGGTCAAAGATGTAGACGGATTGGTAAGGTTCATAGAAAGCAATCCGAATGCAGCAAGACAAGGCAGGGCCTTTTTGGATAGCGCCGATTCATCAAAACAAATGGCAGGGGTAAAAGCCAGTCTGTCCAACGCCTTTAGGATGTTCGATGTACCTAGTATTATTCACAGTATGCAGAGCAACGAGATCAATCTTGCGCTGAATGATCAAGAGGAAAGATCGGTTTTGTGCATGGTAAACAAACCAAAATACGGGGAGATTTACGAACCACTTTTTTCTATCGTGGCCCAAGCGGTAATCCTTCAAATGAGCGAAAGAAACAGGGTTCCATCGTTTATCCTTTTGGACGAGGCACCAACTTTGAAAATACCAAAAATAGAGCGTGTTCCGGCAACAATGCGAAGTTTCAATATAGCTACTATTTATATGATGCAAGATAAAATACAAGCCGTAAACCAGTTATCGTTAAATGTAATGAAAGAAATTCTGGCCAACCTATCGACCCTGTTTTTCGGAAAGACCAACGACCCCGACACAGCTAAATTTTTTGAAAGTTATTTTGAGGATGTCAAAATAAAACAAAAGTCGATTTCCAAAAAAAACGGAGCGTTTTTTGAGGCTACCGATGCGAGGACCACCACAAGCGAAAGGGATGAAAAGAAACACAAATCCTATGAAATGTTCCAAAGGAGAACAGGGCAGTTCTTTGTTTTTGATGATAAAGGGCAAAACTTTGATGCCAGTATAAAAATGCCAAGAATTATTACAGAACCAATAAAACCATTGAATGCAGTAACCGATTGGGAGGTCCAACGCAGTTACGATTCAATATTCAAAAACGCAGTCAATTTATAATCGATATTTAACTATAATTTTTAATCTAAACTTTTCACATTATGAAAAAATCAATTTTATCGCTAGGACTAATTTTGTTCGCCATTTCCCCAATCTTGGCACAGCAAAACCTTGGGTTGGAACAGGGCGCAGAATCCCTTTGGGACGAAGTTAAAGGGGCGGCAGTTTATATTTTGGCAGCCGTCTTTTTGGTGTCCGCAATAGCCAATAGTGGCAAGCTTACGGGAGAGAACAGGGATTATATGGGCTTCTTTAGGGGCATTTTGCTTTGGTTCGCTGCAATTACCATAATCGGGGGCGTGATCACGTACATTTTATCCTTAAAGTTCTAAGATGGAAAAAGGGAATTTACCGCCATATCGTTTACGAGTGGAGAAAAACATCAATAAGAAAGCGCTATTGCTAAAATTGAGTTTCAATTATTTCTTCGTTTTTGTCGGGGTGCTTTTCGCTTCCCTGGGCATTCTACTGGTAAGCTTTTCAGGTAAGACCCTCTTCCTTGTCATTATACTGAACGTAATCTCTTTTATGGTTATCCAGTATTTTGACCGAACCGATATTTTGGATGAAATAAGCTCCAAAAAGCTACCTGGATCCATAGACAACAACCTTTATGAATTAAAAGATGAAAACAATCCAATTATCAACAAATCCTCCGATACTGAGCACAGAAAACAATAGTTTTCTATCGAATAACGGGGATACTGTCTTTGCATATACTTTGGTTCTGCCCGAGATTTTTACCCTTGGGAAAGAGGACTATATCGCTATGCACGATTTTTGGTTCAGGGCATTACGTCAATTGCCGGTTTTCAGCTATGTACACAAACAGGATATTTTTATCAAACAATTATATGACGGGGAGAATCTGCCCGATAACACTTTCATACAAAAGGCGACCAAAAGACATTTTTCGGGGAGGGAATATTTTCTGCATTTTCCATTACTTTTTATCGGGAACAGGGGCAAGAGCTTCCTAAAGAACCCATCGCTTTTCAATCCCTTTGCCACATTGGTAAAAAAGGACAAATTATTAGCTGAGTTCGAGAGGGACGATACTTTCAAATCCGAGGTGTCCAAATGTATTGATTTCCTCAATAATTCAAAGTATATAAAAGCGGTACCGCTTACGCCCGATGATCTGTATCTGTTACAGGAAAATTACTTCAACGGGTTTCATAGCAACACCTATTATGATTCAGACCTCGAGGACACCAGCAACGGAAAAAATTGTATTTCGGTAGGCAATAAAAGGATTGGCGCCTTCTCCATCAACAAGATAAAGCAGTTTCCCGAGCATATAGATATTTACAAAAGGGACAACGATTACAGTTCCAAAAAATTCGAGTTTTTTAAGGGTTTGGGCGATGATTTCGGTTTTAGGATCCCACACGACCATATCTATAACCAAATCATCTATCTGGACAATCACCACAGTAAAAAGGAGGCTCTAAAAGAGCAGGGCAGAAGATTAAAGGGTGCGGAGGGCTTTGATACCGAGAACAAGGATGCGGGGGAGGATGTAAAAAAATACTTGTCGGAACTCAATAGGGACGAACAAAAAATATTGGTCCAGGGGCATACCAACATTATTTATTACGCATCGAGCGACAAAGAATTCGATAGTTGTACCAACTATATCGAAACCCTTTTCAAACTTCACGATTTTAGGCCCCAATATCCAAAAAAAGAGGTATTAAAAGAGCTTTATATCAATTCTTTCGGGGGTTTTTCAGGTAGTATCAGCAAGAACCGGATGTACGATACGGAACTGCAAATATGCACGGCACTTTTCTTGAACGTTACTTCCTACCGCAATGATGACGAGGGCATCGTTTTTTCGGATAGGTTATATAACATCCCCGTGATCAGGGATGTTAGGGATGAACTCAAAAGACGTATCAAGGCGTGGAATTTTTCAATATACGCCCCAACGGGCGAAGGAAAGTCCGTTTTGGCCCAACACATTTTCAGACAGTTCAACGAGTTCGGCTATAAGAGCGTAATTTTTGATATTGGGGGCAGTTTCAAAAAATTGGCATTGCTCTTACCGAAAGAAACGACCTTGTTCTTTTCATTTGAACCGGGAAAGCCCTTACCGTTGAACTCTTTTAATGTTGCGGACCCCCTAGGCATCGATACGTTAAAACTCAAAAGTCTGGCGGAATTTGTCTTTAAATTGTGGCAGCCCGAAAACGATATTGAACCGGATGTTGAAACGGCCCTGATCAAGATTCTAAAAACCTATTACGAGAATGTTTCAAAGGGCTTTTCATTCCCGAGTTTTTACGAATTCGTAAGGTCCAATAAGGATAAATTGCTTGCGCATTTAGGAATCGAAACACGTTTTTTCGATGCGGATAAATTTTTGTTCTCATGTTCCAGGTTTGTAAAGGACGGGGCGTATGCCTATCTGTTCAACGACATAGAGGACAGCAGCCACTTGATCGACGAAAAGGATTATATCGTTTTCGAGTTCGACAAGGCACAGGACGACCCGACCGCCCTGTCCATATTGATGTTGATAGGGAGCGAGGCGGTCAAAAAATTGATTTGGGAGGATAAGGCCACACCTGGCATTATCTTTTTTGACGAGCTTGCCAAATTCATTAAATACAAGGTTATCCGTGATACCGTTGTGTTCTTCTACCAAGCAATACGTAAACAGAACGCATCGGTAGGTTCGGCCCTACAAAGCCCTTCCCAATTGCCCATTGGGGAAGATACAAGCGCAATGATAGACAATACACAGGTCTTGTACATCCTATACAACGAAAAGGGCTATGCGCCACTTGTAGAGCGTTATTCCCTATCCGAACATCAACACACATTATTAAAATCCCTAACGTCCATCAATGATATGGACACCGATAAAAAGTTCGTTGAATTTGCCCTGATCATAGGGCGTGATATTTGGATCTTGCGTATAGAACTACCCAAAGAGGCATTAAAATTATACCAGACCGATGGAAAGGAATATGAAGAAATAATGCAGCTCTATGAAGAAAAAAGAGATATGGAAAAAGCAATATTAGAACACATAGAAACACATTGAACCATGAAAAATTTAGTCAGCATTATTTTAATTCTATGGGTTGTTTCAACCCGCGCACAAATCCCAACCGTCGTCAACGATCCACAAGCGAACTCGTCGCTGGTAACTCGGATTTCCCAAGGTGCCGCGCAGGTAAAGAACGGAATCACACAAATTAAGCTTTTGAAGGATGCCAAGGAAATTGTCAGCAAAGTGAACACCGTTCTAAGGGATGTCAACGAGATCGAGGAAATCTATACCATTCAAACCAAAATACTCAATAATTCGACCCGAAGTGTAAAGAAAATAAGGGACACCAAGCTTTTCACGACCAAGGAGCTTAACAATATCAACAAAAGCTACAACCTTGTCCTGGACAACGCAATCAAGTCATTGGATGCATTGGACAAGCTTTTGACAAACAACCTATTCAAAATGGACGATGCGGAGCGTTTGAAATTCATAAAGGAATTGAAGCGGGAATTACAGCAAAGCTATGTTGCTACCCAAGTATTGTATACCAAGTATATAAACATGGCGGAACAAAGGGCAAGAAAACAAATTTTCGCCAAAACAAGTAATTTATGATCGACCTTAGTTACGATTTTATAGAGAATATATTTTCGGGGATTTTTTCCAATGAAGCCGCTTATTGGTGGAGTGCCAGTTATAAACTGTTGGCCATCAGTTTTTTTCTGCTCACGTTTTATTCCAACGTGCTTTCGACCAGGCTCGATTGGGGAGAGGCAACACTACCCTTTGATAAAAGCAAATTTATCAATGCCATCATAGTTATTCTATTATTGGCCTCATACGATAGAATATTGATATTGTTGGATGCCATATTATCCCCCCTGGACAGTTGGGTCAACACCTATGATTCCTTTGACCACGAACTTTTTAATGAAGAAGTAGAGGATGCCGAAGAAGATCTGGGAGCGATGGCATACCTGAAAAAAGCTGCCGTTTTGGTTATGGAAACATTGGAAAACCCCTTTTCCATAATGGTCAAATTGGCCTATGTTGTCTTTTGGTTTTTGGACAATCTGATTTATGGGATTTTCCTAGTTGAAAGGTTCTTCTTTTTAACGGTGCTGAAAATTTTGGGACCCATTGCATTTTCGTTGAGTGTGTTTGAAAAATTCAGGGATATTCTTTACAAATGGTTTAAACTTTATGTAGCTGCGTACCTTCTGATATTGCCTTTCTTTTTAGTTATTTATATCACGAACGAAATATATAGGGAACTTAATTTGAAAGCCGAAGCCATGCCCCTTATTGACATACTGCCAAATATTAAATATTCGGTCTATGCCACTATTATCGGGGTTTCATTTTTCATAAAATTAAGACTGTTCAAAAAATCATCGGAGTACGTATATAAACTGTTTGCCTAATGGAAAAGACCAAAAGAGAAATATATAGATCCTTGGCCAAGAATAACGCCACCTCAAGAGCATCGATAATAGGCCTTGTGCTGGTATCGTTTGCAGCAATGCTAATTGTTTATCTAATGCATATAAACCATGATAGATATGTTTATGGGCTATCAAAGGACAAAAGCCTATTGCCTTTGGAATTGATTGAAAAAGAGGACCTGGAAGATGTGTACGAAAAAGGCCATATAAGCCACTTCATCAGCCTTTTTTATACGGTCAATCAGTTCAATTATAAAGAGCAGATAGAAAAATCGTTTTGGCTAATCGATGATAGTGGTAAACGGCTTTATGAGGACTATACAAAAAGGGGGCATTACAACAATCTCATCCAGTCCTCGTCCGACCAGTACGTAAAGGAAATCAACATTGTTACCAACGATGAAAACAATTTCAAGGCAGCCATTTTGGTCGCTATCAACAAACCGAACCAAAAGGATGCCAGGCTTTATAAAATAATCGTCGAGGGCTCTTTTGAAAAGACAGCGGCCGATTATCCCAAAAACCCATACGGATATATGATTTATAATTTCAGGGAAACGCAGTACAGCGAAATTACGGAGTAAAATGGAAAGATTAATTGAAAGAATAAAGGAATTGGAAGCCCCACAAATAGTGATTTATTCGCTATGCGCGATTGCCTTCACAATCTTGTGCTATGGCATATTTAGCGGGGGGGACGATATAGAAAAAGTCAATACAACCAATACTTTAGAGCTTCCCGAGGACGGTCGCCCGGTTACCAACTACGAAAGTAAAATGGAGGCTTACGGCGTTAAGGAAGAAAGGGACAACGGGATCGATCTGGATTTTGACAGCGATTTCTTTTCAAAAGACAGCACGGGGATTTCCGAAACCGAACAAGCTTATAGGGATAAGCTGAATAGTCAAATCGCGGAAATCGAATCCAAGAACGATTCCGGTATTTATGACGAAGAAGATAGTAGGATCATCAAGGATCTACAGAATGAAATCGCAAACGAAAAACCTAGAAAAAACCCTGTTGCCAAATCTAATAATTATCCCGACACTCCAAAATTGAGCTATGAGGAAAAATTACAGAAAGCCAGGGAAGCACGTTTGGGCAACCAAAAAGTAAGCGAAACACCAACGATCCAAAAAATAGAAACAAGGGCCGCAATATTTCGTGACCAATTCAGGTTGCCAGGGGAACTGGTCGAAATGGTATTGACCAAAAGTTTTAGACATGGGGGAAAAACCTTTGAAAAAGGTACGCCTATATATGCCGATCTGAACATCAATAAATCAAGAGTTTTATTCGAGATCACCAATATAGCGCACGTACCCTTAAAAGTGGAAGTACGTGATATTAGGGATGGAAGGATAGGCATGTATTCCACAAGAGCGGGGGAACTATGGAAAAGATACGAGGCAGAGGCGATAAATCGCACGGCCCAATCCGTAGGGGATGAAATCACTACCAATAGAATACTTTCCAGTTCGATAGATGCTATTTCTGGTTTTTTCCAAAAGAAAAGGCTAAAGGAAAATGAAAAAATATTGCTCCTGAATGACCAGGAACTAATCGTTTATATAATTGAAGAACTATGATGAAAAATTTAATTTTTATACTACTAATATTCCCCCTATTTCTTTTCGCCCAAAAAGAGATAGAGGTATCGGAAGGCTATACAACAATATTGATTTTCCCTTCGGAAATAGAGGAACCCATTTTGGGCAACGAACAAGAGTACTTTATCAAAGAACCTAAAAATAGCAGTGCGATCGGTAAAAGAATCATCCGACTTGGGTATTTAAAGGTGGATAAAGTCGAAAAGAACACCAACCTGACCGTTTTTACAAAAGACGGCAACAGCTATGAGTTTTTACTCAAATACGCGAGTATCCCGAACAAACTAAACCATCATATCGCTCTAAGTGAAAGTGCCGCCAATCTGCTGAATAACCCTAAATCCGAAAGAAAAAAAGAGGGCAAAGAAATAGTTAAGGTCAAGGATTCGTATTACTCGGAAGGTATAGTTACATCTGAAGGGAAAGAGGCAAAAGGACCCAAACAAGATTTGGAAAAGCTTTATGTAAGCGACAAGATCGCATATATAAACCAAAGGTGCGCACCTGTCAACAATATGCCCAAGAAAATATTCAAGACGTTCAATAAGTCCGGGAACATCAAGTTGACCTTAAAACAAATCAGTTATGCCAAGGACGAGCTTTATTTTCATTTATTGCTCGAAAACGACGGAGGGCAGACCTTTGATGTTGATTTCATAAATACTCGTCTTGCCAGGGGGTATAAAGGCGTAAGCACCGACCAGAGCATCCCATTGACCCCTATTCTCGTATATGAAAGACCCACAAGGGTAAAGGGAAATACGGGAGCGGATTTCATTATGGTTTTCAAAAAGTTTTCAATCAATGATAAAAAAGAATTTCAAATCGATTTGGCCGAAAAGAACGGCGAAAGAGATTTGTTGTTAAGTATCAATAATAAATTAGTCAATAATCCCGTAAAACTTTAAAAATGAAGAAAATTGTTTGCATTTTAATGCTCTCCGTCCAAGCCCTTTGTTTTTCCCAAGAATCCAGTCTGGGAATTTCAGGAGGGTACACAACCAACGGTTTCGGTGTCCAAGCAGGATATTATAATACCCTAACGGACACCGGGGAACTACAGATTACATTGTTCGCTTCGGTAGCCGAAGAAAAAACACCGTTTGTTGACATTCCCTATAACGACATCAGTCTCAATGTAGGTTACTTTTATAAGTTAGTTCAAGACAGATACAACAGGTTCCATCTTGCCCTTGGGGGAGGCGGTCTGGTGGGTTATGAAGTCCTTAACGGAGGAAACAACGAATTGGACAATGGCGCCCTAGTAGATGGAGAAAGCAAACTTATCTATGGTGGCTTTGTTGGTGGGGAATTGGTTTATTTCATTTCCGACACATTCGCCTTGATGGGGGTTGCCAACGAATTTTATCATCTTAACAGCGATATTGGAAACCTATCATTTTATGGAGGTTTAGGAGTCAAATACACATTATTTTAAAACCCCACTACGATATGAAAAATTCAATTAAATATATTGCCGCCTTGGCCGTTGCGCTATTGGTAATATGGGCTTGCGATAAAGAGGTAAATATTATATCCAGTTTTGACTTTACCCTGGAAGAAAGCCACGAAGAAGAAAGCACTATTAACTTTGCTCAAAGAACCACTTTGACGGTAGTACCTGAAAAAGTGGTAAACTCGGCCGTCTACTCCCTTAAATACGAGGTGTTAGACGGAGAGGGTGTTTATTTAGATGCCAATGGTAATGAATTGCCAAATGATGAATTTATACAGTTTGATTCCTTGCGCAAGGAGTTATTTTATAAAGGCGGCGCGGTCAATCAAGATAACGTGCGGATTACCGTTAGGGACGGGGAAGGAAAGGAGAAAACCATCGAGATTCTTTACAATGTTAAGCATAATGAATATACACTCGAGGCGACCACACCAATCAATCAGGTTAATGTTAACGAAAGCAGGTCATTTTCCGTTAGCATTTTCAATACCGGAAAAGATAAATCGGTTACGCATGAAAGGGCTTTTTTCCTTATTCAAGGAAGTGGCGAAATAACAAATGCAGACGAAAGCCAAGAAATCGAAAAAGAAAAGTACGAACCGATTATTGATGGTACCTACGGTTTCAATATTCAACTTTTGGAACCAGGGGAATCAAAGTTGGTTGTCGCTACAAGGGATAGCAACGGACAAGTTAAAAACGATACACTGACCTACAATGTAAACGTTGTTGATTTTGCCTTTACTGCAGACCCCGCCAAAAATTCTGCCTTTGTTGGAGAGGATGTAAACGTCAATTTTACCTTAAACGAAAATCAGGGAAGCGGTGGCCAATATCAAATGCGATATGTGATAGAGGAAGGGAACATAACCATGACTTCTGGTGGTAGTCCAGTCCAGGCAGGCACTTTGACAAATGTTTCTCTAGGCAATTTTTCTTGGACAGCTTCGATAGAAACCCAACAACTCGTTAGACTTAAGTTTTTCGTTCGTAACGAATCAGGGGTTGAAAAAGAAGGAGAGGTTACAATAAATGTAAATAGTGGTTCATTTGAATTTGACCCAGTTCCTGTTACCACATCTACATTTATAAACAATAAAGTTACCTTTAATTCAAGTATAACTCAAATTGGACCCGCAGCACCACCATATAATTTAACTTTTAGTTCTACTGGAAATGGAACGGTCGAATATAACGGAACTACATACGCAGCCGGTCAAATAATTCCAAATTTAACAGTCCTAGCTTTTTCGTTTGATTATACTGGCACGTCCGTAGGGCAGCACGATATAGTTTTCACGTTAAAAAATGCCAATGGGATAACCGTAATAGTTCAAAGAGAGCTGACCTTTAGTGCGGGTACTTTTGATTTTAATCCAATAACATCACAGAGCACAGCAAATCTAAATGAATCGATAACCATTAATTCGACTATTACTGAAACAGGTGGAGGGCAATCCCCTTATAGCCTTACATTTAGCTCTACGGGTACAGGAACTATGGAATACAACGGCAGTACGTATTCAGCAGGGCAGACCATACCCAACATTACAAGCCTTGCCTTTTCTATGGATTATACGGGTTCGACCTCTGGTCAACATCAAATTTCATTAACCCTGACAAATTCAAATGGTTTGCCCGTAAGCAAAACGGTAACGATTACCTACAATGTGACAACATTTGATTTTTCGGCAGCGACGACATTAACTAGCATTAAAGCGAACAACCCCGCTACACAGAATTTTAATTTGACCCAAACGGGCACGGAACCATTAACCTATACGCTTTCGTTCACATCTACGGGAACAGGAACTTTAGCCTATAACGGTGTAACCTATAATCAGGGCCAGATAATAGCGGGCATTGTCCCCGGTTCTTTTTCGGGCGAATATACTGGCACGTCCGTAGGTGGCCACGCTATAAAATATAGGCTTACCGCTTCTAATGGAGATTTCATTGAAAAGACCGTAAATATAGATGTTGAAGTAGACCCCTTTTTGACGGTTAATACTTGGAGCCTTCCAGATACATATCTGTATGGGAATAGGACATTCAGGGATCTAGATGTTGGATTTTCTAATAATTTTATTGAAACCAATCCAGAACTTACGGGGGATTTAAAAATGAAGTGGGAGCAAACCGGAAGCGGTGGGCAAATTGATGCTATAAACCTAAACTATCTTATCATTAATTCCATAGGCACACCCTCATCCGTTAATGCAACACCGGAAGACACGTTTGTTAATATACCCAACAATCAAGATTTCACAATTCTTTTTAATTATGCCAGGATTGGAGCAGGTGTAGGCGCGGGTAACTTTGACCAATTTTTATTCACCATTACAAATGGTTTTCAAACCGTAACATATCAAATACGATTTATAACAACAGCGCCATAATGAATTGGTATGATTTTTGTTAAATATATATTAAACGTCTTATTATGAAAAAAATATTAATATTTCTGTTTATCGTGGGCTTTTATAGCTGCAACGACAAAGAGCCGTTACCAGTGGAAAGTTTTAATGTAGATTATAGTTTGGTGTCTAGAACCGACACAGCATTAAATTTTTCATTTGATGTTGTAGATACTGATTTTCCTTCCTATACAATTTCGTCAATTGTTCCGAATATTAGTTGTTGTCAGGGAACTTTTCTTTTGGAAAACAATGTTGATGGCAGTATAAACGGCACAAGTTTATCAAGCTCAACCGTTTCTGGAAACAATTCATTTGATTTAACTATCGAAAATTTTGTTGATGGCATGAATTATTTGACTATTCAGGTTGATAATGGTTTTGACCTCTATTTTTATTCTTTTCAATTCTATTATGACTTGAACACGAATGAAGTAGACTATCTAAACGTAATAAGGGCAAATGAATCAGCCCCCGATTATTTTACCGCCATATTTAAATATGATTTCTATACCAATTCAAATATTAACGTTCTTGTTGAACTAGAGCAGGGTATAAGAGAAGAACCTCTTTACAGGCTCCCGAATGGTGCCGGGGAATTTAGGTACGTAACAAGCGGTGGTGGAACCGACATACTTAAATCGACCAGGGAAAAAATATAACGGTTTATGGACCGTTCTTAATTTACAAGATCAAAGATTAGCCCCTCATGAATTGAGGGGCAACTTTTTTAAAATAATGAAGTGTTTTTTTTCAATCTTCTTTCTATTCATAATCCAAGTCTCTTTTGCTCAAGAAAACAAAACGATAGACTCTTTGGTGGTAAAATCTTTGTCGCAAGCTTCGGATACGGTAAAGGTTATGAAGATTATAAATATTCTCGGGGAGAACTATGCCTATTACAAAAGCAGATTTGAATTTATACCATCGATAAATCCACTCAACCCAAAAAAACTAAAACGTATTTCCTCTAAGTTCGGCAAGCGTTTCCACCCCATAGACAACAAGACCAAAAGGCATCTAGGCATCGACATTTCTTCAAAAAAAGGAACGGCGATACATGCGAGCGCAGCCGGAACCGTTATCGAAGTCATAATCTCAAATGACGGCTATGGCAACCAAGTAATCATAAAGCACGATTATGGTTTTACCACTCGCTACGCCCATATGCACAGCTCAATAGTTAGTGAGGGAGAGGCCATCAAAAAGGGCAAAATCATAGGTTTCGTCGGAAACTCTGGAAAGAGCAATGGCCACCATTTACACTATGAAATATTAAAATATAATCTAGCGATAGACCCCTACCCTTTCTGTTTTTTGAATTTAGATCAATAAAATTTCTCCACAAACCCCCACATCATTGTCTCCGGAAGCCAGAAAATATTTCTGAAGAACACAATGATGTAGATGTTATTAATTAGTTGAGAATTTTTTTTCGGCTTTGACCCATCATCGATTATCCAAATTTAGCATTTCGTCCAACAAAGCCCGTGGTTCCAAATTGCCCGTAATCTCCGTGAGCTTTCGGTCTATCCTGAAATAATCCATATCATATTTATGAGCCTCCCGGGTTCCGGCCAAAGGCTTTCTTATATCATCGATTCCCGCAAGCATACCATCCAAAAAAACAATGTTCATCATCCTTCGGTACTGATCGTCCGACAAGTTGGGCTGCCCCCTCTCCTTGACCAAATTACCAAAATATTTTGCGTAACCTTTTCTCATGATATTAAATTCATTAAGTCTAGCGATTCATGGCCCACTTGCTTTTTGAAGACATGCTCCCAATCTTGCCATAAGGCCAAGCCTGTCAAAGTTCACAAAAAAATAAAAACGAGAGTCAAATATTGATGGTTTTTAATAATTACTTTAGCCAGAGCAATAAGAATTGACTGATACAACATGAAAGCCCCAGTCATTGAATACCATACAAAGCACAATAAGGGATGGGAAGTATATATAAATACACGATAATAGATCGAACGCAGGTTGATGTTGTGCGAAACGGGCGAGGGCACATGGAAGAGCTAAGGACTCTTTTGCCAAGTGAAATATTCGCCGTTATCAAATTGGTGGATGGGACCGATGGTCCATTGGACATCAAGGTGGATACCGGCAAAATGAGCTATGAGATAAAGAAGTCCAATTGAAAAGGACCATGATCGATTATGATCGCAATGCACAATTGGAATTTTTCGATGGCCCGAGATTCAACAAGTACCGACTAGGCGATATTGAGTTTGTCGAAAAAATCTTACGTCCGTATAAAAATAGATTTAAAATGCTTTTATTTGTAGTGTATGGAAATTCCCATGTTTTTGCCTATATCTTGAAGTAAACCTAACCATAATGAAGCTTTATGATTTCTTGATATTGAGCAACGAAGAGCAAATGGCCCAGATCATGCTCCATGGCGCCCTGATAACCAAACTATGGGAGAAAGACCGTTTGTTCGTGCTTTATTCGCTCGGTACTTTCTTTTTTGAAATGGAATACCACGGTAATCCGAAATCTGCCAAACAAGAAGCCTTATTGGTGCGCAAACATGTATTCAGTACAGGTGTAAGAATGGAAAAGTACCTGGCTTCAGATCTAGCGATCTAATGCGCCCTTATCTTTTAGTTCCAATAACATCTGATGGACTTCCCTGTACATCTTTTCCTTACTTTCCCTATCGTCCAATCTACCCATGATATCATGACGTTCATAGGTATATATCGCTGCAAATTCCTCAATGTCGTCAATCTTGAAGTCAATGTATTTCTGGAAAACATCGGTCCTACTGAGCGCATACAACTTGTCGTCGTTGAACGCGTCGAACCAGAGCCAAAGGCTCTTTTTGGCCACGGCCAAAAACTTAATGACCGATCTAAGAACCCGCATGTTCGCCCTCCCCTTTTTTAAGGTTCAACTTACTTCTGTGGTCGAGAATGTAGGCGGCAAGAACACCTATTGTTGCCGCGATGGTAATATAAAATTTTGTGCTTGTGGAATTAAAGGTGGTTTCCTTGGCGTTGAAGAGGATAACAGCAACAGTATAGCCGCTCAAAATAACCGGAACGGCCAATGCAATACGATAGAATTTGCCCTTGGCATCCATCATCCAGCCCACAAAACCGATATGGGCGAAAAGATAGATCATAAGCGTATAAAGGAATATGCGGTATGAACTAAACCCCATTATTTTACCTTGGGAATCCGTAAAAAGTTCTTCCGCCCCAATTATCGGAATTCCCTCTCTTGTTCCGGATTGGTCGGTAATGACATCATGAAAATAAGGCAGGGTCGATACCACTACGATACCGACCACCGCCAATAACTCACATAACGTCTTCTTCTTTAATCTCATCTTTATCTATGGACTGCTCATAGAGCTGGTCCTCTTCTGCGGTAGATGTGTTCTCACAAGATGCGAATACACCTAATCCGAATACGATGGCCATGGCCAAAAATAACTTTTTTGCTTTCATAATTGTTAAATTTTAAAGGTTTATAAGCCTTTATCTAACTATGAAAACAGCCAAAAATTGCATTTTATCGGCAATATCTTACGAATAAACGATGATAATCGCAATAAAATACCTACAAAAAAGATGTTAAACAAATATAGTTAATTCTTACAAAGAACTGGATTATCCCCTGTATTTTCGTTGTTTGGAAACAGCACCCTATATTTGGTACAAGCCCCCAATACCTTAGATCGCTTTGGCAATGGAGAACAAATGGAGTACTACAAAGATTATAAGGGGATCGACTTTCGTGTTTCGTACAGCCTGAACCGTCATTGTCCAGGCCGTCTGGGTTTTGCCGCACAGCCTTTCGAACGGATGGCCGACAAGGGATCCAATGACGATCAAAAGAACTATTTGATGTACGGGATGGTGGAAAAAGGGGAAACGCTACAGGTCGGGTTCAATGGTTTCGCTATCAATATGACAGAGAGTTTCCATAGTCGTTTGGGGCTATTGTATGAGGCTATTTTGAAGGAATATAGAAATGTTGTCCTGAAAGATAAGCAGGGCATCTGACGGGCTATTGCTGCAATCATTTCTAGCCGTTCTAAACAGCTTATGGGCTTGCGGTAGCGTCTTGTCGCTTCCTCGTCCCAAACATGCTAAGAACCCCGTTAAATGGATTTTCACGACTATCCCTGATGTACTTTCCAATGTTGCTGCGGAAGTTGGAAATCTATCCGTCTCTTAAGACCATCCGAGCGACCCGCAAGACCAGGTCGCATCCGGAAGTCTTACCGCCTACTAAATTTCCAACCCCCTCACAACCGCACACAAGAGCAAGACGTTTCTCCATTCCTCTCCCGGGGGACCACCCCTGCCCTACGCCATCATTGCTACGAGGTGGATCCTCACGGGACCATTGCGAAAGTGTTGCACTTGCCCTGCCATTGCGCTCTTAAAAAAGAAATCGGAATAAGGGGGAATCAATATAGCACAAATTTAAGCCCGTAAAATATTCCCATCAAAAGACTACCGCATAATCAGGGGCAAACCCTCTTTTTATTCAGTTTCCTTTTGAGCTGAAATTTTACTACCACTTACACCCGTTCAAATATTGTTTCATCTAAAATTTAAAAACATGAAAAGAATCGCAACATTTAGGGATTATCTGGGAGAACTGACCGTTACCTACAAACGCACTGAAAAGTTCATCAAAAAAATCGGGAGTTCACAGGACGCAGCCGAGTTCATGCGACCCTATTTTGAGCAGTGCATGGACCACCAGGAAGAATTCAAGGTGTTGCACCTGAACAACAGCAACCAGGTGGTAAACATCCATCATGTAAGTTCTGGCTCGGATGTCGGGACCGTAGTGGATGTAAAGGCCGTCGTGAGGAACATCCTGCACATCAACACAAAATCTGCGATCTTGATACACAACCATCCAAGCGGGGGCACCAAGTTCTCGCAATCCGATATCGATCTGACCAGAAAAATCAAAGAAGCCTGCCTACTGTTCGATATCGTGGTCCTAGATAGCCTGATAATCACCAGGGAAACCTACAGATCAATGGCGGATGAAGGGGTTATATAGCCCCTTTTTTTCCGCTTATCGGAATAAACAATCAAAATTGATCTTGATTATATGTACGCAAATGCGTACATTTGAACATGAACTATGCAGAACAACACCTATTGCGCTGGCTTCAAGATAGGCCGCTTATCAATATCAGATTATTGGAAAGGGAATCAGGGGTACCGGAAGGAACCATACAACATTCCATTAACGAGCGCAGGGCATTGCCGGCAAAGCACTTTGAGGGTATTTCCAAAATCTTGTGCGAATATGGTTTTAAACCTTTATCGGCGGAATAAACGATGACTTTTTCATTAATTTTTTAACTTAGTCTTATAGGCAGGATAGCATCATTGATGCTATCCCATTGTTGGCGGTAATTCCCTATAACATTTTATGATTTTTAAGCGTAGTTGAATAAAATGAACTGGAAAAAGTAAATTTCGGTATGAAATTGATATTTTGCTACTTATTAAATATCAACTATATAAATTGTTATAAGCCAGAATTAAATCATAAATAAATGGGACTTTTTTCTTTATTCTCAAACAACAAAAACCAAGAGAAAAACCAAGAGAAAAAACTAGAATCAAAAATAGATGGAGAAAAAATTTTCTTAAAAAAACCATTTTTCACTTCACGAATTGAATACATTCCTGAATCAGACAGCTTTGAGATAGAAGATATTTTTGTGGAACCTGGTCAATATTTCAGAGCCAAGGAAACAATTTTAACTGTAGGTTCACTTATTCATGGGTCGGGAATTCTTTCAATAAGCCTACCGTTTTCTGGACAATTAGAAAAAATTTACCTTGAAACAGGTGGTTCGATTGGACTAAATGAACAAATTTTATCTGTCATTAAGATAGAAAATAATCAATTTATAGAAAACAAATTATTTGAACAGAATAAAGAACAATTGAATCAAACAGAAGTAGGCCTACTGACAGATGAATTCACCGATGAAAAAACAATTTGTTTTACAAAAATAGCAGGACAGGAAACACAATATTTTCACTTATATAGACATAAGGCTGATTTTGCTTTAGAATTTCTAGGACTAACGTTCACCAATCATAATGGATATCCTTATCTATCTTTAGTTTCAACTTCCAAGGAATTACCATTATCAAAAGGAGATTCAATAATATTCCTTTTTGAAAATAAAGAAAAGCTCGAAATCGTTTTTAACTCAGCATCCAATGGAAAAGGTTATTGGAGAACTAATAATACTAAACTGACATCCGAAAGTTTACAGATATTCCTTAAATCAAATCTTGTCAAAGCCAAAATTTCTAACAACAGAAAGAATATCTACGATATTTATGTTCTAGACCATGAATTTAAGAGAAATTATAATGAAGACTATCAACCACAATATTACTCTTTACTGGAAGGTCAATACCTAATTAAGCTTATGACCTCAAAATTTATAAAAATTAATCTGGATAACAAAATATAACTACCGCCAACAATCCCTATAATCCATTGCTGCGGATTTCCTAAACGGAAATCAGCGCAATTAGCTAACTTTGGCCCTAGACGGAAAAGTCCTACGGACATTTTCCGCAACAGATCGAGCCGAGACGTTGGCATTAATTTTGAAGATTTAACCAAAAACAGAAATTATGGATTATAAAGACATTATTCTTAGACTTAAAAGAACGAACCTTAAACTTACTGAAGCTGTTTCGATTAAACGCGAACTGAGGGAATTACCGCTTTCTAAAAGGATTGAAATAGTTGCCAGGTTAGAAGAAGAAAAGTATAAAAGTGACAACTCCGACATAAATGATGTTATAGATGACATTATAAATGAGTTCAAACCAAAAAGATAGTTGACTTGATTTGGGGACTGGACTTAACTGAAATCATAACGATATCAATATCTTCTTTAGCGATAATAATAAGCGTTTGGGACCGAATAGCTAATCGAAATGTTAATCGAAAGACTAATTTAAAAGCCGAAGAGGCGATTAGACTATCGCAAGGTGTAACGGAAATTGAGATAAGGAATTCAATAAGTAACGCTAGAAGTAGAGTTGACGATTTTAGACTCCAATTAAGGAATTTCAAATTAGAAAGACCAAAAGAAGATTTAAGTGCCCACGAAAAGATTTTTTATTCCATACTCGAAGATTATTTCAATCATTATGACAGAGCATGCCGATTGTACCTAGAAAACAAAATTGACACTAAAAGTTTCAAAAAGGAATATAAACTGGAGATAAAAAACATCGTTGAAAATAAAAATTACAAAAGATATTTTGAGCCAAAAAAACCTCGTTTTAAGGCGATTTTGAAAGTGCATAAAAGGTGGACAAAAAACAACTAATGCCAACATAGAAGCAAGTTTTAGCAATTAAGTTGTGCTTTTTAAAATGTTGC
The DNA here is from genome assembly GCF_002742265.1 of Maribacter sp. 4G9. GTDB lineage: Bacteria > Bacteroidota > Bacteroidia > Flavobacteriales > Flavobacteriaceae > Maribacter. Next base: position 31,752 of record NZ_MDGL01000022.1, read on the forward strand.
TTACACTACCCCGCCTAAAAGAAAGCGGAAGTCGCAAGTTGGGTGCCGCTAACCTATCGGGTTATTTTCCGTCATGGTTTTTCCCCAAAAACACACGCCGGAAAAATACTCTTGGGGGACAACCCAAGAGTACGCAGATCAACCTTGCTCAAGATTATATTTATCATTTCTATTCCGAACAGCTCGTTGTCCTTCCATCGACGGCAAAAGTAGCCTTTGAGGTTTGGCAAGCTGCAATGATTTTCCTAAAAATGGGATTGCCCCTCTTGCAGGGGATCCCACCCAATTTTTAGATTCGGTCGCATACTCCCAAAATCCTTTTGCGTGCCAATCAAAGCCAGGTGTTACAGCATCGACGGAGGGGCTAACTTCGTATTCGGGAAATGATAACCTCCTTAAAGGGTACTAAATAAAACTCCGTTACACTTCATTTTAAAATGTTAAAGTATTGAAAAACAGTAAGATAATATAAAAATAAACGTTAAATATGTTGCATATACTGTATATATATAGTATATTTAGTATGAATTAGAAATGTAACTAAAACCTAGTATTAATCTTTAATAACAATCATTATGAGCAGTATCAAAAATCATGTACAGTTGATCGGGAACGTAGGGCAAGACCCTACCATCACTAACCTTGAAAGTGGTAAAAAAGTGGCCCGTTTTTCATTGGCAACCAACGAAACCTACAGGGACAAGGAAGGAAAAAAGCAAACCGATACCAATTGGCATACCGTAGTCGCTTGGGGCAAGACCGCAGAGATTATCGAGAAGTATGCAAATAAGGGCAAAGAGCTGGGAATCGTAGGGAAGCTTAAAACACGTTCCTACACTACCGACGATGGAAACGAACGCTATGTTACGGAGGTTGAAGCAAGCGAGGTATTGTTGTTGGGAACACCTGAAAGCAAAGCTTCCGAATAGGAAGCATTAAAAAGGGGGCGTCTCCGTCCAAAGTTTCGCCCCCAAAAAATTAATTAATAATCCTATAATACATATAGAATCATGGCAAATTTAATCAGTTTTCTACAATACATCGGGCTTATGCCCAAGAATCGCAAGAACACCAAAAATCTTCCAACCGGTGTGCGGACTTCGATTATCAAAATACATCAGGACATTAAACAGATTGAGGTATTCTCCCCTATTGAACTGGACGAACTGGGAAATCCTATCGACGACCCAAAAAGCCCTTGTTTCCATCCGTTCATTTCCGAAACCGAAATCAAATAACGGTCATGGGAAATACGAAACACAAAAAAGAAAGGGAGATAAAGGCAGCCTTGGAACGGTTTCAGGGCGGGGACGAACTTTATACCAATGAGACAATCGATTTCAGCTATACCGAAGGGGTGTACTGGCTTGCAATCAACCATTTCCCCCATTGGTTCATTTATGGGATCGGTCTGGTATGTGGGGAACTTGAACCCAAAAACCCATTTATCACGGTAACATTGGTGCGTACAAGAAAAGGTATTGATATAACCTATGACGACGGTAACGGCAATACACTTGAATCCAAGCACTACGATACCTTGACGATACCTATTCAGGAAATCAAGTTTTACTACACCACCAAAACCCTGTTATTACCGAGCGAATATTAAGTATATACCACATACTATATAGGATTAGTATATATAGTATGTGGTCAATTAAAAGATTATGGCAAAGGAATCAATATCGGAGATCCGGGAACTTTTGAGAAATGCGACCGAACGACTTGAAGAAGTCAGGGAAAAGGGCGACGAAGCAATATCCGCTTATGATCTGTCCATGGGTTACGATGCGAATTTTTACCTGAACGTTTCCCCGATGCTTGAATGTCATGTGGACTATTACCAACGTCAGTTGGATGAAGCCCTGAAACACGGGGAACAGTTGAAACTGTTATAAAAAACCAAGAGTACTAAATATACTATATAAGTGTAGTATGTAGCGTAAAAATATATAGTACTATATAAATTTAATTCAATGGAAAATTCAAATAAACCCTCATCAAAATTTTACGGTCTGTTCCAATACGTGTTCGACCATTATAACGATGCGCTTTTCGGTGGTACGATCAAGGATTGTCTTATAGTCGTAACCCGAAGAAAGAACGTGTTCGGACACTATGCGCATAAACGTTGGTTCAGCGTTCAGGACCAAGAAACGGACGAACTGGCGTTGAACCCCGCCATGTTCGTAAAGTTCCCTTTATTGGAAATATGCCAGACCATCGTACACGAAATGTGCCACGGTTGGCAGTACCATTACGGGAAACCCTCCCAGGCGGGATACCACAACAAGGAATGGGCGAACAAAATGATAGAGGTGGGATTGATGCCGAGCAGAACAGGAAAGCCAGGGGGAAAAACCGTAGGTCAGAACATGAACGATTATCCCATTGAGGACGGTCTATTCTTGGAAGCTACCGAGGAACTGATGAACAATGAAATTTTCGCAGGGCTGTATCTAGAGGTCAACCCCGAAATCGTCAACCTTTTGAACGATGATTCGCCCCTGTACGAACAGATAAAGGATCTGACCGTTACCCATACGTTCACAAAGCCCAAGACACCCATAAAGTCAAAATACTCTTGCGGATGTTCCAATGTTTGGGGCGCACCCAATCTTAACATCGGTTGCAACAGTTGTGGAAAGGTTATGAAAGAAATTATTAAGTAAATAAAGTATGTATAGCATACTATATATACTAAACATATTATATTTGTATGGTAAAAGCTAAGAACACAATGAGCATAACAGCTATAATGAACCAAAAAGGGGGGGTCGGTAAAACGACCACTTGCATCAACTTGGCCGCCCAAGCGGCATTGAGCGGTAGGACCCTGATGGTGGATGCGGACAAGCAGTCCAGTCTATCACGTAATTTTGGGGAAGCAGACCCGAAAACAAGCATCTATGACGCTTTTATGGGCAGACCCTTTGAAGTTGTCAATGTACGGAAGAACCTTGACCTGTTGCCTGCAACAATCGATTTTGCGGGTGTCGATTTGGAGATTCAAAACGAGTTTTCTAGGGAAATGATCCTTTCCAAGGCCATTTCCAAGATCAAGGGCAACTATGAATATATCTTTATCGATTGCCCACCCGATATTAGCCTTGTTACGATAAATGCCCTGGCATGTTCGGATTTCGTGATCCTTCCCATCAAAGCTTCAAGATTCAGCATTGATGGAATTACCATCATGCTTGATTTTATAACGAAAATCAAGAACGGGCTTAATCCCGATATTTCCATTCTAGGATTGCTTTTGACCCACTATGACGAACGTTTGAAAATAAGCAAGCACATTGAAAAGGAAATCAAGGAGAATGGCTGGGACGTTGCCCTGTTCGATACCCGGATACGCAACAATACGGCTATCGAAAATTCACAGTTCGAGAAAAAGACCATTTTTGAATTTGACAAAAGATGTCATGGAACCATCGACTATATGAACCTTGGCAAGGAAGTAAAACGAAAAATCAGAAAACACAATTCACTATGAGCATAGATAATTTATTGGCAGGAAGCAAAAAGAACAAGGGCAGTGCCAAAACGAAGCAACAAGACGCACCGATTGAGGAAGCGCCCCTAAAAGTGTACAGGCGTTTGTACATATTTCAGGAATCGGTGGAACTTTTGGACGATATAACCTATTCCAAGGAACAGCAGGGGGATTACTCCTATACCCAAGGGGATGCCATCCGTGAAGGATTGGAACTTTTAGCGAAGAAGATAAGCGCCAAGAAAGCCCCACAGGGGTATAAGAAAAAATAATCCATAGTTATGAAAATGACCTTTTACATCGACAATCGGGTGGACCAAAAAAAGGAGCTGACCCATTCGGAACTGATCAGCGAATTCGTGGCCAACGAACAGGCTTATCAAAATCTTTTGTACGGTCAACCGTTCGAGCGTTGTTTTTTGGCATCGATGCCCGGGGTCCCGGAACCGGTTAGGATTTCCGATGAAGATTGGAAGGGTCTTTGGAACGAGTTCAAAAGTCAGGTGCCGAATCCTGAATATAAAGTGTAGATTTTGAAACCCTGAATAAACAATATAAGCATGAAAACAGAGGATATCTTAAAAATGATTGAAGGGCAGAACCATCAAATGGATGTTAGCAAGCTTCTTATCAATGTTCTTTGTGAAAACATCCTTAATCAAAAATACCTTCAGGCGATTTTGGAATCACAAATACAGATTATGGCAAAATTAAACGACAACCCCGACATTGATGTGGAAGAGCAATTAAATACTGTTCATGATAAGATTATGGAGGCTGCCGATGTGGAAGTTCTAGAAGCTTTTCAACAAATTATTCGAAAGGATTAAATAAACGATTATGAAATATACAAAACCAGAAAATTTTAAGCCTACTGCCGAACAAATGAAAGTTGCTGCAGAAGAACTGTCAAAACATCTTTCTAAAGAAAAAGTATTGAAAACTAGAGATGGGCAAATAATCAGAGGCAAAAGAGATTAAGGTCTAAATAAACGATAATATAAAACCAATGGAATATGAATAGACCAAAAGTTGGTATTGGAGTGATAATTCAAAATGACAATAATGAAATTTTAATAGGTAAAAGAAAAGGAAGTCATTCACCATTTTATTCAATCCCGGGAGGACATCTTGAGAATGGCGAAACATTTGAAGAAGCCGCAATCAAGGAGGTTTATGAAGAGACTGGATTAAAAATCAAGAATCCAAAAGTAATATGTGTTACAAATAATTTGAGAACATATATTAAGGAAAACAAACATTATGTATCGATTAATTTATTTACAAATGATTATGAAGGAAAATTAGAAGTAAAAGAAGTAGATAAATGCGAATCTTGGGAATGGCACTCATTAACAAAGATTCCAAAGCCACATTTTGATGCAAGTGAATTTGCAATTCATTGCTTCATAAAAAATCAATTTTATATTAGTGGACAAAAATGAAAATTTCCTACAACAAGGGGTAGTGACCTCATAGCTACGAAAAGTATCAATTCAGCTCATAAGCCCCATAAATACAAGGGTTGGTAATTTAGCATAATCCTTAAATTGTCAAAAAGTCAAAAATGGAAGACAATTTAAGCACAAACTGGTTTATAAGTTACGACGAAGCAGAACTACTTAAAAACAAGAGATACCCACATAAACTGGCATTTGCACTGCAGTTAAAGAATTATTCGGAAACCGGTGCCTTCATATCGAAAGAAAAGGACATAAGATCTGATTTGATCGATCATCTCTGTACCCAATTACATACGAATCCATCGATTTTGAAAGATTATAATTGGATGTCAAGTACGGCCAAAAGGCACCGTTCAGAGATTCTGATGTTCTTAAAAATTGGACGTCCAGGCGCAGTCGACCAACAAGAATTGAGATTTTTGATGTGCGACCAATTGTTCCCGACAGGCATCCAAAAGGAAGAGGCGAACGATCTTGCCAAAAAATGGTATTTCGAGAAAAGGTTAAAGTGTCCTCCGGAAAATGCCCTTTACAGAGAAATAGCGTCTGCCTTTGCCGACTTTGAAAATAAGCTGTTCACCCATGTTGCCTCACTTTTGGGAAGAGGAACGACTGAACTGTTCGACCGCTGCCTTAGAAGTGAACCACATGAAAATGGTTCGTTCACCTGGATTCGTTCCGACCCTGGCCGTACCAGTCTAGCTACCATTCTCAGCGAACTGGACAAATTGTCGTTTATCGAGGACTGCGGATTGCCCGCAAAAGAAATCGGCGGGATACATCCCAAGATTCGGGAAAGGCTTTACAAAAGGATAGCCTCCGAGTCGGCCTGGGAAATAAGGCGGCACCCACCATACATAAGGGATACCTTGATGTGCATCTTTCTTTATGTCAGAAGGCAGAAAATCATCGATGACCTTGTGGACCTGTTCATCCTCCTAGTGGGAAAGCTATCAAAGAAGGCGAAAAAGAAAGTGGAGACCGTATTGGTAAAGGAAATGAAACGGGTCTATGGCAAGACGACACTTTTGGCACGAATTGCTAAGGCATCATTGAAAGACCCTAAAGGCACCATCACCAAAGTAATATTTCCAATTGCCAGCAAAGCGAAACTCTCCGATATCGTCAAAGAGCACAAATATTCCGGAAAGGGTTTTAAAAATGAGATACACAACTTGGTGCGTTCCAGTTATTCCTCCCACTATCGGAGAATGGTGCCACAGATATTGGGCAGTCTGACCTTTAGGTCAAATAATGATTCACACGCGCCCATCTTGGATGCCATCGACTGGCTCATGGAGAACCCAGTACACAACTCAAAGTTTTCTCTTGCCGATGGTTCGGTTCCCACATCGGATATTATCAGGCCCAGTTTTATAAAACTTATCAAAGGGATGGGCAAAGGTGATATGGACCGAGTGGATTATGAAATAGCCGTCCTCGAAGCTTTGAGAAAACGACTTCGGTGCAAGGAGATATGGGTGGAAGGGGCGGATAAATACCGTAATCCCGATGAGGACGTTCCCATGGATTTCAATATTAACAGGAAATTCTACTATGACCGGTTGGGCGTTGAGAACGACCCGGCAGAGTTTACTAGCGGACTGAAGGAAGAAATGGAGACCGCATTGAGAATGTTGAACGAGAACCTGCCATCCAACAAATATGTAAGGTTAAGGCAGTCGGGAGTTAAGAATATCGTACTCTCTCCCTCGGATCCTCTCATGGATCCACCTAATATAAGTGCGCTCAAGGGAGAGGTCCAATCCAAATGGCCAATGACCTCCCTTTTGGATATACTTCGCGAGGCGGACAGTTGGTCCAGCTTTACAAAATCGTTCAAAAGTGTGAGGACTTCGGAACGGTTGTCGCCCGAACAGCTCAGGAAAAGGTTGCTTTTGGTGCTCTACGGCCTTGGAACCAATATGGGGCTCAATCGTCTGGCATCGGGCAACCAAGTCAGTTACAAGGAGCTCCGCCATGTCAAGAACGCCTATATCCATAAGGATTCCCTGCGTAGGGCGATCAGGGAAGTCGCCAATGGGACATTCTTGGTCAAGGACACCAAACTTTGGGGCGAGGCCACCACCTCATGTGCCTCGGATTCAAAGAAGTTTGGTTCTTGGGACCAGAACCTGATGACGGAATGGCACATAAGGTACGGGGGAAAAGGTGTAATGATCTATTGGCATGTCGACACCCGCTCAACCTGTATCTATTCCCAACTGAAGAAATGCTCCTCCTCTGAGGTGGCAAATATGATAGAGGGGGTGCTCAAGCACTGTACCGATATGAAGGTTGAAAAACAGTTTGTGGACACCCATGGCCAGAGCGAGGTCGCCTTTGCCTTTTGCAGGCTATTGGGGTTTGAGCTGATGCCAAGGTTGAAGAGCATCGCCTCACAGAAACTTTACCTTCCGGATATTTCCCTAAAGAAAGAGCTCAAAAACCTTTTGCCCATACTAAATAGGGGCATTAAATGGGAAATCATAGAAAGGCAATATGATGAAATGGTAAAATACACAGCCGCTCTGGAACAGGGAACGGCCGACCCCGAATCGATTTTGAAAAGGTTCACTAGGGGAAACGAAAGCCATCCGACCTACAGGGCCCTTCAGGAATTAGGGAAGGCCGTGAAAACGATATTCCTTTGCCGTTACTTGGCCGATGAAAATGTTCGAAGGGAAATACACGGGGGCCTGAATGTGATAGAGAATTGGAACTCTGCGAACGGTTTCATCTTTTTCGGAAAAAGTGGCGAGGTTTCATCGAACCGTTTGGAAGAGCAGGAACTGTCTGTACTGGCATTACATCTGCTTCAGAACTGCCTGGTTTATGTCAATACACTTATGATACAACGTGTGGTGGCCGAAAACGGATGGATGGAAAGATTTGACAAGGAAGATTATCGTGCATTGAGCCCATTGATACATGCCCATGTGAACCCCTATGGAAAGTTTGAGTTGGATATGGACAAAAACCTTGGACTTGTTGTATAGGTCGATTATCTCTGTGCCGAAAAAGGTTCGTTTTATGACACTACAACGGTTTGTGTATGAAGCGTTGGCATTTCTAAGCACTTCATTTTCAGTTTACCGTAATGTTTATTTATAACTGTAATGTTCATTTAACCACTTATTGCCCAATGATTTATACACGTTGTGCCTGTTGCACAAGTTATAAAAAAAGGGGCATTTCGATCTTGCCGATCCGTAAAAGGATCGTAACTTTAGGTATGCAGGGTAAAAAGGATTATCAAGAGAAGCTTTTCAATAATTTCCAATTAAGTGACCGGGTACCGCAGACGAATTTCTACCGTCGTTTAAAAGGCGT
>NZ_MDGL01000023.1 GCF_002742265.1 Maribacter sp. 4G9
AAGTATTCTGTTTTTGTAAAAGCTCAAATATTATATAATCATCTTATGTAGCCTTACCCGTTTTAGGACGTTGCTAAATTCATAAAATTATTATCATTGACCTCCTCCCTTAAAACCGAACTGTTTAAAAGTATTAAATCTTCAAGTTGAAAACATGGTAAATATCAATGAAAGGATAATTTTATAGTATTTTAATTAGAATGAATTAGGAAGTTAGTTCGATATTAGTTCGAATTATGATGAAAAACTGATAAAATAGTTAGATTGCATAAGCCTATGATTATCTTATTCCTAACACATGTGGCTAAAATA